>JBGAWK010000045.1:0-19959 GCA_044227665.1 Chitinophagales bacterium
GATAATGAAGACAAAAAAGATATTATCTACGATTATCTTACATCCACGCCTGAAGCACTGCAAGTGCAATGGGACAAGCTCTATGAATTTAATAAGAATCAACCTGATGTTACCATACAAAATGCCAATGGCGTATCAGGAAATACTGTCGCCGGGAAGCGTGCCCACTTCATACTGGGCGATGAGGTAGACAAGCAGTCGCGATTCAATTTTAATACGGTATATAATGTGACTGCAGGTGGTCGTGCCGACCTTACTTTTGGTCTTTTGTATCAATATCAAAAAAATAACAAGTTCAAGCGTATAAGAGATTTATTGGGTTCGGATTTCTATATAGATGTAGATGAGTTTGTGGAAGACGACTCACTAGGTACTAATTTGGCTTCAGCTGCCAATGATATGAATCATCCATATAATCCGCTAAAAGTAGGGGATAAGTATCAGTTCAATTATGATGATGTCAATCACAAAACATCTATATGGGGACAAGTAGTGCATCACTATGACAAAGTAGATCTCATGATGGCTGTAGAATTCAGCAACACTACTCAGTGGAGATATGGACACTTCCGCAATGGTATGAATCCTGATAATTCCGAAGGACGCTCCAAGGTGATTACGAACTTCAACTATGCCATGAAAGGTGGACTTACCTATAAAATCAACGGCAAAAATTATATTTATACTAACGCTATTTTAGAAACAAGAGCACCCTATTGGTCTCGACAATTTCTGTCACCAAGAACCAGCAATGAAGAGAATCCCGATGTCTCTTCAGAGAAAATTGCCTCTATAGAAGGAGGATATGTACTCAATGCACCCAAAGTACGTATGAGGGCTACCTTATATTATACGCATTTCCAAAATAGCAGCAATTCTATATTCTTCTATGATGATGTTATCAATGCATTCGGTAATTATACGATTATAGGTATAGACAAAGTACATTATGGTGGTGAATTTGCCATGCAAGCAGATTTATTCAAAGGCTTGTCGGCGACTATAGTAGCTTCAGCAGGTAATTATTTCTTTAGCAGTCGCCAAAAAGGTATTATCAGGGTAGATAATGACCCTACGTTCAAGATAGAGGAAACAGTGTATTCGGAAAACTTTAAAGTAGGAGGTTCTCCACAGCAAGCATACACTTTCGGTCTATTTTATCGTTCTCCAAAATACTGGTTTGTATCTGCCAATGTCAATTTCTTTGACTGGTTTTATACAGAGTTTGCGCCTACACATCGCAGTGAGAGAGCCGTAGATGCCATACCGTATCAGTCGCAGCAGTGGTATAATATTATTCTGCAAGAGAGAAGAAGCCAAAAAGGAGAATATACAGTAGATATGTCTGGAGGCTATTCTTGGAAATTGAGCAGTACGTTTAAGAATATCAAAAATAACAATGCCTATATCGTCCTTAATACGGGAATCAGCAACCTTACCAATAACCAAAATATTACGGTGTCAGCTCGTGAGCAATTGCGTTATGACTATGACCTCAAAGACCCCAATAAATTTCCTACCAAGTATGCCTATGCCTTTGGCTTAAATTTTTATTTAAATTTGATATATAGATTTTAAAATATTATAACAGAAAATAATGATGACCACAATCAAAAAAAATGGATTCCCCACATTAGTATTATTCCTAGTACTATCTATCACATCATGTAAGAAAGATAACTTTGATGAGCCGCCGGCAAGCCCTAGCCCCAATATAGTGGCAAATCTTACTATTGCAGAACTCAAAGCCCTATATACAGGGGGCTCGCCTATCACCGTTACCGAAGATATCATCATAGAAGGTATAGTCGTAGGGGATGACCGTACCGGAAATATTTACAAGCAGATAATCATAGATGACGGTACAGCAGGGATACCCATACTTATAGAATCTTACGACCTCTACGGTTTGTATCCCGAAGGTAGAAAGATATATGTAAAATGTAAAGACCTAGTGCTAGGCACCTATGGTGGTGTTACCCAAATGGGTGGCTATGCCAATGGCGTAGATGTGGGTAGAATTCCTGCTACATTGCAAGACAAATATATTGTAAGAGGGGCACTATCTACACCCCTACAGCCCATAGAGGTAGCTATCAGCGACCTCAACGATGCTTACTTGTCTAGGTTGATTATCCTCAAAGATGTAGAATTTTCATCTTCGGCTTCCAATATAGAATATGCCAATGTCCATGCTGTAATTCCTGATGATGGTGACCGTATTCTTACGAATTGTACAGGTGCTAAGATTACAGTGAGAACAAGCCCTTACGCTACTTTTGCCTTCGCCAAAACACCAAGAGGGAAGGGAGACATCATAGGCATTTATAGTCGCTACAATTCTACAAAGCAACTTACCGTAAGAGATACTTCTGAAGTGCAGCTCAAAGGTATAAAATGCGATGGCACCGACCCTAATGCCGTGGTAGTATATGAAGAAACCTTTGAAAGTTATTCCAATGGTGTTACAAGTATTGGCTCTTGGGTAAATCAGGCAGTTGCAGGAACTAAAGTTTTCAAAGTGAACAACCAACCTTCTTCAGCCAATAATAAATATGTACAGATGTCAGCCTTTGGCTCTCCGGCAGAGTCTAGTAATATCACATGGTTTATTTCTCCTGATATTAATTTTGATGCATCTACCAATGAAAAATTATCATTTAGTACAGCAATAGGCTTCCCGAGAGCAGGAACACTCTTTGAAGTATTCATTACCAATAATTATACAGGGAATCCTACAACTACGACGTGGACATCATTGAGTGCCAGAATTGCAGAAGCCTCGGATATTGCATCGGGCAACTTTAGCCCATTTATACCCTCCGGTGCTATAGATGTAAGCAGCTTATCCGGCAACGTAGTAATCGCCTTCCGATATACAGGTAGCGGCACAAGCAACCTTACATCCACCTACGAGTTGGATAATGTAAGGGTATATGGTGAATAGGCTTGGAACTTACACGTACGGGTTTAATGGCATGGAAAGAGAAAATGAAATAAATCCTAGCGTTACTACTGCTCAATACTGGGAGTATGATGGCAGGTTGGGAAGGAGATGGAATACAGAGCCTCTGATTGCTAAGTATCCATATTTGAGTAGCTATGCTTGCTTTAATAATAATCCTATAAGATTTGTAGATAAAAATGGAGATTTATTTTCTGAATTATTAGGCTGTGGAAATTGGTGCGGAGTCACAACAATTTTTGGTGAATTTGAAGTAGGATTTGGAATTGCTTATGGATTTAACTATGTTACGCAATTTGGTAAAATTTATGATAAAGTTGGTAGAACTAAGTTTGTCATGGAGTCAAAAATTTATGTCACTAATCAAGATTTTAGTCAAGATGGAACTGACCCTGATTTTATTGGGGGTACACACAAACAAAATCACTTGCCATAAATAATGTACAATGAACTAATTTTGTGCTGTGAATAGTCAATATTATATAGATTTAGAGGAGCGTTTTGGCGCGCATAATTACCATCCTCTACCTGTAGTCCTTACCAAAGGCAGAGGCGTAAATGTTTGGGATGTAGAAGGCAAACAATATTTTGATTTTTTGTCGGCATACTCTGCTGTAAATCAGGGGCATTGCCACCCTAGATTAGTGGAAGTACTTGCGGCACAAGCAGCAAAACTTACACTTACTTCACGCGCTTTCTATTCTGATGCCTTGGGTGAATACGAACAATATATTACAACATTGTTGGGTTATGATAAAGTATTGCCTATGAATACAGGGGTAGAGGGTGGCGAGACAGCTGTAAAGTTGGCTAGGAAATGGGGATATAACGTGAAGGGTATTCCTCATAATAATGCTAAGATTATCTTTGCCTCCAATAATTTTTGGGGTAGGACACTTGCTGCCATTTCAGCAAGTACAGATCCTTCCTCCTACGAAGGGTTTGGCCCTTATATGCCCGGATATGAGGTGATACCATATAATGATTTAGCAGCACTGAAACAGGCTTTACAAGATGGCAATACAGCCGCATTTATGGTAGAGCCTATTCAGGGTGAAGCAGGTGTTGTAGTGCCTGATAATGGATACCTCTCTGAAATAAGAAAATTGTGTACGGAAAATAATGTGTTATGGATAGCGGATGAAGTACAAACAGGACTATGTAGAACCGGTGCTATGCTTGCTTGTGATCATGAAATGGTAAAACCTGATATTCTTATACTGGGTAAAGCCTTATCAGGGGGTATGCTGCCCGTAAGTGCAGTACTTGCTAATGATGGAGTGATGCTCTGCATAAAGCCTGGCGAACATGGCTCTACCTATGGTGGAAATCCACTAGCTTGCGTAATAGCTACAGAAGCACTGAAGATTTTGAAAGATGAGGGATTGGCAGAGAATGCCACACGACAAGGGACCGAATTCAGAAAATATATCTCAGCACTCGGACATCCATTGATACAGACGGTAAGAGGGAAGGGATTACTTAATGCCATTGTGATTGACGACAGTATGCATAAGGATATTGCTTGGGAAATATGTATGGAGATGGCGAAAAAGGGACTTTTGGCAAAGCCTACACATGGCAATATTATACGTTTTGCGCCTCCTTTGTGTATCAATGATGAGGAGATGGAGGAGGCTTTGCATATCATTTCCGCTACATTGAATAGTTTTTGAGTAATTTTATGCCATGTCAGCATCAGATAACATTTCGGTAGGAATAGTAGGATCAGCAGGATATACGGGAGGAGAACTTTTGCGCTTATTGGTACAACATCCCAAGGTGCAGTCCATCTTCGCGCAAAGTCGCTCACAGGCAGGAAAGCCTGTATCGGAAGTACATACAGATTTATTCTTTTTTGAAGATATGCGATTTGTAGCTAAGGTGCCTCAGGAAGTAGATGTCCTTTTCTTATGTCTGCCACATGGCGAGGCAGTACAATATATGTCTGAAAATAACTTTAGCAGCACGGTAGTAATAGATTTAAGTCAGGATTTTCGCATACAGAAAAGTGATAATGACTTTATCTACGGATTGCCCGAACTTAATGAGGTATATATTCGGGATGCAAGGCATGTAGCAAATCCAGGATGCTTCGCCACTGCTATACAGATAGCACTTTTGCCCTTGGCAAAGGCAAAAGTATTGAATGATGATATTCATATTTCTGCTATTACAGGAAGTACGGGTGCTGGTGTAGGCTTATCAGCAACCTCACATTATACGTGGCGCGCTCATAATATTTCGAGTTATAAAGTATTTAATCACCAACATTTGGCGGAAATCAGGCAGACTATAGCGCAATTGCAAGGCAAAAGTCCTAATATACATTTTATTCCTTATAGAGGAAATTTTACAAGAGGAATTTTGGCTTCATGTTATACAAAATGTGACTTGAGCCATGAGGAGGTAATCTCTTTATATAATCAATTTTATAAGGACAATCCCTTTATACGCTGTATCTCAAAGCATCCAGATGTAAAGCAAGTCGTAGGCACCAATAATGCATGTGTGTATGTAAACAAACACGATGACATCGTATTTGTAGAGTCAGTGATAGATAATTTACTCAAAGGCGCATCTGGGCAGGCCGTTCAAAATATGAATATCGCTTTGGGCTGGGCGCAGGATATGGGATTAATGCTCAAATCTCCTGCCTACTGATAGGATAGTCAAAATCCTTAAATGTATATTGAAAAAGTAGTATTATGAGTAGGTTGAAAAAAGAAGTTGTCCTATTACTAATACTGCTGTTTTCATCTTGCAAACCCACCTTTGATAATCATGTGCAGAATAATGTTTTTGCACTAAATTTATATGCCAATCTCAGTTCTTTAGATCCTGCATTTTCCAAGGATCAAAATAGTATGTGGGTATGCAATATGCTATATAATGGGTTGGTGCAGATGGATAGTTTGTTGCAAATCAAACCTTCTATTGCTAAGAGATGGGAGATTTCGGAGGATGGAAAAATTTATACTTTTTATTTAAGAAATGATATTTATTTTATTGAAAATGATTTATATAAAAATAAAAGAAAAGTTATAGCACAAGATTTTGTATATAGTCTTAATCGCATTATAGACACAAATGTAGCAAGTACGGGAGCATGGCTTTTTAACGGGAAAATTGACAGCATACAGCCATTTTTTGCTCCTAATGACACGACCTTTGTGTTGCGGTTGGCAAAGCCTTTTCGCCCCATGTTGGGATTGCTGACTTTGCCGTATTGTGCCGTAGTCCCACACGAAGTGGTAGATTTTTGGGGCAAAGATTTTCGTACGCATCCCTGTGGTACGGGACCTTTTTATCTTAAAAAATGGTCGGAAAACTCAGCTATGATACTATTGCGGAATCCTAATTATTTTGAAAAAGATAGCACAGGAAAATTATTACCCTATCTCAATGGCGTGCGCATCAGTTTTATGCAAGACCGTGGTGTGGAGTTTTTGGCTTTCCAGCAAGGAAAGTTGGATTTTCTGAATGCCCTCGATGCACAATTCAAGGATAAGCTCATAGATGTAAATGGAAATATTCTGCCGCAATGGAGTTCAAAGATTGCGCTGGATAAAATGCCCTTTCTCAATACGGAATATATAGGTATAGGGATAAAAGAACAAAAAAATAGGGCCTTGTTGAATGCTCAGGTACGTAAGGCTATGAATTATGCGATAGACAGAAAAAAACTAGTCCGTTACCTGAGGAATGGCATAGGTGTGACGGCGGAGGCAGGAATTATACCTTTGGGATGTATAGGTTATGATAGCTTGGCATCGCAGCGTTACAGTTACAATCCCGATTATGCTAGAAAGTTATTGGCAGAAGCCGGATATCCATCGGGTAAAGGATTGCCAGAGATTATGCTTTCTACCAATCCCCAATATAAAGACTTGATGGAATATATAGCTAAGAACCTTGAAGATGTAGGCTTTTCCATAAAATTGGATGTATTGCAGGGCGGTATGTTGAGAGAAGCTATGCGCAAACGTGCATTGCAGATGTTCCGGGCTTCGTGGATAGGGGATTATCCCGATGCAGAGAATTTTTTGGCACTATTCTATGGCAACTATGACGCTCCTCCAAATTATACGGGATTTTCCGATGACGAATTTAATCGTTTGTACAATGAGATGATACAAACTGGTGATGATACAAAAGCTATAGCCTTATACAGCCGAATGAACAATATCATTTTGGAGCAATCTCCTGTCATACCCCTATTTTATGACGAAGTGGTACGATTCAGACCGCTATATGTGAAAGGACTTGTTCCTAATGCCATGAATATGTTGGATTTAAGAAGTGTATATTTTGTCAGATGAAATGAATATCCTATAATATATTTAGCGATAAATATAAAAAAATCATGCTACATACCAGTACTTTTGAAGAATGGAAAATACAAAACTTATACACCCCAATATTATTAAGCAATTACTGATACTGGCAATAATAATAGCCTTAGGACTTTTGTTGTTCAAAGAACTATTTTTCTTGATGAATTCTTTTCTAGGTGCTGTAACACTTTATGTAATTATGCGTAAACCTATGACTGTAATGATGGAAAAATGGAAATGGTATAAGCCCATTACTGCATTATTGCTCATGTTTGTTTCTTTTATCCTATTAATATTGCCTTTTGCTTGGGCAACTACTTATGGCATAAATCAGATTATGCCCTATGTGAAAGATCCAGAGAAGCTGAATTCTATTTTTGGAGCCATAAATACTTTCATAATGAAAAACCTAGATATAGACATATTGGAGGGTATTAATATGTCTATGGTTTATAGTAAAGGATTGGAATACTTACAAAACACATTACAAGGAACAATGACTGGACTTGGTAGTTTTTTCTTCACTTATTTGATATTATATTTTCTAATAACTCAATATAAAGAATGGGAAAGTAAAGCGATAACAATACTTCCATTTTCTAGAAAGAATGATAATAAAATCGTACAGGAAGTACAGTCTATGGTGTATAGTAATGCCATAGGGATTCCCATTGTAGCCATTTTGCAAGGATTTACAGGCATGTTTGGCTATTGGATTTTTGGAGCAGAAAATATTTTGCTATTGGGAATGCTCACGGCTATATGTTCTATAGTTCCTATGGTAGGCTCAATGCTGGTATATCTGCCTTTGGGTATATATACTATGGCAGTAGGAGAGACCTGGCAAGGTATAGCTATCTTGGTGTGGGGCTTTGCCATCATAGGTTCTGTAGATAATATAGCGAGAATTTTCTTGCAAAAGCAATTCCATGATGTTCATCCATTAATTACGCTTTTTGGTGTATTCATGGGGATTAGTATTTTTGGCATTATGGGTATAATTTTTGGGCCGCTTTTGATTTCATTGTTTATATTATTAGTAAAAATATACAATGACGAATTTATTAGTAAAAAAATGGATCTGTAAACCTATTTTAGGACTATGTTTGTAATGACAATGTATTACCGAGCTAAACCAAAAAACTGTAAACTTTTTTAGGACGATACCCCTGATGTTGCCTAATAACCCGTACTTACGTTATCTGTACCCACGTTATAATATGCAAATGTGTTTTAGTACAAAACAGAATCAGTTCATCTGAGCATTCAGACGCTTAACGAGTTCTTGTTTAGGAACTGCACCTACCACTCTATCTACTAATTCGCCTTTTTTGAAGATAAGAAGTGTAGGAATACTTCTTATGCCAAATTGTTCGGCGATTTCGCCATAGTTGTCCACGTTGAGTTTGCCTATCACAGCCTTTCCTTCATACTCATTAGCCAATTCCTCTACAATAGGACCTATCATCCTACAAGGACCGCACCATTCTGCCCAAAAGTCCACTAATGCAACTTTTTCGCTTTTAATTACTTCATTTTCAAAATTTTCAGTAGTAATAGTAATTGCCATCTTATATAAGTTTTGTTATTATTTGAGCAAATATAACGTTATTTGATAATGATTTGTTTTATGAGTTTTTCTTCTAACAAAATATTTAATTGCTCTACTACTGCGTTCCTTGTAAGTATAAGCTCATTTTTGAATATAGGGCTGTGGGTATATACCGTAAGGATACCCTTGTCATAATAAATTTTTTTGGTGTATTTGGATAGGGGGCCTGTCATGATATTGTACCAAGCCTCTCTTACTTTGGCGGCTTGAAGTCCTACGGTTAGCCTTTCTTCTTTTACAAAGAGGTTCATGGCATCACCTATGGATATGCTCTTATTATATCGGGTATGGTAGATATTGTGCTTTGTCAAAATTCTATGATATTATAATGGCTAAAGTTACGCTCTATAAGTGGTAATATCCTATTTTTATCAGAATCTGTCATGAAGATTTGTCCCATGCCCTCTTCTGCCAATAGCGTAAAAATCTTACCCATTCTATAAGGATCAAATTTATCAAATATATCATCAAACATAAATATGGGCTTTCGATTTTTCTTCTCTTTCAATAGCGTATATTGCGCCAACTTTAGTGCCAACAGAAAAGTTTTTTGCTGTCCCTGCGATCCAGACTTTTTCAGAGACATATTTTTAATCTCAAAATCCAAATCATCGTGATGAATGCCACGTAAGGTTCTCCCTGCCTGTATCTCCGTATTTTGAAGGAGCTGAAACCATTGCATCATACTGTGCTCATCAAGTGCCGATCGGTAGTAGATACATACCTCCTCCATATCTTCACCGATACGATAATAATAAGTTTTAAATAACTGTATAAAATCATTTATCCAAGATTTGCGCTTCTCATGTATTTCCGTTGCCAAATGGTGTAAGGTACTATTGTAAATTTCTAGTAGTATCGTGTCTGTATTATGAGTTTCGCTCATTTTTTTGAGTGCGGCATTGCGTTGCGCCAAAACTTTATTGTATTTGATTAAGGCTTCGAGATAACCTCTGTCTATTTGGCATAAGGTGGCATCCATAAACTTACGTCTTTCTTCACTGCTCCCATAGATAAGTTGGCTGTCGTTAGGGGAAAAGAAGACTATCGGAAACTTTCCTATCAGCTCACTCAGGCGTTCTTGTTTTATCTGATTAATAAAAAGCTCTTTCTTGCTTGTAGGAGACCACTGTAAAACTACCTCTTTATTCAGGTCATCCGTAGTGAAATTTGTTTTTAGCTTAAAAAAATCCCTTCCTTGCTGTATAATACTGTGTTCGGAATGAACAAAGTAGCTCTTCGCCATGCAACTGTAATAGATGGCATCAAGCAAATTGGTTTTCCCTACTCCATTTTTGCCTATAATACAGTTTATACCTTTATCAAAATGATAGGCAATATCTTCGTGTGATTTGAAATTATTTAAGTGTATATGGCTACAAAATATATTCATAATTGTTAAAATTCTTCACTAATGTGGATACGATATGCTTTAAGTTTTTTGATTAAAAATATAAAAGTGTACTTTTGCACCACAAAAATTAAAATTCTATTTGTAATGGCAAAACAAAATAAAGCAAACGAAGACGTTTTATTTGGAGATATTAACGAAAAACTAGAACACGGACACGAAATTTTTGAACATTATAAAAAACCTGTGGGTACTGCATTAGCAATAATTTTGGGATTAGCAGCCATTTTTGTTCTCTATGGTAAGTTTATAAAAGGACCGAAAGAAAGGAAGGGTGCCGAAGCTTTGGCATTCGCAGAGAATTATTTTCAGATGGACTCCTTCAATATAGCATTGAATGGAGATGGTAAACACCTAGGTTTCTTGAAAGTAATACAGCAGCATGTTGGCACCAAAGCCGGAAAATTGGCGCACTACTATGCTGGGGTATGCTATATGCAGACAGGAAAATATAAAGAAGCCATTGCGCAATTGGAAGATTTTTCTGCCCCTGAAGCTATGGTAGAAGCACGTAGATTGGGATTGCTTGGCGATGCTTATATGGAAACCGAACAAGTAGAAAAAGCAAAAGAATATTACCAGAAAGCAGTTGATAAAGCAGGGTATAATACGATGCTCACGCCAGATTATCTATACAAATTGGCCAAAGTAAAAGAAATCAAAGGAGATAAAAAGGGTGCTGTGGAGGCTTATACTGCTCTCAATGAGGAATATGCTGATACCAAAGAAGGCAAAGAGGCTCTGAAAGATAAATCTAGATTGCAAGCACAGTAGAAGTATTACAATGTCTTCATCTGAGCACAACCTCTCCGACTACAATAGTATTGCTATTCCTAGCGGTAGTGGCAAACAGTTTGGTATTGTTGTAGCAGAGTGGAATCCTGAAATTACCTTTTCAATGTTAGCTGCCGCAAAGGAGACATTACTACAGCATGGCGTAAGAGAACAAGATATTCACGTGCGTTATGTTCCCGGAACATTTGAATTAGTATTTGGTGCTAAACAGATATTACAAAACCATCACCTTAGTGCTGTAATATGCATAGGATGCGTGATAAAAGGTGAAACCAAGCATGATGAATACATAAGTATGTCTGTAGCAAATGGACTACAGCTTCTAAATGTTAAGAATAATTTACCCTTTATTTTTGGGGTGCTTACGCCCAATTCATTACAGCAAGCACAAGACAGAGCTGGAGGGAAGTATGGCAACAAAGGAGTGGAGGCTGCGGTTACTGCACTAAAAATGGCGTAAAGTATAGTGCCCTCTTATTTTATAGCTTATCAAGAGCTTGCGAAATATCTTCAATTATATCTTCAATATTTTCAAAACCCACAGAAACACGTATCAGCGTATCTGTAATGCCATAGAGTCGTCGCTGCTTGGCATCCACCTTTACATGCGACATAGTTGCTGGATTAGAAATTAGTGTGTCTGCCGTCCCTAGTGAAGCCGTAAGCGTACAGCTTTTCAAGTTTTTGAGAAATATATTTACATCTTCCGTGATGCCATCAATATCAAAACTAAGCATGCCTCCAGCACCACTCATCTGCGCTGATGCCAATAGATGGCTTCTGTGACTCTCCAGCCCTAGATAGTTGACATGCTTTACCTTGGGATGAGTGCTGAGGTAGTGTGCTAGTTGGGAAGCATTGCTTTGATGCCTATCCATGCGTAGGGGCAACGTCTTTATTCCATTATTGAGCAAATAGGCTTCTATAGGACTACATATAGCTCCGAGTAATTTTTGGTTGCGAAATATTGCAGGCTCCAACCCCGAATCTTCTCTGCCTACCACTACACCGCTAGTGCCAGTGCCATGTCCATTGAGATACTTTGTAGAGGAATGAACTACCAAATCTATTCCCAGATGTAAGGGCCTTTGCAGATACGGCGTAGCAAAGGTGTTGTCCACGATGGTATAAGCATTGTAGGCTTTGGCTATATTTGCCAAACCCTCTAAGTCATAACATTCCAAGGTGGGATTGGCCGGAGTTTCTATATATATTAGTCTTATCGTCTCATCATTCAGCAACATATTGTCTATAACGTCGAGGTCTCGCAAGTCCACAATTTTGCAGGTTATGCCGTACTCTTTAAGGAACTCCGACAGCAGCTCATTGGTAGTGCCGTACAGGTTTCCCTGCGTTATAACTGTATCTCCTGATTTTACAACAGCAAGAATGGCTGATACTATAGCGCCCATGCCCGAAGCGAACAATCTGCCGAAGGCATAAAAATCACCTCCATATCCCTCCAAATTTGCTATCTTTCTAGCTACTACATCTACCGTGGGGTTTCCTAATCTGCTATATACATAAGCATCACTCTCTCCTCTAAAGAATGCTTGCGCTTCCTCTAGATGGGCATAAGTAAATGTAGATGTAGCATAAATAGGTGTAGTATGGGAATGTAAGCTTTCAATAGCGATATCTTGTGCACAAATTGTTGCAAAACCTTTTTTATTCATATTATATGATCTTGATAAAAAATTTATATCCCAAAATAAAACCCAAAAAACCGATAATTAATGTACCGACAAAGTAAATCAAAGCACTGTATAAGGCATTTTTTTCTATAAGTAAAAACGTATCAGAAATATAGGACGAAAAAGTAGTGAACCCTCCTAAAATGCCTATGACAACAAATGGCTTGATATGTTCTACAGGAATATTTCGGGCAGCTAATGCATAAAAAACACCTATACAAATGCTGCCTATAATATTGACAGCTATGGTGCCTATAGGGAAATGCTCCCATCCCCAATGCCTGAAAAGTAAATATATACCATAGCGAGACATACTTCCTATAGCACCTCCGATGCCTACCCATAAGAAATTTTGAACTATTCCCGCCATGCTTGATTTATGGTATGAATTTTGGATATTTGTACGAAAATACTAAAAAGATTTATGAAAGGATTAATATCTCTATTGATAGGCTTATTTCTTGTCTCAAAATCATCATTTGCAAAAGTAAATCCTAATACTAAAGTAGATATAGATACTTTTGATATTTCTATAAAGATTAAAGGACTGGTAAATGAAGATGTACTCTTGGCATACCACTATGGCGACAAGAAGTATATTCATGATACCCTGCATGTGGATGCAAATGGCATCGCGAGAATCACAGGGCATAAGGATATTCCCAAAGGCGTATATATTATAGCCATTCCTAGCAAGAATAACAAGTTTTTTGAATTTTTGATAAGCGAAAAAAAATTCGCCATAGAGACAGATACCATAGACTATTTCAGGTCTATGAAAATAACTAATTCTCTCGAAAATAAGTTATTTTATGGGTTTATGAACTATGCCTCGGAGCTTGGTTCTGCTGCGGACTCCATTCAAAAGATATTGCCTTCAATAAGTGATACTTCTTCTGTACCCTATAAAAGTTCTGTAAGTAAGTTGCGGGCTTTGGACGAAAAAATTACCAATGAACGTAAGCGCATAGTTACTACTTATCCTAATTCTTACTATGCCCATATATTGATGATGATGATAGATGTGCCCATGCCAGAATATACGGCGCAATCTAATCATGAAGATACAGTACGTATCTACAATTATGCGTTAATGCATTATCTTGATAATATTACTTTCAGTGACTCAGGGCTCGTAAGGACACCTATATTATTGAATAAGCTGCTCGACTATATCAAATTCTTGTACAGCCCTCATCCCGATAGTATAAGTAAAGCGTGTGATGTCATCATAGATAAATGTTCGGCAGATTCGGAAATGTTCAAATTCTGTACTTCACAATTGCTTTCTAAATATGCCAATAGTCAGATAATGGGACAAGAAGCAATTTATGTACATCTCGTAGAGAATTATTACCTTACAGGTAGAGCCTATTGGCAAGATTCTGCTACTTTGGATAAAATGAAGCAGCGTGTAATTGCATTAAAACCTTCCTTATTGGGAAGACCTGCCTCCAATTTTGCCGTATTGGATACCAATGGCAATATGAGGATATTTTTGCAAGAGACTGTTAAACATAAATATACCTTATTGGTGTTTTGGAATTCAGACTGTGGCCATTGCAATGAAGAAATTCCTAAGCTGTATAAGTATTGGCAAGACAGCTTGAAAACTATGGATGTGGGCGTATTCAGCGTAGGTACCGATCATGATAGAGCCAAAATATCGAAATTTGTACAGGAGCATGAGCTATATGAGTGGCAGCATGGTTATGATCCTGTAGGTAATAATATTTTTAGGCAGCAGTACGATGTAATATCTACACCTTTGATAGTCTTAGTAGATCAGAAGAATATTATCAGAGCGAAACGTATTGAATACAAAGACTTGCCAAAATTTATAGAAAATATAGAAAAATATAAAGATTAGCTTTTTTCTACCGCTTCTACGAAATTGCGACAGGCCTCCTGTGGTGAAGAGGTTCTCATGAAATTTTCTCCTATAAGAAAGCCGCTAAATCCATGATTTTTAAATAATATCACATCTTCAGGCGTGCTTATACCAGATTCTGCAATAAGAGTATGCTCTTTGCCTAAAATCTCTACCATGCGTAACGAGTTATCAATATCTACCTTAAAGGTTTTTAGGTTTCTGTTATTGATGCCTACCAAGTTTATATTGGAGTTGATGTGGTCAATTTCATCCTGTTCGTGGAGTTCCAAAAGTACCTCCAATCCTAAGTTTCTTGCTGTGGCAGCCAGAGAACGTACCTCTTCTTTGGTAAGACACGCAGCTATGAGCAAAATCATATCGGCACCTATGGCTTTGGCTTCTATAAGCTGATATTCATCTACGATAAATTCTTTTCTCAATAGTGGTATGGAGATAGCAGCTTCTCTCACAGCAATGAGGTCTTGGATGCTTCCGCCAAAAAACTGTTCATCTGTAAGAATAGACGCCGCAGCTACCCCTGCATCAGCATATCCTTGTACCACATCTACGGGAGCAACTTTATCATTGATTATACCCTTAGAAGGAGATTTTCTCTTAAATTCTGCTATGATGCCATTGGAATGACCACTTTTTAGAGATTGATATAGAGATAAGCTATTACGATAAAAAAATGAAGATTTTTCTAATTTAGTCAAAGCAATAGTACTTTTGGCGATAGCCACCTCTTTCTTCTTATGTGCTATTATGGTATCTAATATCGTCATTATCCTTGTAAGTTTTTCATCGTCATAAAAGCACGCTTTGCCTTGCCTGAAATTATACTTTCCATTGCCATATCTATACACGTTTCTATGGAATGTTGGGGGTGATAGGTGTGTATGGCCATAGCCGCATTGATGGCAACTACATATTTTTGTTCGATGGTGCAGGTGTCATTGAGTACGTTCATAAATATTGTGGCATGATCAGCTATAGTATCGCCACCACTAATGGCTTTGACATCGGAAATTGTAAATGGCAAGTCTATATGTAACCACGTTTTTTGTCCGCTGTTGGCATATAACAATATATTTCCGGTAAGGGAAATTTCATCAAAACCTGCTAAGTCGTGGATTACAGTATATCCTTTTCTAGTTTGTTCAAAAAGATGGTGGTATAATACGGCAACTTCAGGACTATAGGTGCCTGTACATTGATATTCATTTTTTGCTGGATTACATATAGGTCCCAGTAGATTGAAAAGTGTTTTTACACCCATAGCTTTTCTAATAGGAGCAATTTGCTTCATAGCAGGATGAAATAGCGGTGCATGTAATATACAAATATGTGCTTGCTCCAATTGCTTCATCAGGGTGTCCTGACTTTGCTCAAGATGGATACCCAAGTACTCCAGCACATTGGAAGAACCACATGCGGAAGAAACGGCATAGTTGCCGTGCTTGGCTACATATATTCCCACTCCGGCACAAACAAATGCCGCTAAAGTAGAGATATTGAAAGTGTCTTTGCCATCACCGCCAGTGCCACATACATCTATAGTAGGGATGCCCTTGGTATCTAGGGGCAGTGCATGGCGCATCATGCCGTCATAGAAAGCAAGAAACTCTTCTAAAACCGGCATTCTTGTATTGTAATACGATAAAATAGCTGCAACTTGGTAGGGATGAGTATCTGTATCTACAATCTTGTCAAATAGGATAGTAGCAGCACTGTAATCCAAAGGATTGCCCTTATATAGTTGCTCTAATAGAGTTTTCACTGTTACAAACTTACTTATTTTGGAAAGTTTTCAGGACTAAGATAGATTGTTTTAATGTAAAATATATACCATCTTTACACCCATAGTCATGGAAAAAAAATATGTTTATAATGCTGAACTGCCATTTATTACAGAAGGATGTCGCGGCAATGTAATGATAGATGGAAAATATGCTTATGAATGGGGCGAGGATAAGATTCCATATAAAAAGGTGCTACAGTCGCTCATGACTATAAGGAAAATTCCTCGATGGGGTTTGCATGATGACTGGACACCTGAGGTGCAATTTGGCAGCAATTTCTTTCACAAAGACCATAATGCCTATATATGGCTGGGACATTCTACCTTCTTTTTTAAATTGGGAAATGCTGTGTGGATTACAGATCCCATATTTTATGATTTATCTATATTGATGAAGAGAAGACACCCAATGCCATGTAATATAGATGAGCTGCCATCTGTAGATCATATCTTATTATCGCATGGGCATCGTGATCATCTGGATGTAAAGAGTTTGAAAAAAATATTGAATAAAAACGCAAATGTACAGGTGTATTGTCCACTAGGACATGTGCCTATGCTTAGGAAGATAGGGTTTAAGTATATTCAGGAGGCTGCATGGTATCAAAAGTATAGTATAGATGCCCATACAGAATTGGTGCTATGTCCTGCAATTCATTGGAATAGGAGATATGTTTCAGATTATAATTCGACATTATGGGGGAGTTTTTATTTGAAAACCGAAGGTCTTGCGCTATATTTTGGTGGAGATACTGCCTATGGTAGCCATTTTTTAGATATTAAAGAAAAAATGGGCAGTCCTGACTATGTATTCATGCCTGTGGGTGCTTATAAGCCAAGGGCGGTAATGTCATGGGCGCATATCTCCCCCCAGCAAGCATTGGTAGCATTTGAGGAAATGGGTGCACGATATTTTGTGCCCATGCACTACGGTACATACCGACTTTCTGCCGAATCTGCAAAAGAACCCATAGCAGTATTAGGCAAAAGCCCATTGGCATCTCGTATTATAGTGCCTAATGTGGGGGAGGAGTGCTGCTTTTAGCCTTCATCATAGCTCACCAGTATATTGTCGCTGGTAGGGTGGGACTGGCAGGTAAGGATAAATCCCTCTTCTATTTCTTCGTCTGTGAGTGGATCGTCATCATCCATGACTACAGTTCCTTCTAGCAACTTAGCTCTGCAACTGCAACAAGCTGCGACTCTACACGCATAGGGAGGGTCGAGGTCTGCATCTATGGCTGCCTCTAATATCGTTTGCCCTTCATTGACAAGGATGTTGTGAGTATCGCCGTCTAATATTATGCGTACATGGTATGCCATCTCTGAAGTATTTTTTGCAATTATAAGTAAAATGATGGAATCTTGCTATTGATATTTGTCAGTAAAGTTGAATAGTAGTCTGAAAAATAATAATTACAAAAGATTTCAGTTTTTATGAAATGTCGTAGAGACTTATTGTATATATTTTCCGCAATTATATTTATCCCGGATGATAGATTTTTTCGGCATTTTTGATTAGGATATTGTAATCCATAGTCATAGACTTTCGTTTTTTGTTTACAAATAGCTCCATCTGATCATCGTAGTGCTTGGATTCCGGCACATTACTAGCTCCATAAGGACTTACTGATTCTATTATTGGGAGACTATCAGTAAATCTTACTAGCTCTATATAGCTTTCTCCAACATCTGCCTTAAGCATACCTTTTTTATAAGGTACAGAACTCATGGCAGCAATTACGTCAGTAATTCCTGAAATCGGTAAGACTTTGTCTCCGCGTACAAGTTTCTGAACTTTGCCTAGAGGTACATCTATAGTGCCAAAATGTTTTATCATGTCTTTTTTTACCTCTTTCAATGTGTGAATAAAATATTTTTCGTTAACCTTTACCTCAAAAAAAGGTATTCTCCCTTCTTCAATCAATGGCTGGGTCATCTTGCTCATCAATAAAGCTATAATTGATGCTGAAGTATTTTGTGCATCCGCATTGCCATTCCAATTTTTAATTTTCACAAATATATCCTTTACTTCAGGATATTTGTCGGGAGGTATCTTGAACA
The DNA here is from genome assembly GCA_044227665.1 of Chitinophagales bacterium. Lineage (GTDB taxonomy): Bacteria > Bacteroidota > Bacteroidia > Chitinophagales > JADIYW01 > JBGAWK01. The sequence continues at coordinate 18,553 of JBGAWK010000045.1, forward strand.
AATCATTCATATTGGAGAAAAATGACATATAATATGGTTTTTGGAATGTTTGATCGTATTTGATGCGCAAGAAATCCTCCCAGCTAATTTTCTTGCCTTTCAATTCATTGAATAAAAAAGAAAACCGTATAGAACGGTTATTTTCATAAGGAAAATAGAATTTTTTGAGTGGATGTCGGAGGAAGTTCCATTTATCCATGTAGCCTGTAGTGTTAAAAACGGTATTATTGCAATTGAATACGAATCCATCTTTGGGATTTATAGTTTTCTGCAAGCTATCTACACAGTAGTAGTCATTGGGTTTCCATAGGGTTGCTAAGGTATTTCCAGGCAAGACTCTTTTCCAATTGTAGTTGGGATTTCGCTTGGGAAACTGGTTGTTGTCATACATCATGACATTATCATCTTTGTCGGCATATATAATGTTCAGACCTGCAAAGGCGTGCCATTGTATGGCTTTCATAAATTCATCCATATTTGTGGATTTATTCATTCGATACCACTGCTCGGCAGCACGCACATCCATGTTAGCAGGGAATCGCATTGCATAATAGCCTTGTTTGTTTTTGAGTGTCGGTCCATATATACTCGTATAATATTTTTTCATCACGGGAATCTTAAATATCCATACTTTCACTTTCATCTTCACTTTTTTTTCGGTAAGTTTCAACCACTTATCATCTACTTTATAGTACAATTTCTTGTACGGATGCATGGTGAGCTTATAGGTGTCACATAAATCATTGAAATTCACGGTATGTGCCCAGCCTAAATTTTCGTTTACCCCATGAAATAAGGTGACACCACCCGGAAATGTGGCACCTAACATGTGCCATCCTTCATCGGAGTGAAGATGAGCTTCATACCACGAATAGGGGCCTTCTAAGGGTTGGTGAGAGTTTATAGCTAAGAAGGTATTGCCACTTTCTGTTCTTTTGCCACTAATGGCTATAGCATTCGAGCCATGAGGCTGAGCCCATTCATGGATAAATATTCTACTGTTGCTAATATTTATGATATCGAAGTACACGTTTGTCATTAACACCATACCTAATACATATCCTGCAATGATATCCTGTGGTGACACTTTCGTTACCTCTTTATGGAATACTTTCTCGGGGTGCTTTGCTATGTAGTTATTTACGCCTTGTGTGTAAGCTTCTAATATTCTTTTGAACTTTGGAGAAAAGGCAGCATCATATTGCCTATTTGCTACCTCTTTTGCCCCTATGAATGCTGCCATGAAATCCATCATCGCTCCATCTTTACCTTTTACTTGCACCATTTTCTGCACCACTCTTTTGGCCATAGAGTAGCTAGGTTCGTGCATTAGGCTGGTGCTAGCGCTAGTCAAATCGTGGTGATAGATGGTCTTGGGTGTGGCAAAATTTTCTAGACTGAAGAAGA
>JBGAWK010000046.1:0-19155 GCA_044227665.1 Chitinophagales bacterium
GAAATCCTCATGCCTTTGTATTTCCCGTATCCGAGGTCTCAGGGTTGGATTTCAGCTTTAGTGGGCTAAAAACTTTTGTACTCTATTTTTTGCAGAAAGAGACGGCAAAGAATCCAGACTTCATCGCACAGCATCTCAATGACCTTTGCGCTTCTATTCAATATACTATCATAAAAACTTTGTTGCAGAAAGTAAAGAAAGCCGTCAAAAGCACAGGCATCCACAGGGTAGCCATAGCTGGCGGCGTGGCTGCCAATAGTGGACTTCGCCATACTTTAGCAGAATATGGAAAAAAGGAATATTGCGATATTTATATACCAAACTTTCAATATTGTACGGACAACGCTGCCATGATCGCTATCAATGGCTATTACAAATACTTACAAAAAGATTTTGCCCCCTATTCCATAGCCCCTAGTGCCAATCTCGCATTTTAGTTCAAGCGACACTATACGCAATGAATCAACTTTGTATTGAGGATAAATTTCAACTTTGTGTATTTCAGGAAAATTAATGGTCGGGAGTCCGTCTATCGGAATCAGAAAATAAAGCTTAGATAGTTTCTAATACATTGTGCTAATGATCAGAAATATTCGTTAGTATTGAAGGATTATAATACTGCCTATTCCCCTATAAATTTTATTATTAATCAAAAATCTATACCTTAGTAGTGCTAATGGAAACACGTAGTAATAGCACTAACAACAAAAGGTTATGGAACATTATCTTGCTCATTATTGCATTGATTATCATTTCTTTTTCTCTCTTCTATACTTACAACCTCTATAGGCAACTAAAAGAACAGGAGAAAAGCAAAGTAGAAGATATTGCCACTGCTTATAATATCTTGCTTACCGGATCGGAGCAGCTATTACTGAATCAGGCCTTGGAAATCATAAAAAAAAACAACTACATACCCATAATTTGGGCCGATAAAAATGGTAATATTTTAGGCACTAAAAATATTGACAGCAGCGACATCACACCGCAGTACCTCAGTAGCAGCATTGCGGAAGCTGAGGACAAAAACCAAGTGGTAGAAATACCAAATGAAGATTTGCAGCAGTACTTGTATTACAGTGACTCTGCCATCCTCCAAAACCTAAAATTTTTTCCTGTCATACAAATCCTGCTGGTAAGTTTATTCTTATTTATCGCCTACCGCACATTTCAGACCGGCAGACTGGCAGAGCAAAATCAGCTGTGGGTAGGCATGGCAAAAGAAACTGCACACCAATTGGGTACGCCTATATCTTCTCTAAACGCATGGATAGAAGTACTCAAAGATAAGCTTACTGACGATGACCAGTATATTGCTACCGAATTAGACAAAGATTTCCTGCGACTAGAAAAGGTGGCAGAACGCTTCTCTAAGATAGGCTCTATACCCAGTTTTGAAGAAGAAGATATTATTGCTATACTCCAAGAAATGATGGACTATTTCAGTAAAAGGGCTGCAAGGAATATTGCCTTCAGCCTAGATTATACATCTTCTCCATTAATGATAGCCATAAACCGTCCTCTGATGGAATGGGTATTTGAGAATCTCTTCAAAAATGCCTTGGATGCGATGGAAGGCAAGGGCATCCTGCATATCCTTGTAACAGAACATCCTGAAAGCATAGTCCTAGATATTACTGACAATGGCAAGGGCATCCCAAAAAATAAATGGAAACAAATTTTTGAACCGGGCTACAGCACCAAGAAAAGAGGTTGGGGACTGGGGCTCACGCTAGTAAAACGCATTATTGTACAATACCATCGAGGACAAATTTTTGTAACCCAATCCATTCCCAATAAGACTACAACTTTTAGGATTATACTGAAAAGATAAATCAGGATTGGGCTTTAAGTATAGCATGAGCTTCCGCCAACTTCTTATCTATCTGTCCTGTAAGAAAATGATATGCCATGATAAAATCCGAGGCAAGGCTAAACAATGGATAGGTAAAGGTAGCAGGTCTATTTTTTTCAAAAAAGAAATGTCCCACCCACGCAAAACCATAGCCTACCACCGGCATTAGCCATAGCAGTGTCCATCTTTGTGTTATGATGCCAAATAGTAGCACTACTAAGAATAGACTGGTACCGATATAATGTAGTATTCTGCAAGTCTTATTAGAATGTTCTGTGAGATAGTAAGGATAAAACTGTGCTAATGTCTTGTATTTTTTTTCCGCCATAGTAATCTATTTTATACTAAGGTAGTAAAAATTTTGAACTATTAAGAGATAAATACAACTAATATAAATCTTACAATGTACTTTTAGAAATTACTTTCCTGAAAAATTTTATACTATTATAGTGCGGTTTTGAAAAACCATTTTTTTGAACTTGTAGCTGACGCATCAGCATATCCGAAAAGATATACATAATTTTGGTCATTTTCTATATCATAAATTAGTGATTTTTTAGTATTTAAACCAAAAGTTTTAGAAGTTTTGATATTTCCTGTATATAAATCTAGTATAGATAAGAGACCATTACCATACTCTTTATTATTCGAAGTATAAATTAAGTTTGAGTGTATCCCTACACAGTATATATTTTCATTTATTAATTTTAAGCCATAAATTTTTTCATCTTTGTTGGACAAATTTATTACTGTTTTCCATTTAACATTTCCTGTTTCAGGGTTGATTGACAGTACATATCCACTACTCCAATACCCCCCATTGGATGCAGGAGGCTGTTTATTGGATTTGGTTTCACCGCCTATAATCAGAGAATTTGAAGACATATCATATTTGACACAATTCCGAACAGTTGAGCAATTCAAATTTGATTCCCCTAAGATTACTTTGTCATAATTAGTAGAAAAATAATTGGCTATTAAAGAATTATCATCAATACTATAACTTTCATTAATTAAGTGGATGTTTGCTATATTGCTTACTTTATCACTATATTCATTTGCAACTGCAAATAAGAAGACTTGTGTAGTAATATTAGTACCAAATCCCTCTCCGTCATTAAACTCTCGATACTTAAGTTCCATTGAGAGTATCCTATTTTTGGGAAATTCGTTTAAAACTTTAGAATTTAATACTTTATATATTTTATCATCATAAATATTTATATTAGAAATGTATGGATACTGAATTCCATTAATGTCAATAACTAAACCAGCTATGCAATAAATTTCTTTCACACCATCAATAGTTTTGATAAATTTTATGTCCCTCAATTGCAATTTATAATTTGGTTCTGAAAATATAAGTTCATCTACTAAATTTAGATTATTGTCATAGATTTGTACTATGCCATTTTCCGTATCATAGCCTGATGAATTTTGATTATCTGTATCTTTACCCCCAATTACAATTAGTCTATTTCCAGACTTTAAAATATTCACAGCTCTAAAGTTTAGAGCTATACTGCGTATTACATTTCCTGATTTATCTATATTTTGTAAATCATTGAGACTGCCATTACCTCCTAATGTAATAAAAGTCCCATCCTCTAATTTTTCACTACAGTAAAATGATTGAAAAGTCCCATTTTCGCCTAACTTATATTCAGAAACTATTTCTGAATTGTTCTTAGCAGGGTTTGGATTCCTATCTCCTACTACAGCTTCTGTATCTTCTTCATCTTCAATTTTACTACAGTTAAATAAACTTGATATGACAAATACTAAAAGTAAATACTTTACTAATTTCATTTAATCAAGTTTATTTCATTTCACAATCACATTTGTCATCAGGATTTTGCAAATTCTGATTTAGTAAATCTTCTAATTCTTCACATTTTTTTGCATCCGGTCTCTTATTAAACATTGCAAATTTTGCCATCAAATAATTTTCTACTGTTTCACCAGTTGAAGACTTTTCACACGAACATATTTTATATTTTTCGCAAGAAAAAGTAAGCATTACCATAGAAGCAATTACAACAAGAGTTTTTATTTTTTTCATATTTAAATATTTTAGGCGAAAATCGCAAATACAGATGATTCCTAAAAAAACCTTAAATAATAATATATAACCAATACTTATTTTATAACTTGAAGTTATATATTTGTATTTATGTTAGAAGTACAAAAAACGGGTTACAGATTAAAAACGCTAAGGGAATTTAATAATCTTAGTCAAGAATATGTTGCATCCAAACTAAATATAAGCCAAGCAGCTTACAGTAAAATTGAAAATGGCGGCATCCAATTAAGTATAGAAAATCTAGTATTATTGGCGGAACTGTATAAAATTTCTCCAAATGAAATCTTAGGTTTTAGTGACAAGTGGCAAATAAATAATATAACAAATAGTAATGGTGTAGCCTCAAGTCATGTAGTAATCAATATGCATAATGAGGACAGAATACAGTCAATAGAAAAGCGGATAGAAACAATAGAAAAACTTCTGAAAAATCGCTTGAAGTAATAACTTTTATTGCTAAATACTACTTCTACTTTGCAGGAAACATTTCTAATAATTTTGTTGGTCTTATAGGTCTCTTCCCACAATTACTGCAATATTTCCACACCTGAATAACAAAACGTATATTCAAAGCTTCACATCATAGTCTCTGTACATTCACAGGGCAAATCTTTGTCATATCCACTACCCACATTGTATGCTGTTTATTGGATTTGGTTTCACCGCCTATAATCAGTGAATTTGAAGACATATCATATTTGACACAATTTCGAAAAGTTGAGCAATTCAAATTTGATTCCCCTAAGATTACTTAATTTGACAGATGCGTTTTTTAGCGATATTGCTATAAAAATAAATTAGAAGAGTTCGCACCCTGATGGATAGATACCTTTTTACTTCCATCTATCAAGTCACAAAAAAACTCGGAATATACAATTACACACTACAACCCTATCTTCCATTCTATGATACGCTTATCGTCTCCTGCGCTTAGCAGGTAAAAGTCATCTATCCATAGTACGGTATTTACCGAATGTATATGGGCATCCGTATATTTGGTGTCTAATACTTTCAAAAGCTGCATATCTGCTACAGACCAAATTTTTATACATTTATCTCTTCCTGCCGTTGCCAATAGCGTTTTATCGGGCGATAAGGCTATATGGTTTATTGTCTGTATATGTGCCGGAATTTTCTGTAATAGCTGAAGTGTGTGCACATCCCAGCGTATGAGCTGTGCGTCTTTGCCTCCACTTACAAAAGTACTGTCGGGTAGCAAAGCTAAAGAAAAAACCGCATCGGCATGAGCGACAAACTTATCTGCAATTTGAAAATTATCTTCGCGAATACAATATATATATCCATCAGAAGATGATATTATAAAACATTGTTTTTCATGAATATATATAATATTTCTTAAACTTTTAGTTGATATTTTATTGTGGTATAGCAGCACACTCAAATCCGCTGACCATACAGAAAAGCTTCCATCGGCAGAAAGCACCCATACTTGATCATCTTTTGGCAGAATTGCGAAAATATCCCCTGAGTGCAGATGAGTAAAATGCAATACTTTCTTGCTTACTAAAGAGATGCAAAAAACCTTACCGCCTCTCTCTCCCAAGTATAAAAACTCGTAAAATTGCGCCATAGCATAGCAAGTGTGTTGTGTCTGCACAATGACTTTTCCGGCATCATAGCTTCCATACGCCCAAGCTATAACTTTGGCATCACCACCCACAGAAATAATACTATTACTTGTATTTAGTAGTTTATATATGGCACCTTGATGTCCTACCCTGATGCCTGCAATTGCTACATGCATAATTTTTACTTTCGTATCTTACCAACTCCCACTTGCTCCGCCACCGCCAAAGCTACCACCACCAAAACCTCCGAATCCACCGCCACTAGAGCTGCCACCACCAGACCATCCACCGCCCCAGTTGCCTCCCCATCCGCTAGAGCCTGTGGAATTCCAGCCACCACCATGATAGGTATATCCATACTTTTTACTCTTAGCACTTATATAAAGTATTAGCAAGATTATAAAGATAAATAGTATTATAACCCATACAGGAAATCCTTCTTGTACTACATCAGGCTTATATGTTCCAGACATGAGGTCTATCATACGAGTTGTAGCAAGGTCTAATCCTGCATAAAAATCTCCATTCCGAAAATTAGGCGTTATTAATTCAGAGATAATGGCCCTGGCATCGGCATCAGAGATATATCCTTCTACACCATATCCCGTTTCTATGTCAATATTACGATCTTCTTTAGCTACCAATAGGAGGATACCGTTATTCTTTTCAGACTGCCCTATACCCCATTTTCTAGCTAGTCTGATAGCATAATCTTCAATACTATAATCTTTTGTAGAAGCAATTACTACTACCGCAATTTGTGTGCTTGTGCTGTCGTTATAGGCTGCTAATTTTTGTTCCAACCTATACACTTCACCTGAAGACAAAGTTTGAGTGTAGTCGTTTACCAATTTGGGAGGAGAAGGTCGCTCAGGTATATCTTCGTCATAAAAAGCCTTAAACGCTCCCTCGTCAGCTACAGCGATGGGAAGACTTATATTAAGAATACAAATAACTAATAAATATCTAAGTGCTAAATGTAATTTCATTACTTAGTTCGTTAATATCATTATGTAGAGGTGGATATAAGGCTGCCAATTTGTCGCCAATCTTATCTATAGCTTTGATGATACCCAATAAATATTTTCTATCTTTAAAATGGTATCCTACCATGCTTATAATTTCATTCCAATAGTTATCACCTACATGGGTATGTATGCCCTTATCCCCTATTACCGTAACTTTGTGTTCGGGTGGGCAAATGTATAGCAACACACCATTACTATACGCAGTATATTGCATGCCCAAATGATGGAAACACGCTAAAGCGTCCTGCACAATATCTTCGGAGCATGTATTAGCAATATGCACACGAATCTCTCCGGAGGTATGCGTTTCTGCTACTCTAATATGCTCAGAAATAAGTTTTTTTTCGTGATAACTCAAAAAATGGTGGACATCCATAAAATTGGTTATTTACTAAAGTCCACTTTTGGAGCTTTTTCGGCACCGGCTTCAGACTTGAAAGGCGTCTTTGGCGTAAATTTGAACCATCCTGCATATATTACATGGGGAAAGCTGCGTATATAGGTATTGTAATCTGCTACCGCAGCATTATAGTCGCGGCGAGCTACGCTAATTCTATTTTCTGTACGTTCCAGCTCCGCTTGTAATGCCATAAAATTCGCATTCGCCTTTAAGTCGGGATATTTTTCTACTACGACCATCAATCTCTGTAATGCGCCAGACATAGAACTTTGAGCTTCTTGAAATTTGTCTAGGGTTTCTGGAGTTATTTCATCTGCATTTAGCGTTACGCTACTTGCTTTAGAGCGCGCTTCAATTACTGCTGTAAGGGTTTCTTTCTCAAAGTTGGCATACCCTTTCACGGTTTCTACCAAATTTCCTATAAGGTCGTTACGTCTTTGGTATTGTGTTTCTACATCTGCCCACGCTTTCTTTACCCCCTCATCTTTACCTACCATAGCATTGTAGCCACAGCTACTCATCATAGTAGCCACAACTGCTACTAAAAACATATTAAGTTTTTTTCTCATTAATTATTTTTTTTAATTAGAACAATATTACATATAAATAGTTCCATTTTTTCAAAAAAATTAAAAACATATACCCTTCAAATATCTCCTTCTAACGGTCTGATTACTATATCTTCCACTACACTTCGACTGCTAATCGCACAGGCAGCATAAATTAATTCCGCCAAATCTTTAGTATCAATAAATCTGTCCTCCGGCAAATCAGTACCTGACCAAGAATCTGTAAGTGTAGCACCCGGCATGACATTCGTAACCCTTATGTGATGGGGTTTTAGTTCCTCTCTCAGGCATTTGCCAAAACCAAGAAGGGCGAATTTAGAGACAGAATATGCACCCCCATTGGGATAGGCTTGAATAGAGGCTATAGAGCATATATTTACGATATGTCCCGATTGTCTATCAATCATATTTTTAACTAAACCTCTACTACAATAATATGCACTCATTAAATTAATATTCAACTGATTAAATAAATTATCTTGTAAAGTATCGTGTAAGGCTCCTGGCATAAAAACTCCCGCATTATTTATTAAAACATCTACATAGCTGAAAGTATTTTTTACATTGTCACAAAAAGCTGCAATATCTTCTTGCTTACTCATGTCTATAGTAAAAGTCCAAAATTTTTCCTCCTCTATATATTGAAACAATTCTTGTCTTATGGCATCAATGTTTTTTTGCTGTGAAGAATTGATAATAACGCTATGACCTTCCTGTAAAAACTTAACCGTTAGTGCCTTTCCAATACCCTTTGTCGCACCTGTAATAACTATATTCATGAAATACTATTGTAATAGCTGTAAAATTAATTATTTTTACCCCATAAATGTCTGGTCCATTATATAATATAGGAAAATACATGCTTATGCTGAAGAGCATGTTTACGCGTCCGGAGCGTAAATCCATGTATTGGAAGGAAATATTGCGCCAAATGTTTCAGATAGGCGTAGATTCATTGATTATTATTTTTATAATTTCTTTTTTTATTGGAGCAGTATCGGCAGTACAATTTGCTTATAGTCTAAGTTCTTCCATAGCACCTATGTTCTATGTAGGCTATGTAGTACGTGAGTCTATGATATTAGAATTTGCACCTACGGTTTCTTGTTTGATATTAGCAGGAAAAGTCGGCTCTAATATCGCCTCTGAATTGGGAACTATGCGACTTACCGAACAGATAGATGCCTTAGATATTATGGGGGTAAATACGACCTCTTATCTTATAGCCCCGAAAATTATAGGTGCCATGCTCATGATACCTATACTTGTCATTATTGCTTCGTTTACAGGTATCATTGGAGGGTTGCTGGCTGGTCAGACTTCTGGTTATGTATCGGGAACAGAGTTTCTGCAAGGCGTACTTTATTTTTTCGAGCCTTACAATGTACAGATAATGCTGTATAAAGCTGTAGTATTCAGCTTCTTACTGACCTCTATTTCTTGTTATCAGGGCTTTTATGCCTATGGTGGTGCTTTGCAAATTGGCAAGGCAAGTACACGTGCGGTGGTACTTAGCAGTATTTCCATATTAGTAGCTGATTATATAATTGCCTGGATTACACTATGATAGAGATAAAAAATGTAAAGAAAGTATTTGGAAAGCAGGAAGTGCTCAAAGGTATTGACGCTACCTTTGAACCAGGTAAGACCAATTTGATTATAGGCAAGAGTGGCTCAGGCAAAACCGTACTTATCAAGTGTATTGTAGGGTTACTAGAACCTACAGAAGGCGAAATACTCTACTCCGGCAGAGATTATGTTCGTATGAATACTGAAGAAAAAAAAGAAATACGCAGAGAACTGGGTATGTTGTTCCAAGGTAACGCCTTATTCGACTCTCTTACCGTGGAGGAAAATGTCAGATTCCCTTTAGATATGTTTACTAAGATGTCGCCATCAGAGAAACATGACAGAGTGAATGAAGTTTTGCAGCGTGTAAACCTCATAAATGCCAACCTAAAATATCCTTCACAAGTAAGTGGCGGTATGCAAAAACGTGTAGGCATAGCTCGCGCCATAGTAATGAACCCCAAATACCTATTCTGTGATGAACCCAACTCTGGTCTCGACCCACAGACAGCAATAGTGATAGATGAGTTGATTAGAGAAATTACTCAAGAATACAACATTACTACGGTAGTGAACACCCACGATATGAACTCCGTCATAGGCATAGGTGATAAAATCTTGTTCCTACATCAAGGAAACAAACACTGGGATGGCAACAATATTTCGCTTTTTGAAACAGATAACGAGGAGTTAAATTCATTTATATTTGCATCACCATTTTTGCAGGAAGCAAGAGCATCCAGATTGAAAAAAATAAAAGCAGCACAACAATGAGTATAATAGTCAACAAGGATTCAAAAGTAATCGTTCAAGGATTTACGGGAAAAGAAGGCACATTTCATGCTACACAAATGATAGAATACGGCACAAATGTAGTGGGAGGTGTCACGCCTGGGCGCGAAGGCGAAAAGCATTTGGATCGTCCAGTATTCAATACTGTTGCTAATGCCGTAAAAGCAACAAGTGCTGATGTGTCTATTATTTTTGTACCCCCGGCTTTTGCTGCCGATGCAATTATGGAAGCTGCCGATGCCGGAATAAAAGTTGTCGTATGCATTACGGAAGGTATCCCTACACAGGACATGATTGCTGCTAAGGCATACGCCAAAAAAAGAGGCGTAATACTCATAGGGCCTAATTGTCCCGGAATTATTACGCCGGGAGAGTGCAAAGTGGGTATCATGCCTGGATTTATTCATAGAAAAGGCACTATAGGAATAGTATCAAAATCTGGCACCCTCACGTATGAGGCTGTAGATCAGATTACTAAAGCAGGATTGGGACAAACAACCTGCATAGGTATAGGCGGAGACCCTATTATCGGTAGCACGATGAAAGATATTATAGAATTGCTGATGGCTGATGATGCTACGGAAGGCATCATCATGATAGGAGAAATAGGTGGGGATATGGAAATTCAGGCAGCACAATGGATAAAGGAACACGGCACAAAGCCTGTAGTAGGATTCATAGCCGGACAAACGGCACCTAAAGGTAGAAGAATGGGTCATGCTGGCGCAATCGTAGGTGGTGCTAATGATACAGCACAAGCCAAAATGGCTATTATGAGAGCATGTGGAATACATGTCGTGGACTCTCCTGCCTTCTTAGGTAAGACGATGTCGGAGGTATTACAAAAAAACTAAATAGAGCCATACTCTACTTCGTGTATGACCGTATCTACATCTTTATCTTCAAAAGTGGCCATAGTTACCGGAGGCTCTCGCGGAATAGGTGAAGCCATAGTACAATTATTGTACAGCCACGGTGCTACTGTCATTTTTACTTACAAGTCTTCACAAGAACGAGCAGATGCAATATGCACAGCTTTGGGTGAAAACTGTCATGCCTACAGATGTGATGTGAGCAACGCCAAGGAAGTTCAAGATTTTTTTACTGCAATTATAGATAAGTTCAAGACTGTAGATATTTTAATAAATAATGCAGGCATTACTCGCGACAATTTATTGCTGCGTATGTCCGAGGAACAGTGGGACGAAGTGATAAACAATAATCTGAAGAGTGTGTTCTTATGCACAAAGCAAGCATTGAAATTTATGCTTAAAACTGGCGGGAACATAGTGCATATTAGTTCGGTAGTAGGCATGATGGGCAATGCAGGACAAAGCAACTATGCCGCTTCCAAGGCTGCCATCATTGGCTTTTCTAAGTCTGTAGCACAGGAATATGGAAGCAAAAATATACGAAGTAATGTCATAGCTCCCGGATATATCGGCACAGACATGACAAAATCTTTGTCTGCGGAAAAAACAGAAAAATTATTACAGCACATTCCATTACATTCCTTAGGCACACCCCAAGATGTCGCTGCTGCGGCATTATTTTTAATCAGTGACATGTCAAAATATGTTACTGGGCAGGTAATAAGTGTCTGCGGTGGCTTACATTTGTAAAACATGAATATCTCGCTAGAACATGGCATAGGGTGGTTGCCCATATTTGCAATCATTGCAGCGGCGTTGGCTTATTTTTTTATCTACAAAGAAAAAAAATTACAACAAGTATCTCCTCAATATCTGCGTTATCTACTGACTTTTTTACGTTTTATAGGAATATTTGGCATCTTATTATTGTTACTAAATCCTCTATTACAACTCAGTAAGCAAAACCAAGATGACCCTGTCCTCCTATTTTTACAAGACAATACAAAATCATTGGAATTGGCTATGCCAAAAAATATTTTAGAGAATTACAAAAACAATCAAAACCGACTCATAGAACGCCTATCTCAAAAGTATAAGGTGAATGCTTATACTTTTGACAAAAAATTAAGCACCAAAAAACCAGACTTCAAAGGCGATTTTACAGACATAAATAATGCTATACATGAGGCTATGGATAAACATAGCGGTGAAAATATTGCCGCCGTAGTTGTTGCCTCTGACGGTATTTACAACAACGGACTTAGCCCCATATACAATCCCATCATACAGAAAATTCCTTTCTATACCGTTACCATGGGAGATACTACCTTGAAAAAAGACCTTTTGATTAGAAGTGTGCGCCACAATGATTTAGTTTATCTCCATGACAAGTTTAGTATGATTGTAGATATATCTGCGTATCAGCTGCCAGATAGCAAAACACTTATACAAGTATTTGATGGGACAGGTAAAAATATTTTCAGCCATACAATTAGCATTTCTAGCAAAGATTTTACCACCAGCATTGAAGTTTCTGCTACTGCTGAGCAAGTAGGAATACAGCAGTATAAGATTGTCATATCCCCAGTTTCGGGTGAAATCACTACTGCCAATAATACGGAATATGCATTTGTAGAAGTCATAGACGGCAGACAGAAAGTACTAGCACTCTACGATGCACCACATCCCGACATCAAAGCACTAAAACAGGTTGTAGAACGCAACAAAAATTACAGCTTCGATGCCATGAGTATTCGCGACTATACCGGCAACTATAATGAGTACAACTACATTATCCTGCATGGGCTGCCATCTTCCAAAAGTCGTGACAAAAACGATAAAATTGCGGAGATATTTCGCTCACCCATATCTATGATGGTGATACACAATACATTTACAGATTGGACACTATTATCGTCGTGGCAAGATATTCTCAAAATCAATGTAGGCAATATGAATGGCAACGAGGTATATCCCATCCTCAATAGAGACTATAATAAATTTACCATCCCCAATGAGTGGGAGAATACTTTGAAATCATATCCCCCTATTATTGCGCCTTATGGCAAATATTCATTGGGTAAAAATGCAGAAGTCTTTGCCTACCAACGCATGGGTAGTGTGACTACAAATTTTCCGCTCATCGTCACAGGGGCAGATATAAGTAAGAAATGGGCATTTGTGACAGCAGAAGGTATATGGCGTTGGCGTATGACGGAAGACGTAAATGTTTTGGCATTTGATGAGATTTTTGAAAAAATATTGCAATATACAAGTGTTAAAAATGACAAACGCAAATTTAGACTTCGCATACAAAAGCCTCTATTTGGGGAGCAAGAGTCCGTACTAATGAATGCTGAGCTCTACAATGAAAGTCTGGAACTAGTAAATACACCTGATGCCAATGTAAGTATTCGCAACGACAAAGGCAAACAATTCAATTATATCTTCGATAAAACGGTAAATGGCTATACCCTTAATGCAGGAAGTTTCACGGAAGGCAACTATAAGGTGAATGCCTCCATTAATTACCAAGGAAAGTCCTATAGTGCTACCGGCAACTTCATGGTACGTCCCACACTTTTAGAAGCTACACAATTGCGAGCAGACCACAGTTTATTGCATAGTATGAGTACACAATCAGGGGCGAAAAGCGTAAGCATGCAAGAGATAGCCACCCTATATGAAATTTTGGCAAAAGACGACAGAGTAAGACCGCGCCTTTATGATAGCATAGAAACTAAATCTTTTATTGACAGAAAAATACTCTTCACCCTACTGCTGCTCATCTTCACATTAGAATGGTTTCTAAGGAAATATTTCTTAGGTTAATTGGTTTTATAATAAACTAATAGAAATACAAAAATCAAAAACAATGTTGTTCTATGACGGTCTCACCGCTTGACTTAGTATAATAGACGAAAAGTCCAATAATTTATTAAGTCTTGAATACATATCATTGCTAATTTATTATTTAATTGAGTAGCCATACCACTATTCAAATCTTAAACACTATATTAGTTTTTTTAATATTTCTGCTATGAATGCAATAATTATAGAAGATGACCCTTATGCCAGAGATTTACTTATTGAAGTTATACATTCTATAGAAGATACAATAAATGTAGTAGCAACTGCACATAATATTAAGACAGGCATTAGTGCTATTGAATCTAATTTACCTGATATCGTTTTTTTGGATATAGAATTACCTGACGGCAAGGGTATTGACCTACTAGATAATATTGATGGAAAATATCATTTTGAAACCATCTTTATTACCTCTCACGATAATTATGCTATAGAAGCTATTCGAAAAAACGCTGTAGATTATATCCTAAAACCTGTTACCAAACAACAGTTAAGTTCTGCCATCAACAAAGTAAAAGATAGAATACAAAGGATAAAAACAATCCAAGAGGTAGGAATACTCAAAGCCAAGCTTAATAGCTTACAGCAAAACAATAACGAAAACGCCAAAATATTAATCAATACCATGAAGGATGGTATGCAAATAATTCCTGCCAAAGAGATTGTAATTGTAGAATCTACAGGTAATTATACAACATTTCATTTGACAAATAACAAAAAAATTACTTCGTCAAAGACACTATCCAACTTCGAGGATAAGCTCATTACTATTAATTTTTTTAAAATACATAGATCTTTTATTATCAATTTGCAGTATATAGACAGCATAAAACAAGAAGAAGAAAGAGGTTTTTTTGTGATCATGAAAGATGGATCTGATTATGATATTGCACGTAGGAGACGCAAAGAATTTTTGCAATTATTAGAATAATTTACCGCTTTTTTGCCAAATCATACCGTTTACTAAAAAGAATTTTATTTTCTTATAACCATATTTAAGTTTGTTTCAACAAATAACTAAATATGAAACAGCTATCTTTTTTTATCGTATTCTGCATCTTTATGGTAAGTTGCAAAAAGGAAGACAACCCTACCAATACTACTACAACCACCAATACGGAGGAGGTAAAAATCACAAGTTGGTTTCCAGAAAAACCGATGTGGAATAATATAGTAGAAATAACAGGCACTGGTTTTCCATCAAATATTAATGACATACAAGTATATTTTGTTGGAAATCGTCTTGGAATGACACCAGATTCTACAAAATCCAGAGGTCAAATCCTGCAACTTACCTCGACAAAAATCACAGTAAGACTTCCTTACAATAAACTTGCAATAGGTTTTGGCGACAGCATCCCATTAAACAACAGTGATTATGGAATCATAATAGTAGATGTAAAGAACAAGCCTAGATATATGACTAGTAATAATATCTATTATACAGTAAGACCATTTATATCTCAAGTTAATCATACTACTTTTGTTGGAGGTCCATTATACTTGGGCAAAAAATTTGAACTACAAGGCGAGGGCTTTGGCACATCAAAAGAGGGGTTACATGTATTTGCCAATGGAATAGAATGTCAGATTGACTCCTTGTTTTATCCCGGCTTAAATGATAACAAAAAAATATGGGCCACCTTGCCAGCATCTATAGGGCATTTAGCACACTATGACTCTACGATGATGGTGAAATTTGAGGTAATGAGAAATGGCGTTATCGCTACCAAATTACGAGAAACATATAAATGCCCTAGGTTGAAATATAAAAGTAGTAATCTAAGTACGGTAATGAGTACGCCCACCAAAGAAATCATAATAAATGGCGAAAACTTATTTGCCGATGACCTACGCTTTAGTGATATAAATAATCCTGGTTATACCACAATAGCACAGGTAAGTGGTGCTATAGATGCCACTGTTGCTAGGAGTATTGTACCGCTTGCACAATTTAATCTAAGACCTCCCGGATTCTACACTTATCAAGTGTTTTTGATGAATGGACCGCAGCCAGAAATTTCTATTTATTTGGGATCATTGACGGTTCAAGTACAGTGATAAATAATTTCCAATACTGCAAAACTATGGTTTTGCAGTATTGGACTATTGTACTTCAGGAATATGGTTTTCAAGTATAGTTTCTAAAAGCAATTGTGGCGGTGTTGGGTTTTGCAATAAAGCACTAAATCCTAAAAAAAGTACATCGTCGGTTTCATTTAGGAGTAAGCTGGATGTAGTAGCTATTACAGGAATATTGGCGGTTTTCCTATCTGATTTTAATGCTTTTAATAATTCAAAACCGTTCAATACAGGCATATCCAAATCAGTAATTATTAGATTGGGTGAAGGTTGGTTTTTAGCAACAGCATCTAATAACGTTTGTCCATTTTCAAAAGAAATGAGTTGTATCGTCTTATTATAATGATGTAGTATTTCTTTGATTATTAACCTATTTTCTTCATTATCATCTGCACAATAAATAAGTACATTATTAAGTTGTTCTATATTTAAAACCTTAGCTTCTTTATCGATATTCGGAAAAAAATCTGTTTCAAATCCTTGTAAAGGCAAAATAATTTCAAAGGTAGTACCTATATTAAGTTCACTTTTTACAGACATTCTTCCTGACATTTTATCTACCAACATTTTCGTAATAGACAAGCCCAAGCCTGTGCCACCAAAGGTGGTTTTAATACTAGATGATGCTTGTTCATAAGCCTCAAAAATAGATTGTAATTTGTGTTGTTCTATACCTATTCCTGTGTCATTAATAGTAAAAACAATTTCGTTCTTTTCGTTATGATGGATACTAAAATGCACACTTCCTTGGTCTGTAAATTTTATGGCATTGGTTAAGATATTTATTAGAATTTGCTGAATCCTTATCGCATCACCCTTAAAGTTATCCTTAGTAATTTTATTATTTATTCTAAAAAGCAATCCTTTTTCTTCGGCTTTTAATTGAACAATACCTTGTACATTATCTACTATTTTTGATAATGAAAATGGTTGTTCATTCAAATCAAATTTACCAGCTTCAATTTTTGAAATATCTAAAATGTCATTTATTAAATCCAATAAATTTTGAGCACTTTTATGTATCCTATGTGCGAACTGTGTTTGTTTATTTTTATCCTGTTCTTCTTGCAACAAAAAACTCAATCCCATAATATTATTGATAGGCGTGCGAATTTCATGGCTCATATTTGCCAGAAAATCATGTTTTAGTTTTGCCAAATTTTCTGCATGTTCTTTTTCTTTTTCTATCTGCTTTACTTTATAGGTAACTTCAAGATTTTGTATGTTTTTTAGAGATTTTTCATTATAAATTTGTTTCTCAGCCTCAAAATATTGTAAACTTATGGCGTATGCATTAGTATAGTCTTTAACCAATGCATAAGATTCATGCAGTAATGCAAGACATTGTACTTTTTTCTCCAGTACATCGCCTACTATTTCTAAAACTGCGGTCAATAAAGATATGCTTTCATGATATCGCTGAGTATCTAGGAGTAGCTTTGCATATTCTATTTTTGATTGAAAAATAAGGTCAATGTCATCGATGCTTTCAAAATAATCAATCCCTGATGTAAACAATACTTCTGATTCTTGGTAATTATTTTGCTTTCTGTAGATTACCGCAAGGTTTGTATTGTTGATATGAATTGCGAAATCAAAATTCACTTTTCTACCATAATCATTAGAAATAAGGATAATTTTTTCGGCAAGTTCTAGCTCTTCAAATACTTCCAAGTCTCCTCCAAAATTCATATATATAAAACTCGTAAATCTTGTGTCATCCGTTTGTAAAATGTGTTCTACTGCTTGTTGATGTGCTGATATACAAGCTTCTTTGTTTTTCATTAATCTATAAGTTATACCCAAAGCACTATACGCACATGCTAAGTCTTTATGGTCATCAGCCATTTTTACATAATCTATATAAGATAGTGATGCCTTAAAACTCCGCTCATAATCTCCAATTAGGTTATATATTTTGACTCTCTTATTCAGTATATGTTTATATGAAACTAAGTTTTGATTTACTTGGTAAAGTGCCTCACCTTTATCCAACATCTCATGGGCGGATGCAAATTCGTTCTGTTCTATAAAATAATCGCAGAGAAATCCATACACCTCACATTCCATCTCTTTGTCGTAATTCAAAATTGCAGCAGTTAAACATTCTTTTAGGATAGGATAGATTTCCTCTAATGTTTTCTCTCGCTGTTGCCAATGAAAACCATCAATGAATGCTTTTTTTTCTAAATAGTCTGTAACATCTTTCATAGTCTAAAAATAAGATTTTTTACCGTAAGTAGTCGATATTCTACCGTTCAATAAATTTTATGAACAATTCTCTCTGGACATTATAATCTTGTATAAAAATTATCATGAGAAATTTTTATATCTGTATAATTATTGTTTTTGGGGTTGCATCCCAATTGTCGGCTCAAAATATTGGTATCAATACCTCAGGAGCAACACCTAATGCAGCTGCTATGTTGGATATCGTAGCTACCGATAAAGGTTTGCTGATACCACGGGTAAATCTTACTTCTATATTCGATATAGTAACGGTGCCATCACCAGTTGCCAGCTTGTTAGTATATAACCAAAATACTGCTGGTGTTGCACCCAATAATGTGGTAGCTGGGTATTATTTTTGGACAGGCACGCAATGGTCAAGGCTATTAAATGGAGGCGCAAATACACCTTATTGGTCGCTCACGGGCAATGCGGGCACCAGTCCTACCAATAACTTTTTAGGCACTACCGATGGACAACCCCTCAAATTTAGAGTAACCAATACAGCTGCTGGTGGCTTATTTAATAATGGTACTACCTTTTTTGGTCTAGGGGCTGGCACCGCCAATACCAATGCAGGTGTGAATACGGCAATAGGTTACAATGCACTTTCTTTAGGCACAACAGGGCAGTTTAATACGGCAATTGGCTCAAATGCTTTGTTAAATAGTGAAGGATGGTACAATACTACTATTGGGCATAATGCAATGACCAATACTTCTGCCAGTTCAAATAATGTGGCTATTGGCTATCAAGCTATGCAGCAAAACACCACAGGTGTAAATGTGGGTATTGGCTCACAAGCATTGCAAAACAATACCACAGGCAATGGCAACACCGCTATAGGTATTTCGGCTATGATGAATGCCACAAATACTGGCAATCAAAATGTAGCAGTAGGTAATCAGGCATTGCAAAACAACCAAGCTAATAATAATACAGCGGTAGGCTCTGCCGCACTACAGGGCAATGGAACAGGTACTAGTAACACAGGCATTGGATACAATGCTTTGTACAGAAATAACACTGCCAGTAATAATACAGGTATTGGCTACCGTGCTGGCTTTATGAATATAACAGGTACAGACAATACTGCCATAGGCACTGACGCACTCTTTGCCAACTTGCAATCCAACAATGTAGCTATTGGCTCACAGGCAATGTTTAACGCAACCAATGGCTCTCGCAATGTGAGTATAGGCAGCTATACGCTTAG
>JBGAWK010000047.1:0-18797 GCA_044227665.1 Chitinophagales bacterium
GTAGCATTTACACCTAATGTATCCATAAAAATTATACCGTTGCAACTATCTATACATGTAGTATAAGTAGTATCACAAACATATTTACAACCGTATACTGGTGAATAACAACCAGTTGTAGGTGGTTGTGTTTGATAAAAACAACCACAAGGTGTAGGTATTGTAGTAGTATTTAAATTTGGATCATCTGTAATATATACACAAGTAACACCAGATGGAGGGTAAATAGTTAAAATACTTCCATTGCATTTTCCTGTAAATGTTCCAGCTCCTAAACCATTAAGATAGGTTAGTAATTGGGCTAGTGCTATTGAACAAGAACTGGTATTTAGTGGAGGGCAAGTTCCCGAAGGGCAATTATATAGATAATAGCCATTTTGCATTATCCCTAACAAATAAGCAGGATTAGGGAGAGTATTTAAATTAATATTTATTGAATCTAAGCAAAGACTATCACAATCAATATCGATAGCGTTTTCGTCTCTAACTACAACAGAATATGTAGTACCTAAAGGTAATCCTTTCACACAGCTATCAGGATAAGCTGTAGTAAACTTCATTTGAGGAAAACCTGGTTTATTTATAGTCCAATCATAACGAATATTGGTACTTGAGCCACCCACCATTTCTGCACAAGCCCAACCATTAGTTGAATCTTTACATGTAGGTTTTATATAACAAAAGACATCAATTGAGTTTGATGAACTATCTGGCACATAAATATAAGCAGAGGCAGGGCAGCCGCCACAGTTTACAGTAATAGTATGCGTACCACTATGCACTAATATATATTTACAAGAAGATCCATTATATACAGTAGTCGGTACACCATCAACAAGAATTGGACATAAAGTATCACTAGCTGTTACACAAACTTTACCATATCCACCACAAACTCTTACAGCTTCTAATAATGAAATACTAATGGATGGTGTTGGAATAAATGTAACCGTAGCAGTAGTAGTTCCTGAACAACCCCATTTATCCGTGACAGTGACTTCAAATTCATAAACTGTGTTTACATTAGCACCACTAATATTAATACATTCCGTATTATTAGCACCCAGAATTATTCCCCCAGGTGTCAAAGAAGTCCATTGAATTGATTGAATATCAGATGGGTCTACTAATCCATAATTTACACATATTGAAGTATTAAATGGACCTATGCTTCCATTCACACATACAGCTTTTTGAGTAGCATCTACAGGAATTTCATCATAAAAATTAATTGAAATATTTTTAGTAGTAAAACATGTGCTATCAGCTGAATCGTCAGTAACTTTTACTGTAAAATCTAATGAATTTGGTGGATTAGGACATGAAACTGAAGGTGGTATGACAGTTATACAAGAGCCATTAGGGTTATTATAAAAATATCCACCACATGCAGGATAAGGTAATGTATTTGGAATTAGAGGCAAATTACCTGTCCATGAGTAAGTAAATGTAGGATCATTACTACCATAAGTGGCATTGGCACAAAGGATAATAGGATCACTATAAAGGCGACATAAATAAGTGCCAGGATTAGCTGAAACGGTTACATTTGCTCCTTCACTAATAGTAACTGTTTTAGTACGTTTACAACCTGATTCCACAGATTCTACTTCTATAGTATAGATTCCTCCTGGAAGGTTTTGCCCACACAGAGAATTTCCATTCATATTAAAGATTGCATTAATAAGATCTGGGCAACCTGTGCCTGCTCCTGAAATTGCACCAGGCTGTGTACCTGGCACAGCTACTATGCCAGACATAGTAACAATTCCACAAGAACCTTGGTATTTTATAGATACATTAAACGCTTGAGGTAATGCAGCAGCTGGCTCATTACCTATATTTACACAAAACTGTCCAGTTGGAGCAGAGCATCTACTGTTTTTAATATTACTTGTAGTTAAAGTAAACCCTCCTCCGTCAAGATGTATACACAAAGATGTTTTACAACCATCAGGTGCAGTAATTTCCACTGCATATATTCCAGCTGGAAGACCTGTAATACAAGGTACACCATTAGGACCCGTGATAGCTACACCATCGCCCGAATATTGAGTCATTATACTATATGATGAGCCAGGTTGACCTGGGATACCATTAAATTCATACCATACAAAATCATAACCATTAAAATTACCTCCCGATGTTGGTGAGAAACAAATTGAACCATCATTTCCATTACAAGGTTTTATTACATCATAATTAAATGGGCTTGTAATATTTATAAATGCTTCTGATATTTTACAACCGCCATTAGAAGCAGAAATATTCATTAAAGATCTAGCTAGACCTGAAACATTTATAGTAATAACACCATCGCCATCTGCATCACAAGCAGTTCCGTTATAATATGTTAGGGGATTAAATGGAGGCCCATTAGTAGTACCATTTGCATTAACATTTAAACATGTACCTGGCACACCTGGACTATAAGTAATTGTTATTATTCCCTCTCCATCATTTTTATCACAAGATGGGGCTTTTGTTAATTCAAAATCTATAGATATTAAATTGAATATTTCTGGAGTATATGAAATACATTTTTCACATCCTTTTGAATCCTTAACACACACAGTTACATTTCCTGGATATGCCATATAAATTGGATTAGAAGGTGATACTGTTAATACACCACCAGATCCTGACATAGACATACCATTAATAGTCCATGAATAAGGACCTGTACCGCCAGAAGCTGTAAATGTAGCATCTAATGCCACAACACCTGAAGTACCAACCAAACAAGTAGGATTATCACTATAGCTAATATTAATATTAGGATTTGTATTTATAATTGTAAAAGAAACTGTATAAGTACAACCAACAGCATCTGTTATATTGAGGGTATATAATCCTGGTGCTAAACCAGTTCTATCATCAGGATTATTAGTACCCGGTATATCAGTCCAATCATATGTATAAGGTGCAGTTCCGCCTACAACTGTATTTATTGTAATACTACCATTATTATTTCCACATTGAGCATTAGTAGAACTACCTGTAGTACCTGTAATACCTGTACTACCATTTATTGTAAATGTTTCTTCATAAGTACATTTTTTAGAATCTGATATAGTTAGAGTATAAGTACCTGGTGCTAGTCCACTTACAGATTGTGGATCACTACTTCCTGATAAGTGAGACCAATCAAATGTATATGGTGCAGTGCCACCTACTACGGTATTAATTGTAATAGAACCATTATCTAATCCACAAGTTGTATTATTTAGACTTCCTGTAGTTCCTGTAATTCCATTTGAACTTCCAATAGATTGTGTAAATGTAATTGAGCATCCATTTGCATCAGTAATTGTAACTGTATAATCACCAGGAGCCAAATCACTTACAGACTGTGGATTATTAGTACCTGCTAAATGAGACCAATCAAAATTATATGGTGCCGTCCCACCTGTTACTGTAAAAATATTTATTTGACCATTATTCTGACCACAAGTTGTATTTATCGTATTTCCTGACGTTCTGATATCAGTAAATAAAATAGTAATATCTTCACAACAACCATCGCAACAAACAGTAATCGTATATGTACCTGATTTTACAGTATTATCAATTGTAATTGTTGAATCTAATGATGTAAAGCCTGCAGGAAGTGTGTAATTTGGATTTACACAACTCAGACCCTCAAGTTTAAAACTAGTATTTTCAGCGCTTCTGCAAATAATTAAATTATTACTTCCAGAATATACATTGCCAGAAGAACTAATCATCATTGTTAACGTATCACAAAAAGTTTTTCCTTCTATTGTACAGCAATTTACAAAAGTATAAATACTATCAAGTGTATAATTATACAATACATATACTCCATCACCTTTTGTATTAAAGCTAGAAGTCCTACCATCCCCTTTAATACCAATTTCGCCATCGCTGATAGAGGAAAATCCCCCCTTTCCATCACTAACTAATAATGTCCAATTCGTTGTTTTACATAAAGTACTTGGTGGCAATGTAAATTTGATTGAATCATTTATTTTAGATCCACATAATATTAAATCAGACTTGCCAATACCGTCACCACCTCCTTTCTGAGCAAATGCATAATTTGAAGTATTGAAAATGAAAAAGCCAATTAACAATACTTTAACAAAAAGGAAAGTACGATTTAGCATATTAGGTAGTGAATTCATATCAGATTTTTTATGTTCTAATTCTTTACAAATAGGTTGATTATTATGGCTATTATTCATTACGAATAATAATTTACTTAAATTTTTATAGTGTAAATTATTGTATTCCATATACTTATATTAGTTTAAATTAGTATTTTGCCAATAAGAAACTATAGACTTATTAACATACAGGGCAAATTTAAGATAAAATGTTAATAACCGCAAATAATATTGAATATATAATTAAATATCAATAAGATTTGATAGATTTTTAAATCAACAAATTAAACATAATCTTGTCACGCAAGATAATAGATGGAATTTCTGACAGATAAGTTCCTAATCAAAAATGAATAAATTATTATCAAAAATATTCATTAACAAAATCGCTCGTTTATTGATTAATAATCAATAAACGAGCGAATAAATATTAAAAGATTATTTTTTACGTAAGATATAGTGGAAATATTAATTTAGCCTCTAGGGGCAGCACTTAGGATGCTTTCACTTGCCAATGAAGAATATTTCTCAAAATTCTCATTAAACTTAATTGCCAATTCTCTTGCCTTTTGGTCATAAGCATTTTTATCTGCCCATGTATTTCTAGGGTTCAGGATTTCAGAAGGAACACTAGGACATTGATTAGGGATATGAAACCCAAAGATAGGTAATTCCTCATACGACACATTATCAAGTTCCCCATTAAGTGCTGCAGTGATTAACGCTCTAGTATATTTAAGACTCATACGACTACCTACACCATAAGCTCCGCCAGTCATGCCTGTATTTATCAGCCACACATTAGCTCCCGACTGCTTTATCTTATTACCTAGCATCTCTGCATAACGAGTAGGGTGCAAAGGAAGGAAGGCAGCACCAAAGCAAGCCGAAAATGTGGTCTGAGGTTCCGTCACTCCAGCTTCTGTGCCAGCTACTTTTGATGTATATCCGCTAATAAAAAGATACATAGCCTGATTTTCTGTAAGCTTAGAGATTGGAGGTAATACGCCAAAGGCATCATAAGACAAGAAGAAAATGTTCTTAGGTATTGCCCCTATTGATGGCTCTGCTATATTATTGATATGATACAAGGGATATGAGACCCTTGTATTTTCGGTACGTGATATATCTGTATAATCTACCTTAGATGTATCAGGGAAAAACCCTATATTTTCCAAGATAGCACCTTTCTTTATTGCTCCATAAATATCTGGTTCTTTTTCTTCCGAAAGATCTACACATTTGGCATAGCATCCACCTTCGAAATTAAATACTCCTGCATCACTCCAGCCATGTTCATCGTCGCCTATCAATTTCCTGTTAGGATCTGCTGAAAGTGTGGTCTTACCTGTTCCAGACAATCCGAAGAACAATGCTGTATCTCCATCTTTACCAATATTGGCAGAACAGTGCATAGAAAGTACATTTCTGTCATGCGGCAATACAAAGTTCAGCACTGTAAATATTCCTTTCTTTATTTCTCCTGTATATGCGCTTCCGCCTATCAGGATAATTTTTTTAGTGAAATTTATAATGGAAAAGTTATCCTGACGCGTACCATCTACAGCCGGATTTGCATGATAGGAAGGTGCATTGAGTATAAGCCAGTCGTTTTGGAAATTATTGATTTCATCATCACTTAGCCTTATAAACATATTATCCGCAAACAAACTTGCCCAAGGGGTTTCTGTGACCACTCTTACCTTTAGCGTATAATTATCATCCGCACATGCTTTCACATCACGTACAAATATTTGATCTTTAGTATCTAAATAGGCAATCACCTTTTGCATCAAAGCATCAAACTTATCAGCAGGATAAGGTTGATTGATAGCATTCCAATCTACTGCATTCTCAGTGATGGCATCTTTTACAGAAAACTTATCCTTGGGAGATCTGCCTGTAAACTTTCCTGTGTCTATACATATTGCCCCAGTATCGTTAAGGACACCTAAGCCCATATCTAAAGTTTTCTGAATTAAAGTATCGCGGTCTAAGTTCCAAAGTGCTGTGGTCGTGGAGAAACCTAACTGAGCAAGTGAAGCATCAGGATTTTTCTTTCCTATTTCTTGCATGATGTATTCAAAATTTTTGCAAAAATAAGTATAATTACTTATAGATATTTTCAAGCCCTACATCTATATCTTTATTAATTTGTTAAACCCCCGCAATAAGCTGCTTGAACATGCCGAAAATGGCAATTCTTAATTAGCTATTTTTATAAAGTACTCTCTAAAAATTTTATCTGTGATATTATTATAGCCCTTGGATAGTAGTATTCCATTTTTATCTAATACAAACACGTTACTATATTTTACATTCCAATAGAAACCTATATTCCAATTTTTATCCTCTGTATATAAGTAAACGGCTTCAAAACCCTTGTACTTCCGTTGTGCCATTTCTGCATCAAAGAATCGTCTTCCAGATTCATTAATGCAAACCATTAGATATACTACATTCATTGTATCCATCCTATATTTCACATATCCTTTATGCTGTTTTGACAATCTATATAGGTCATTCTGAATATTGCCATCAATAAAGTGAAGTACAAAATATTGGGCATCTTTATAATCTGCGAAATTTTTCAAGTTCCCACTAGAATCCTTGAAATTTTTGAAGGGAAAAACTTCTCCGATAGGAAGTGTACCAATCTTAGAGCCAAACTCTGTTAAGAATGTCCTATCTAATGGTGTTTGCCAATTATATGCCATAGAACTAAAAAAATTGTTCCATGTCCATGTCATTAGTTTATCATTTTCAAATGTATCTCTAAAGAATACATTCTGAAATATATACTTACTAATAATTTCCATTTCTGAAGGATAATTGCCATAGTAATTTTTTACTTTCACCAGAAAACTTGCTGTAGTATCAAAACCTTGCTTTTGTTTCATAGTATTCCAAAACGCATACTGAAACGCCGAAGAAGAAAGCGTAATTTCGTCATGGATAAAAAGTTCATTTTCTTCGGGCATTTTGTAATAAAAATTAATGCCTTCTTGAAAATATGGGGAGAACTTGCTGCCAAAACCAGTAATATCGAAAGAAGGTACGATAGTATTAATTTCTTTGCTTATCGCAGCAAAACTGCGAAGTATCTGTTCTTGTTGTGCAAAATCTGAGAGTGGAAATTTATAACTATTGTAGGCAGAAGAAACCTGAGATTGATTTTTCAGCAAAGCAAAATATTCTTTGTTAATTTCAGACTTCCCAATATTCATTGACTTTACAGGGTCTTTAATGTCACATGTGAGTACTACATCTTTTTTATCATAAAGAAAATGCATAAAATAAGTATAGTTAACGACAATAGGCTCTCCAATAACTTGTATAGTCTTCAGATCATATAGTATAATACCATAAATACCTTTTTCAGCAATTATCATATCCAGTGAAACCTTGCCTGATCTATCCAATTCTGCTGAGTCCAATATCCTGTATGTGTTGCCATAATATTGGATAACCAAAATTCGGCTGCTTGAAAAATCAGAAATCGTTATATCAATTTTTTTAGCAAAACCATCCTTGGCTATAAATAAAAAAAATATGCAAATTATTAGTGTAAAAGGAACTCTCATCCTCGTATGTTTTGCATATAATGAGGAATTAGGCTTTGGATGTATTTACCAATAATATCAAATTCGATATTCACGCTTTGACCAACTAAATAGGAGCCAAATAATGTATTTTTATATGTATAAGGTATAATATTTACTGAAAATGAAAGTGTGTCTATATCTACTACTGTAAGGCTTACGCCATCAATGCAAACAGATCCTTTTTTTACCAAAATAAAATCCGGTTTTACCTCAAATTTAAACCGAAAAGACCAACTCCCGTTGAGTGGAGTAATATCAACCAAAATAGCCGTAGTATCCACATGCCCCTGTACCCAGTGACCGTCTAGTCTCGCTCCTGAGGTCATGGCACGTTCCAAGTTTAATTTTTCTCCTTTGGACCACGCAGCAACAGTAGTTTTGGCTATAGTCTCTTTAATAGCAGTAACCTTATATACCTCCTCAACTATATCTACTACCGTTAGGCAAATGCCATTATGAGATACGCTCTGATCTATCTTTAACGAGGGTGTAAAGACGCTCTTTACCCATACATCTATATTTGTTCCATTGGCATCTACAGACTGGATTTCAGCCATATTTTCTATTATTCCTGTAAACATCCTCTTTATCTAATTATTTGGAGATACCCTGATAATTTCTGAAGCTCAATTTCCGTACCATTACTATCTGAAGTATAGGGTTTACATACATAAAAATATACAGCCTCCGGCAAATCCTTATCCTTATAATCTTTGCCATTCCAGTTGATGTCGGGGCTTGTAGTAGAAAATACTTCTACACCCCATCGTGTAAATATTTTCATATCTATTCTTGTAACGCCACCATAAGGAATTATGGGCGTAAACACATCATTTTTTCCATCTCCATTCGGTGTAAAAGTATTTGGAAGCTTGTAGTATGGACAATCCTCTACGCATACTGTATCACTATAGCCGGTGTTGCTATATCTATCTGTTAGTTGCAGGACATAGCATCCAGATAACGTCATATCGAGTATATGGGTATAAGTGCTTGTCAAAGCATTAAGGCTCTCCAACAATATATATGTATTAGAGTTTCTTGGTTTATACCAGATTTTAATATTTACAATATCTGTATCATTGCACAGGTCATTTAATTTCCATGTAAGATAGTTCACAAATGTATCTTTTGGCAAATTATCATCTTTACAAAAATTATTGATAGCCAATATAGGCGGACATGGAGGAAGTGTATCTTTTGGCTTCGCACATATAGTCTGAGAAATATTTAATAGGGGTTCTTTCAGTCCATTCACAGTGTATGCACCTATAGATTTTACTTTATAGCAATAGGTAGAATCATTAATAAGATTAGTATCTTTATAGTTACTATTAGTAGTGGTTGTTATAGAATCATAAAGTGAAGTAATAGGATTGAGGCGATATACTACAAAGCTATCATTGACCCATGGAACAAAAAATTCCCACGACAAATCAATAGTAGCATTGGAAGGTGTAGTGCTTAAAAATATAGAGCTCGCCTGACCGCTGTCACCTATTGTATCTTTGAAATTATTAGCATAAAATATTACGTAATATGTATATTTTTTGGCTTCAGTATTCAAGTTTTTATCCCAAAAAAACGTATCTACCAATCCTGAAAATGTAGAAGCTGTAATGGTGGCAATTTTTACCGGAGACACATCACCGTCTTCTAATCTGTACAATTCAAAACTATAGGGTGCTACAAATTGCAAAGTATCTAGTGCCGGAGGTTTCGGCTTCGACCATTCTATATATATTTCGCCTGTAGATATATCTGTACTTCTGACATCTACATTGTACATTAAAGGAATATTTACAGGTATTTCTACACACACTTCTTTGGAAGGGTATCCCGAAAATTTGTTGAAAATAAATCCTACATTACTTAGTTCCCCGTATTCCGCTACCACGAGATAGGAATAGACGTTGCCTCGAGAGAGAATAGACTCCGTAAAGCTATAATTTTTGGTTTCAGCTATCTTTGTATAACCATAATTGGCAGGATTAGGGTTGCAAGTATCTATGGTAACACCGCAGCCTTTTTTCTTCCATATCGAGAAGCCCAAAAATTTAGCATTATTACTACAAGTATATAAACTATCCCACCGCAATGTCATTTTTTTTGTAATGCCATTGTAATTTGCCACTACATACTGAGGTGGTGGTGCCAATACAGAGATTAGTATCGTATTCAAATCTACCAAAGGAACTGGAGCATTATCCTCAGCTTTTACAATAATCTGGTAATCATTATTTTGGAGGTGGCTACAGGTTGTCGCCCAATCAAATTTGGCAGTAGCAGGATTGCCGTTTACTATATCATAAAAATTAGCAGGACTTACAGACAAGATATACGGTGCTCCATTAGAGCTAAGTTTTACTATTTGTCCCACATCTAAGTCTGTGGCTCTAAAGTCAATATGAATAGTATCTCCAGCTATCTTACAAATTTTGGCTACCTCGTCAATTACAGGAGGTCTATTGTTCCTTTGCTCTACTATTATCTGCAAGTCTCTAAGCACAGTACCTATACGCTGCCCATTTCTATATTCTGTAATGAGAATGGCAATATTATATACACCTTGTCGCTGCGGACTGTCCCATATCAACTCTCCTGTAAAAGGATTAATACTTATTTGATTATTAGCACTAGGATTAATCTGTGCTGGGGAGGCATAGCCTGGGACTACAGAGCCCACCGTCTGCAATGGTGGGACTAGCGTATAGGAAAGGCTATCGCCGTCAGGATCGTAGGCATTGGGATTGTGTACAAACACTTGATCTACGTTAGCAAAGTCTATAGGTGGATTTAGTAGTTCCGGGGAATTATTTAGTCCATAGAGATTAGGATTAAGAATGATTAAAGTATCTTCGATATAGAACAAAACATTAATAGAGGTAGCCATATTAATAATATTTTCAATACGATTGGGGTCTTCCATAGATACTATATAAGTAGCCGGAGCCAAGTAGGTATGAACACCTTTATATTTATTTAATTTTATATCATTTGCTAAAAAAGTTTCCGTAGTCCTCGGCAACAAGTTAGAAGTACCATCACCCCATTTTATTTCTAATTCAGCTCTATCCGCATCTATGGAGCTGGCTTTGGTATATGTAGTAATGGTAAATTCATAGGTAAGTCCTGACAATTGCCTGTAGGTAATCTCTCCTGCTCTATTATGCGTAGCAGAAGCAGTATAGCATACGCCTATCAGAAAAATTGCTAAAGACCTTGCCAAGAAATTCAAAAACCTATCCATTCATGGGCTAATTTACAAGAAATACAACTATAAGGGGATTTTTTTGACATGATTTTTATTGTTAAAAAAATATTCATACTGTCAAGCACTCAAAAAATGTACCTTAGCACAAAAAAACTATGTTTCTTGCAGAGATAAAAATCATGCCACTGAAAGAACTCCTAGACCCTCAAGGTAAAGCCGTAGAACACAGCTTGCACAAACTAGGCTTTGAACAAGCAGCACATGTGAGAATTGGCAAGATAATCACCCTCAGGATAGATACATCTACAGCGCAAGAAGCCAAACATATTGCAGAAGAATCTTGCAAGAAATTGCTATATAATCCTGTAATGGAGTATTATGAGATTTCTGTATCACGTGAAGAAAAATAAATATTTTAGTATCAAGCAATAGATTTTACTGATGAATATAGCTGTAGTAGGGACTGGGTACGTAGGGTTAGTAAGTGGTGTTTGCTTTGCTGAAATCGGTCATCGCGTTATATGTATTGATATTGACGAAGATAAAATCAAAAAACTTCGCAGCGGAAAAAGCACTATTTATGAAGAAGGCTTAGAAGCGATGTTGCAAAAAAATATATCTTCTGGAAGATTAGAGTTTACGACCGATCTTAGTACTGGTGTGCAAGATAGCAGTGTAATCTTCTTTGCCCTGCCGACACCTCCTAATGAAGACGGCTCTGCCGACCTCAAACATGTGATGGCGGTAGCCAAAAATATAGCTCCGACAATCAATAACTTTAAGGTTGTCGTAAATAAGAGTACCGTACCTGTAGGTACTTGTGATGCTGTTCAGCAAATATTCAATCAACATTCGCCATATCATGTAGATGTAGTATCTAACCCTGAATTTCTTAAAGAAGGTGTTGCTGTAAAGGATTTTTTGCATCCTAATAGAATAGTCATAGGCACAGAAAGCGAGAAGGCTCGAAAGGTAATGGAAGAAGTATATGCACCTTTGGTAAAAAATGGCGCAAAATGTATATTCATGGATGAGAAATCCTCTGAATTGACAAAATATACAGCCAATTCATTTCTGGCTATGAAGATTACCTTCATGAATGAAATTGCCAATATCTGTGAGAAATTCGGCGCCGATATTGAAGCTGTAAAAGCCGGCATAGGTGATGATGACAGGATAGGCAACAAGTTTTTGAATGCAGGAATAGGCTATGGGGGCTTTTGTTTCCCCAAAGATGTGAAGGCACTCATACATTCCGCAGAAGCCGTAGGATATGATTTAAAGGTACTAAAATTAGTGGACAGCATCAATAAAAAGCAGATTTACACGCTAGTACATAAGATAGAAAAACACTTTTTTTCTGATTTAGATGACAAGAAATTAGCCATCTGGGGACTTTCCTTCAAGCCAGATACCGATGATATCAGAGAGGCTCCGGCACTTGGAATTATAGAATATTTACGCTCTAAATATAAAGTTCGGCTACATGTTTATGACCCAGAATCCACCCACAATGTAAAAGACATTTATGGCGACAGATTACTTTATGGCACTGATAAATATGAATGTATTAAAGATGCTGATGCCCTAATAATTTGTACTGAATGGAAAGAATTCAAACAGGCAGACTGGTCAATTGTAAAAGAAAGCATGAGAAGTCCTGTAATTTTTGATGGCAGAAATATGTTTCCTTTGAGCACATTTGATAAAAACATATTTACCTATTATAGTATCGGCAGAAAAGATATAAAGGCATAGTTTGCAACAATTACGCTATTTACATCACCATAATACAGCATTCAAGATGCTGCGCAAAGAAATTTATAATTTACTTCAAAGATTAGGTATATTTACGCACTAAGTATTACTATATGCTATCTACACTTGACTGGCTGATAATTGCAAGTTCATTTCTATTATACATAATAGTTGGATTGAGATACTCCAAGTCCGCAGGAAAGAATTTAGATCATTTCTTTCTTGGAGGTAGAAATATGGGATGGTTTCTTGCCGGAGTATCCTTGGTGGCAACAACTTTTGCTGCGGATACGCCACTAGCAGTAGCCGAGATTGTAGGCACAAACGGTATAGCTGGCAACTGGGTATGGTGGTCCTTTCTTGCAGGCGGTATGCTTACCACCTTTTTCTTTGCCAATCTATGGAAACGGAGCGGTGTGCTTACCGAAGTGGAATTCATTGAACTAAGGTATAGTGGCAAGGAAGCATCATTTCTAAGGGGCTTTAAAGCCATATACTTAGGACTACTGATGAATGCCATCATCATTGCTTGGGTGAATGTAGCTATGAAATCTATATTAGAAGTATTTTTTAATTGTAGTGCCAACGAAGCCTTATTTTATACAGGATTAGCTATGTTATTGGTGGCTATTTATTCATCTATCTCTGGACTTATGGGTGTAGCAGTCACGGATGCTATTCAATTTTTTATTGCCATGACAGGATGTATTATTCTCGCAATAATCGTAATAAGTTCCGAAAAAATTGGAGGCATTGTAGGCCTAAAAGAAAAAGTCAACGCAGTATCTCCCGAGGCTTTTAATTTCTTACCCTCGATAAGTGGGGATACCTCTTCTGTAGGTAAATCCTTGGGACTAAGTATGATTTCTTTTCTCTCCTTTGTAGGCATACAATGGTGGGCAAGTTGGTATCCAGGCGCAGAACCCGGTGGCGGTGGATATGTTGCCCAACGTATGATGAGTGCAAAGTCTGAAAAAGATGCCGTATTTGCTACGCTATTTTTCCAAATAGCGCATTATTGTATTCGCCCATGGCCATGGATACTGGTGGGACTAGCAGCGATAGTATTATATCCCGAACTGAATGCCGACAATATCAAACTAGGGTATATTTATGCTATGAGAGACTTTTTACCCCACGGGTTTAAAGGATTATTGCTGGTAGCATTTTTTGCTGCCTATATGAGTACTATTGCTACACAACTAAATTGGGGATCTAGCTATCTAATCAATGATATCTATAAAAGATTTATTCGCCCGGAAGCCAGTGATAAAAATTTAGTGGCCTCATCACGTATAATGACATTCCTACTTATGATAATAGGTTTATTTATTACTACCAAAATTGACAGTATCAGTGGCGCATGGAAGTTTGTAATGGGATGTGGAGCAGGCTTGGGACTAGTACTGATACTGAGGTGGTATTGGTGGAGAATTAATGCTTGGAGTGAAATTGCTGCGACTGTAGCTCCTTTTGTCATTTTTTCTATTCTAAAACTATGGAATAATCCCCTATTAAAGGATTATGAGTACATTATCACTGTACTGGGAACGACTATCATTTGGCTTATTATTACAAAGATTACGCACCCTGTAAAGCATGAACATCTCCAACGTTTTTACGAAAAAATACATCCTGATGGTGTATGGGGTAGATATGCCCAAGGTCAAAATTCCTCACAAATTCCTGCCTTACTCATTTGCTGGGTTTCAGCAATAGGATTTACTTATAGTATGTTATTTCTGATAGGCAAAATAATACTTATGGAATGGCATCATGCACTATATTGTGGTATTGTTGCCATATTAAGTTTCTTATCACTGAAGTATTTTCTAAACAAAACAAAAATTTTGAATGGATAAAAGATTGCTAATATTTATATCTTTTTGTAGTCTATGTGCTGTATCGTATGCACAAACCACTACTGTACCCTTAGGATCTCCAACCTATCAGTATCTGGATAGATTAGAAATAAAATGCGGCAAATTAATTGAAGGCTATCATAGCTGTAACAAGCCTGTGGATAGATTCGGCATCGTAGAGTTCAATGCCCACCTAGATACGGCATCTATGTGTGAGCTTAGTGACGTAGATATAGAAAATATAGATTACGTATATAGAGACAATATGGAATGGAGCGAAAAAGGAAGAGCTCCATCTAAAAGACCTATTTTTAGAGTTTTTTATAAAACGCCTGCAAATCTTCTCCATGTAGATGTACCAAAATTTCAAATGGTGGCAAACCCCGTAGCACAAATTCGTGCCGGATACGATATGGATAGCCGTTCTGGCAATGATTTCAAGATGCAAAATACCAAGGGCTTTGAAATTCGCGGACAAGTAGATGATATTTTTGGGTTCTATACATTTTTCACATCAGAGCAGACATTTTTCCCAGGATATGCTACTGATATGGTAAATACATTCAAGGCTGTTCCAAAAGCTGGATATTATAAAAATTTTAAGACAGGTGGTTACGACTACTTTAGGGCACGTGGCTATATTACCGTAAGACCTTCCAAGCATGTCAACTTTCAATTCGGCTACGACAATAATTTTATTGGAGATGGCTATCGCTCCATGCTTCTCTCTGACGTAGGGAATGATTATTTGTTTTTGAAAGTAAATACTCGAATTTGGCGATTCAATTACCAAAATATTTTTGCAGAAATTACGAAAGAATATGCACGCGGAGCTGATAAATTATTGCCAAAAAAATATATGGCTATCCATCATCTCAGTATCAATGCTACAAAATGGCTGAGGCTGGGTGTTTTTGAATCTGTAGTATTTGCTAGAGAAAATACTTTTGAGTTACAATATCTAAATCCTATTATCTTCTACAGAGCTGTAGAGCAAGCATTAGGAAGCCCCGACAATGCTTTTATTGGCTTTGATTTTAGGGCAAATTTTGCTAGACACTTCGCTTTGTATGGACAATTTCTCCTCGATGAAATGAATTTTTCCAAAGAATTTGACTTTGGAAATGACAATAATGGAAAAGGCTTTTTTTATGAGCTCACACACCCCAAGCGATGGTGGGGCACGAAGTTTGCATCACAGTTAGGCATTAAATATATTGATGCTTTCGGCATCAGCAACCTAGACTTGCAATTGGAGGCAAATACGGCAAGACCTTATACCTACGCCCACTACGACCTACAAACCGCTTATACGCACTACAATCAGCCATTGGCACATCCCCTTGGGTCAAATTTTACTGAATTAGTATCTATAGTAAATTTTCAACCCTTACAGAAGTTGAATATTAATGCTAAGTATATACATGCCAAATATGGTGAGGATAATGACACCACCAATTTCGGCAAAAATATTTTTGTACCCTATACTAATCGTGAGTATGAATACGGCAATTATATAGGTCAGGGGATACAAGCTAAGATGAATTTATTAGAATTTTTGATAACCTATATGCCCTTCCACAACGTGAATATTGATGTAAACTATGTCATGCGGAAAATAAATAGTCAGGATGACAATAGAGATCGCAAAACCAACTATGTAAATATGGCAGTACGTATAAATATCCCCTACAGAACGGTAGATTATTAATGTAAATATTAGAGTATGTCCTTCTCATTATTCAATCCCTTAGAATTTCCGGATCCTGTACCCTATTTTATTCCATATTTCCTACTGCTTATAGCATTAGAATATTTTCTTTTCTTGAGAAAAAGAAAGAAACTCACTTCTTATGATTATAAAGATGCTGCTACAAGTATATCTATGGGACTTGGATCTATGATTATAGATATAGGAATCAAAGCCATAGCACTAGGGTATTTTTTTTGGTTCTATCAATTTGGCATATTTAGAGAGGTTCTTTCCCCATCCAGCATGGAAGAATTTATGACGTGGGAATGGCATAAGTCTCATTGGTGGGTATGGCTTATTATCTTGATAGCACAAGATTTTATCTTTTACTGGTATCATAGGTTCGGACACGAAATACGCATATTATGGGCAGGACATGTAAATCACCACTCATCAGAACGCATGAACTTCTCTACAGCACTAAGGCAGAGCTGGCTGGAACTGCTCTTCAAAGATTTGTTCTACATACCTTTAGCCCTCATAGGATTCCATCCAGCGATGATACTCATGATACACCAGTTTAGCCTCATATACCAGTTTTGGCCACATACAGAGGCTGTGAAGAAGATTGGCTGGCTAGAGTATATACTCAACACACCCTCACACCACCGCGTACACCACTCTTCAGAATTGCGCTATCTCGACAAAAATTATGGGGGAATTTTTATCATTTGGGATAGATTATTTGGCACTTTCAAGGAAGAGGATAAATTGCCAATATACGGCATCACAAAAAATATTCATACTTTCAACCTCTTCAAGATAGCCTTCCATGAACTTGTTGCCATAGCCAAAGATGTACGAAGAGCTCCATCCTTGAAGGCGAAGCTCCATTACTTATTTGATGCGCCCGGCTATTCTCATGACGGCCCTGACCTTAGAGCTAAGACCCTACAAAAAGACCTACCCTAAGTTTATTACTACATGTCTCAAAAATTAGCAAAAAGCTCCGTCATCTATGTAGTATTGGGGTTCTTAGCGCCTGCTATCAATTTCCTATTATTGCCCCTATATACAAAATTCCTAGCCCCGGAAGACTATGCCTTGATTACGTTAGCCACGATGTTTCAATCTATAGTAGCCATATTTATCAGCCCGGGACAGCCTGGAAGTATTGGCAGAATAATTTTTGACCATATCCATGACAAAGAAGAGATTCACAGACTATACTCTACCGCTATTATCAATACTTTTGTTACTGGAGGAATAATCCTGCTTTTATTTCTAGGCATAGGTAATTATGTCTTTAGTTTTGCGTTTAAAAATGATGTATTCACCTTCGAAAGATATGGTCTCATCACTTTGATATATGCCATAATATACAATTTGCAAGGTATAATTTTGGCACATTACAGAAATATTGAAGATGTAAAAAATTTTGTAATTTGGAGTGTTTTGTTCCTATTATTTTCCGTAGGTGGTATTTTTATAGGTGTAGTATTTTTGAAATGGAAAGCTTATGGCAATATTTTGGGAAGGTTGGTAGGGCTATCTTTTCCTATAATACTCTATTTATTCTATTATTACAGAAATAAGTTACCCAAGTATTCTTGGAAACTGGATAAAAGTATGTTGGTGTATGGTCTTCCATTAGTACCATATACTTTGACTATGTTTTTATACAACAGCATGGATAGCTTCTTCATAGAGCGATATCTTAGCCTAGAAATTCTTGGTATTTTTAGTATGGCAATTGCCATATCTAACATTATGGAAATCTTTTTTAATAGTATAAACTCTGCCATTAATCCGACTATATTCAGGCTAATGCTAGATGAAAATAAACTGGAAAACTGCTATCAAATAAAAAATATCTATAAGAATAATATTGCAATCTCTTTTATAGTGATTTTGACAGTAATAATGTTTGCTGGATTCGTTATTTATTTCTTATTGGAAAGAAAGTATGTGACGATTTTATATCTCTTGCCTATTATCATGGTATCTTATATTTCCAGAAATATCGGAATTATTTATAGCTATCCTATGTTCTTTCACAAACACACCCATCTTGCACCCTATATCAGCACACTCACACTAGCTATAGGATTTATCTACAACTTTATATTTATACCAAAATTTGGGCTTTTTGCGGCAGTTTTTTCACCATTAATAATGAAAGAATTTAGATTTTGGATCAATATTATTTTTGTAAAAAAATTCAATTTGCTAAATCGAAATATTTATGCTCTATCTAAAGAAATCACTACAGGATATATATTAATCTGTTTAATTATTATCGTTACGCTGCTACTAAAAAATCTAAATCCCTTAGAATTTCAGATATACTTATCTATTACAGCTTTTATATCTATAATTATTATAGGATTTTCCAATAATAATCTTATAATTTCTGGTGTAAAAAAATTGCTAAGAAGATAATAACTACTTCTTCTTAGGAGCAATAAAGGCTATCATCTTCTTACCTTCTAAGTTAGACATAGCCTCCAATTGTCCATAACTTTCTAGGCTTTG
>JBGAWK010000048.1:0-18768 GCA_044227665.1 Chitinophagales bacterium
GGTAAGATGGGCTTCAAAGGGTCTAAGAAAAGTACACCGTATGCTGCTCAGGTATCTTCTCAGGATGCTGCACAGAAAGCCTATGAAGCTGGATTAAGAAAGGTAGAAGTTATAGTCAAAGGCCCAGGTGGCGGTAGAGAGTCAGCCATACGTACTTTGGGCTCTATGGGATTGGAGGTCACTGTAATCAGAGATATGACCCCACTTCCTCACAATGGCTGTCGCCCTCCTAAGAAAAGAAGAGTATAACCGTATTACCTACTTTTATAGAAATAATTTCAAAAATTTACAATGGCAAGATATACAGGACCTAGAACGAAAAAGTCAAGAACATTTGGTGATGCTATCTACGGATATGATAAGTATTTTGAACGTAGAAAGTATGCTCCGGGTCAGCATGGCAACGGTCGCAGAAGATCTTCACAGTCTGAATATGCAATTCAGCTGAAAGAAAAACAAAAAGCAAAATATACGTATGGCATATTGGAGAAGCAATTTGAGAAAATATTCCATGAAGCCTCTCGTAAGCATGGTGTAAGAGGCGAAAACCTTTTGCGTCACTTGGAATTACGCTTGGATAATACTGTGTATAGACTAGGTTTTGCGCCTACACGTAGTGCCGCACGTCAGTTAGTATCTCATAAGCATATTACTGTAAATGGCAAGATTGTGAATGCCCCTTCATTTACATTAAAAGTAGGTGATGTAGTAAGCGTTCGTGATAAGTCAAAAACTATTCCTATGATTTTGGATACTTTGGCAACTGGCAGAGTGAAAAAATACACTTGGTTACAACTAGATAGCGATGCTATGGAAGGCAAATACATAGAAGTTCCAAATCGTGACCAGATACCTGAAAATATCAAAGAACAACTCATAGTGGAATTGTATTCTAAATAATTAATTAACCTAAAGAACTTATATAATGGGATTACTGTCATTCCAAAAACCAGATAAAATATTACTACAGAAGGCTACAGATTTCGAAGGTACTTTTGAATTCAGCCCTCTTGAACCAGGGTTTGGCACTACTGTAGGTAACGCACTACGCAGAGTATTGCTATCTTCCCTAGAAGGGCATTCTATTACCTCCCTAAAAATTGCAGGTGTAGATCATGAATTCTCTACCATTAAGGGTGTCATTGAAGATGTTACAGAGATTGTTTTAAATCTAAAACAAGTACGTCTCAAAAAAATAATCCAAGATAACGATATGGGTCACGATAAGATTTTTCTTTCCATACGTGGTAAAGAACAATTTTTGGCATCTGATATCGAAGATCATACCAATGTCTATTCAGTAACAAATCCTGAATTGGTAATCTGCAATATGGACAAAAATGTACACTTGGAGATAGAACTTACTATAGGCAAGGGCAGAGGTTACGTAGCTGCGGAAGAGCAGAATGTAGATACTACCCATCTAGGAGTTATACCTATGGATGCCATTTATACCCCTATCAAAAATGTGAAGTATAAGATAGAAAATACTAGGGTCGAACAACGTACCGACTTCGAAAAATTGATTATAGATATCAAAACCGATGGTACTATTCATCCCGAAGATGCTATAAAGGAAGCTGCAAAAATTATGATTCAGCATTTGATGCTGATATCTGATGAGCATATCAGCTTCGATACTGAGGATAAGGCAGAAGAAGAGGTGGTAGATGAACATGTATTACACATGCGCAAACTACTGAAGACACCTCTTGAGGACTTGGATCTTTCCGTTCGTGCTTACAACTGCTTGAAAGCTGCAAAAATCAATTCCTTGGCAGAATTAGTGCAGTATGATACTAATGAACTATTGAAGTTTAGAAATTTCGGTAGAAAGTCATTGGTAGAAATAGAGCAGATGATAATAGACAAAGGTATGCACTTCGGCATGGATTTGAGCAAATTTAAATTAGACGAATAATAAAAATAAAGATACGCCATGAGACACGGCAATAAGATTAATCACCTAGGTAGAAAATACGGACATAGAAGAGCTTTATTGGCAAATCTTGCCGCACAACTTATTATGCACAAGAGAATAGTTACCACAGTAGCTAAAGCCAAAGAATTGCGTGTATATATAGAGCCACTAGTTACTAAAGCCAAAGACAATACTACTCACCAACGTAGAATTGTATTCGGATATTTGCAAGACAAAGCGGCTTCAAAAGAGTTATTTGATGTAGTAGCACCTAAAGTGGGCGACCGTCCTGGTGGATATACTCGTATCATCCGTACTGGATTTCGTCCTGGTGATAACGCAGAAATGGCATATATAGAGCTGGTAGATTTCAATGAAGTATATACCGCAGAAAAATCTGCTAACAAGGCTAAAAAACGTACACGTCGTGCGGGGAGCTCCAAACCTAAAAAAGAACAAGAAGAGCAAGTGCAAGAAACGGCATCTGTAGTAGAGACAAGTCCAGAAGTCAATGAAACTACGGCTACAACTACAGAGACCTCACAAGCAGAGACCTCACAAGTTGATGAGACGAAGTCAGAAGAATAAATAGTGTTTTCAGGATAGCACGGGGGCAACATCATAGATGTTGCCCTTTTTTTATTTTTACTAAATTTCATTAATTCGAATAAAACCAATTAATTATTTCTTCTACTTTAAAATTATCACCATCATATTCCCCTTCAATAATACTGTTATTTACTAAGTATATCACAGGTAGATGTATTCCAGCTAATGATATCCAATCTTCTGATCCTAAGAATAAATTATGAGGGATATCTGTAATATTATGTTCTTTTACAAATTTGTCTAAATGTTCATATTTTCCATTTAATAATATATAAATAGGCAAATTTGGTTGTTGCTTGTGAATAATACTTAATTTCTTAGCTGTAAGCTTACAATGAGGACACTTCATACTTAGAAATACTATGATTTTTTTTCCTACTTTAAGATTTACTTTTGGTTTATATTGTTGTTTTGGGGCATATAATTTTTCTATAGAAAGTTTGTTGCCTATTTTTTTTGAAACTGAAGATTCAGAAATTATTAGAGGATTTGCAATGAATACGAATATTGTAATGAGCACAAAAGAAATAAAACTTAATTTAATGGTTCTACTATTATAAAGTGACTTACTCATTAATAATAAGACTATTAATAATATGAGTGATAATATATTCTTAATTAATGATTCTAAAGGAGTCATCGTAATGATTTCACCAAAACAGCCACAATTTCCATTACTCCCATTGTTTATTAATTCAGAGAGTACATAAATATTAAAGATTGATATTACTAAAATACCAATGATTGGAATAAATTTGAATTTAAATTTATTGTTTAATAAAAATAAAATTCCAATACATATTTCTAGCGAAATAATAATTCGGGCTACATAAGGTGACATTTCCCAGTTCACCCATCCTGAATCAGCAATTCGGAATTCAAAAATATCTATGGACAATGTTTTTGTATAAGCTGAAAATAAAAACACACAACCTATAATGGTGCTACATATTATATATAAGATTTTCTTGTACATAATTTTCT
The DNA here is from genome assembly GCA_044227665.1 of Chitinophagales bacterium. Taxonomy (GTDB): domain Bacteria; phylum Bacteroidota; class Bacteroidia; order Chitinophagales; family JADIYW01; genus JBGAWK01. Next base: position 3,515 of record JBGAWK010000048.1, read on the forward strand.
ATAAAGTTACAAAATAAGAAAGGCAGCAAGAATGCTGCCCTTCAATTTCTAATTTTTTTAAATTGATTATTAAATCAATGAACAGTCAACATCAGGATTTATCTTTTGAAGATCATTCTCAAAATTGTCGCAATCCTCTGCAGACTGTTTTAATTTTTTTTCTCCAATAGGAAATTCCTTAGTGTCAAATCCTGGAGCGGTACATTTGCAAGTTCTTTCTTTTCTACAAGAACTCATTCCGATTGTTAGTAAAGCACAAAGTGCTACAATGATTGTTTTTTTCATGTTTTTTAATTTAAAATGGTTTTGAAAATTATTGATTTATTTTTTTGTTTTTTTGAATTATACTTGACATTTAATCTGTTGTTTTTTAGTAACTATGATTATATTTTAACTAATGCAAAATAAGGCAATTACTTCGATTTAATCTTTATAGAATTATAATAGTTTGTTGCAAAATCTACATATTGCTGTTTCAATAAATATGTTTTATTCATAATTTTATACTATTTTTTATTTCTATTGAAATTCACAGCTACAAGCTTACTATAAAAGTAATATATACTTCTGTATTATCTATAAAAATGATTCTGATATGATTTTTAATTCTTCTGCTGTAAGATTTACTGCCATATTATTCTGAGGAAGTAACATCCATGGAGGAATGGAGTCGAAGTTATAGTTTCCAAAAATTAATACTGGTGTACCCTTTTCAACAACTAATGTTCTATTTTTTGACAATTTCCATTGCTCTCCCCAGTTATAAAACCACTGTGCATCATCTTCATACAACCTAATGCAAGAATGACTTGCGGGGTATCCGGGTAAATCGTATTTGTGTAATGCTATCCCTAAATTATTATCAATATTAAAATACCAAGGCATTACCCAATTTCCGTTTATGGTACTTACTTTTCTTTTGGCTTTATAATTAGTATGATATAGGCCATTAGGAGTAGGTGTAGATTTCTTGCCACTACTTATAGGTGCAGTTCTTATCTGTCTCCCATTCTCGTATGCTGCAAATGCTTGTATGCGTTGATTTACCAAAATTGATTTAGGATATTTGGCTAATGCTTCTAAGGTAGTCGGAAACGGCATATATGGAGATATGCTATCTAGTAACGGATTGGGTATTATAAGTACTGTTCCTGTCTTTATTCTGTGTGGGTCTATCCTGTTTATTGCTGCAATTACCTTTATTTGTTTTGGGCTATAAGTCTCTTTAAAATGCTTTACCTCATCTATACTATAAAGCGTATCATAGTTATAGTAAATATTTGGTTGTTCTATTACAGCTTTGTCACTTGTCTTTAAGGCTATCTTTTCTTTGTTTGATTCCGAGATACCGCTAGTATTAGTAGATTTAATGCTGCAAAATGTCATTAGCAGTATAGTTATCATTAGCATTGTGATTCTGCTGAATAATACAATTAAGCTTTTAAAATACATAGTACTGATATTTTAGAATTGTGGAATAAATATTATTGGTTTTTGATTAATCTCAGATGTGAAAAAGGTATAGAAATAACCTTGTCTTCATTCATCGCTGGTATATAAAGGATGTTATTTCTCCTGTCTGCATAGATATCGGATGGACCATTTAGTACAAAAGGCAGGTCAATAGTTTTAACTTTTGCATTTTTGCGACGTTTGGCAACTTCAAGTTTCCCCTGACTGCTTTGTGCATCTACCCAATCTGTAAAATACACTTTCCTGTTTTTGATTACAATGCCATCGTTTACACCATTGGTCTTTACATTTTTCAATTTTTTACGTACTATTCCAAATTTTGCTATGCCACCTAAGTTTTGATTGTCTTCTCCAAATCCTGCTACATATACTTTGCTCAGGGGTCTTTTGCTTACACCATTTATTCTGCTTACTTGTTCTCCTTTGAGATTTATTTCTTTAATCTTACTTTTTTTGTTGACTTTGTATAGTTTATTGTTATATGTTTCGGATACATATACGCCACCTATAGCTTTAGTAATGTCGTTGAGATAGGCTGCTTGTACAGATTGCATGTTTATCTCAAATTTCTTCTCCCTGTTTTTGAGGTCGTAGGCTACAACTCTGTCTATATCTGTGACGAAAAGTGTTCTTCCTTTCACAAACATTCCTTTGGGAGAGTTCAAGCCAGTAATGTATTTGCATTCAGTGATATTTCCGGTCTTCCTATCCAATAAGCTGATATAGCCATCTTGGTCTTTGGCAGTAGGATTTAGCTCGCTTCCCGTATTGGATACCAATAGATGTTTGCGAAATCCTACTACACTTTCAGGATGATCGAATCCGCTACTTACTGATACATGGATGGGATCTTTGGCAAATGAGGTAAGTTGTAATGCTGCCACTGCTGTGATTAAAAATGTTTTTACTTTCATGATAAATTATTTATTTGTTTAAAAATTGTTTTTACAAAATTACTGTGATGCCGGTGGCGGCCTGTTATAGTATTTTATCGAATTTTTACATTATATGCATGTATATTTTATTTGTATATATATGATTATCATCAAAATAAAAAAGCTAAGTTGTCATAGACAACTTAGCTGGTGCATGAAGAATTAGGATGAAAGAATAATTATTTGTGTGCCAATTGGTGGGGAAAGATAAGCTTGGAAGATGGATAGACGCTATCAGCGGCTTTATATTTTCTATTTATATCTTGGATCTGTAGGCTATGCTTTGAAATATCTTGATGTCTATTGAATATAGTCTTTGCAACTTCGGCAATAAACAATAGCTCTATTATTACCATGAATATTATACTAAAGGATGTTGTCTTCATATTGTACATATTGATAAATTTGACAATACAAATATGCTATCCTTGTAGTAGGGATGTGTTATAAAATTTTATGGTAATCTTACATCATTTCCCAAACTTGCATTTTTGTCTTCATCTTCATACAATACACTGTATTCTGCATAAGACTTGGATAACTGGGCGCCAAAATAGAAGATTGCTGAGGAGTAATATATCCAAGAGAGGAATAGTATCAGAGAGCCTGCTGCGCCATAGATGCTGATGTTGACGATTTTTGTAAGATATAAGGTCATGAGATAACGACCTAAGAAAAAAAATATAGCGGCAAAAAATGACCCTGCTAAGATGTATTTCCATCTTAGCTTAACTGCAGGTAAGGCTGCGTAAATGAGAAAAAAGAGCATCCATATCACTAACATAAATAATAGGTTATTGCCAATTTTTATCCAGATTATAGTAGATATAGGTATGTAAAAACTCAATTGCTCCTGAATGATACTTAATAGAGCATTCAGAATCATGGAGGTAGTTAATAATACGGACATAATGCCTATCATCGCGATGGCCAAAAGTTTATCTTTTAAGAACGCATGCCACTTTCTTTTACTACTAGTATCTCTCCATAATATGTATATGGTGTTTTGAATTTCTGAAAATATACCTGATGCGTTGAGGATAAGATATATGAAACTTACTATGGCAATGGTGCCTACACTGTAATTTGTCTGCAAGTTATGAAGTACTATTTGGATTTGTGTGGCTAAGTAAGAACCGGCAACTCTACTAATCTCTGTATGCATTTCACCTTCTGCTACATCCTTGCCAAAAATCATGCTGCTAATGCTAACTAAAATAAGCAGAAGTGCTGGCAGCGAAAATAGCGCATAGTAAGATAGTGATGCACAATATTTGGTAGTATTATCTTTGAAAAATTCTACCACAGCATTACCAAAAATCTTCACCCATTTTCGTATAAAATTATGTATGTGACGACGAAGAATCATGGGGCAAATAAATGAAAAAAGTAGCACCTATGTCTGTCTTTCCTTGTGCAAAAATATACCCATTGTGCTGTTCGACAATTTTACGACATATTGCTAATCCTATGCCTGTACCTTTGTAAGATTCCTTATTGTGTAATCGCTTGAACAAGTCAAAAATCTCCTCGGCATATTTGGTGTCAAAGCCTATGCCATTGTCGCTAATTTTTATTTCATGGTACTGTAATAGCCTTTTCTGTATAGGGAATGATATCTCATTGCCATTGGCAATAGAGTGAGTAATAGTGATCTGTGGAGAGATATTGGATTTAGAATATTTCAGAGAATTACCTATAATGTTGGAGAAAAGTTGATGAAGTTGGAAAATGTATCCATTGACTATTGGCAGCCTGTCAAATTTCATTATTACTTTTCTATCCTCAAAAACATGAGCCCAATCTTGTATTACTTGTTCTATAATACTATTAAGATCTATTTGTTCTTTTTTGAGATCCGATCTGTTAATTCTTGAATATGCTAATAAATCATCAATTAGATTTTGCATACGTAAAGCAGAATCTTGCACTTTATCAAAAAACCCTATGCTCTTTTCCGACAAATGATTACTGCCGTCATCTTTGATGCGGGATACGAACATACGTATCTTGCGCAAAGGCTCCTGAAGATCATGGCTTACCACGTAATTAAAGGAAGATAACTCTTTATTATACTTCATGAGTTCCTCATTTTTGGTTTCTAATCCTTTCTGATACAAAATCTTTTCCGAAATATCCTGATTTATACCTAAGACTACAGTTCTTTCCCTGTCATCCTCATAAAGCATATACGAAGAACGAAGGTAGGTGACGCTATCTTTGTCATTCAATATCCTAAAAACAATGTTACGTGTAGCATTAGTATTGCTTTCCAAGTTTCTTATATAATTTCTTACTAGTTGCTGATCATCAGGGTGTACTAGATTTAAATATTTCTCTATATCCAGCACATTGTTGTTAGCCTCATTGTAAGCATATCCCAATACTTTGTTGGCAGATTTGGAGAATGTAATCTTATTGCCTGGGAGTTCCATCTCCCAGTGAGTAAGCCTGGCTATCTCTTCAGCATGTTCAAAGGATTCGTTGTTTAATAATAAATACTCTGATAGTTCATTGAGCTTTATAATATTGCGGTATATGATATAAAAACTGCCTAATATTAATATTAAGCTGAATATTATAACTAACAGGCTGATAAAGGGTAGTAAAGATGATTTATTATCATGCTCCTTAGTGCGTTGGGTAAGCAATAAATCTTCTTTGCTTAGGAGACTGTCAATTTTTGATTTTATAATCACCATCTTATCTCTACTAACCATGAAAGACTGGATAAAAGTATCAGGGAAATGGGTGGTTAGTCTTTTCACTTGCCTTACTCTAGTTTCCATCATCAGAAACCGCTCTTTGGTAAGGGTATCTAATTCTCTAACAATTCTCAATTGTTCTGGATTATCTCCCACTTTTATCAATAAATCAAAGTATAATTTATTTACGATTTCTTTGGACTGCAAGTATCGCTCATAAAAACTAGAATCTTTAGTTATTAGATAGCCTCTTTGTCGGCTTTCTGCTTGAAGAAGATTTTGCTTGTATTTTTCAATAAGTATCTGTACTTCATAAGTATGGGCAATTAATCTTTGGGTTTTATTAAGCTCATTGATATTCCTATATAGTAAAACTCCTACAATAAGCAATACAGATAGGGAAATTAATAACATAATTATCACCATCTTGAACGGGTGCTTATCTTTATGTATCATCATAATGAAGAAGTATTTTCTCTTATATATTAAGCAAGAATGTTTCTTTGTTGAGTCCTGAAGTATGAAATTGCCAATTGACACTAAGAACTTCTTCCAGCACCTTTTTAAGTGAAGCGAAATCTCCCGGCTTGCGAATATATACATTTGCACCACGAACAAAGGTGTCCTCTATATCTTTCTCAGTGCCGGAAGTAGAATATATGGCAACAGAAATGGATTTGTATTCGGGATGTTTCTTGATTTCTTCCAAGCATTGGATTCCGTTCATTCGTGGCATATTGATGTCGAGGAATATAAGATCCGGATAAGATTCAGTAGCTGCAAGGTATTCCATAAGTTCTACGCCATCAGTGACCTCCGTGATACGGGGATACGGGTTTTCATTTTTAGCTCTCCCAAGGCATCTACAAATACCATTCTATCATCCTCGTCGTCGTCTGCAATAAGTATTTTCATTGATTTCATAGGCAAATTTATTTTTCTTTTCTTGATTTTATTATTCTTTGAAATGCGGAAGGCGTAAGTCCAGTAGTCTTCTTAAATTGATTGGAAAGATGTGCTACACTACTATAATTTAGTAAGTAAGAAATCTCCGTAAGTGTATGTGTGCCACTCAATAGCAATTGTTTTGCACGCTCTATCTTCTGGAGTATGATAAAATTTTCTATGGAAGTAAAAGTTACCTCCGAGAAGAGATTCGAGAGATATCCATAACTGTGGTGCAGTTTTGAGGATAGGTATGCCGAAGTGGTAATATTGGGCAGGTCTTCTTCCTTCCATACCATCTCTACTATTGAGTCTTTAATCTTTTGCACCAACGCGGTTTTCTGGTTGTCTATCAAATATATGTAGTATTTGTCAAAGCCTTGTTTTAATTTCTCCATTTGGTCTGTTGAGAGGGGCTTCTTGAATTCTATTTCATTATTACTTTCTATAGCGTATGGAACGTCTATGCTGTCTGCAATATCTTCTAATACAGCTCTACAGGTACGGGTAATGTCGAATTTTATGTATAAATGCAAAGTGATAAATATTTATTGGTAAATATATACAAATACTTTAAGCAAAGTATTATTGCAAAATTCTGTAGCAGGCCTATGAAAATTATATAACATCACCCAATAATTCTATAACGCAATGCGATGTTGTGTATAAGATATTTGTATCATAAATTTTATTATTTACAAAAAACAAAAAATTAAATCATGAGCAATCTACTTTACACCGTGGCTATAGTGCTGATAATCGCATGGTTAGCCGGATTCTTTATCCTACATGCAGGAAATTTGATTCACATTTTATTAGTACTAGCAGTAATAGCTATACTTGTACGTATCATCAAAGGCAAACCGGTAGTCTAATCATAAAATAATAAAATTATGAGAAGTCCCTTTAAAATTGTAATGACCATATTAATGGCGTACATACTTATACCGGCAATACTAAAATTTTTGGGTAGAGATGAAAAGTGGGCTATAGCAGCCAAATCATTTATCTTGAAATATTTTAATCTAGATTTTTTAAACAACAAAAAAGAAAATACTAGTCCTGCACCTCATACTGCAGCATAGTATATATAACTACAAAAAAATTGTTATGCACGCCTATCCTACAGTACCAGCAATCGCAACACTACCCCAAATTCATAATTCACAATATGAATATTATGAATATGAGGTAATTGATAAGACTAACACAATAGCCGTCATTAAGAGTGACACAGTTTGGGAACGATTTGTAGACTCATTCTTGGCCATATTGGTGATTCGTTTGTTTATTAGTTTAGTATTTTGTACGGGCGTCATAACAATTTCTTTTGTAACAGCCTTCTTTATATTAAAGAATGTAATACAACTCTAACCTTTAATTTGGTAAATACTGATATATGATAATATATGTATGGTAAAGACGGAATAATTATTACTGAGTTTCCACTCAGTGTATCAGGCGAATTTTTCTTGCTGATAGCATTATGTATATCATTAATACTACTGATAGTATTAATGATATATAAATTTTTTCAATCACTCAACAAAGATGATGACGACCTGAATAATTACCCAAAAAAACTTAAGCCCAAAGACAATGATGCCCCATAGGGGATTTTGTCGTTTTTATAAGTTGCGACAAAATGGCATAATAAAATGACTTGGTACAACCTTTGTTTCTTTCATACAAAATAATAGTATATGAAGGAAAGTGGCAATATAAGTGTTGTAACGGAGAATATATTCCCAATAATTAAAAAATTCTTATACTCGGATCATGAAATATTCTTGAGAGAGTTGATTTCAAATGCAGTAGATGCTACCAAGAAAATTAAGGGTCTTGCACAGTTGGGAGATTATAAGCAAGAGCTGGGAGACCTTACTATAGCAGTGAAATTGGATAAGGAAAATAAGACGCTTACCATTTCTGATAAAGGTATTGGCATGAGTGCTGATGAAGTAAAAAAATATATCAATCAAGTAGCTTTTTCCAGTGCCGAAGAATTTATAGAAAAGTTCAAGAATGTAGAAGACGCTAAAGCTATAATAGGACATTTTGGCTTAGGATTTTATTCTTCCTTCATGGTTGCTGAGCGAGTAGAAATATTTTCAAAATCCTATACAGATGCGCCAGCGGTAAGATGGGAATGTGATGGAAGTACAACTTATACCCTCGAAGAAGTAGATAAGAGTGACAGAGGTACAGATATAGTCTTACATATCAATGAGGAGTCTTTAGAATTTTTGGAAGAGTATAGGATAAATAGCTTGCTGGAGAAATACTGTAAATTCTTGCCTATACCCATACAATTTGGACATAATTTCCAAAGTGAAGAAGACAAAAATGCAGGAAAGCCGCTAGAACCTAAAATTATCAATGATACAGATCCATTGTGGACTCGTATTCCTTCTTCATTGACTGATGAAGACTATAAGGATTTCTATAAAAAATTATATCCTTTTGCCCCCGATCCTTTATTTTGGATACATCTCAATGTGGACTATCCTTTCACACTTACAGGAATTTTATATTTCCCAAAACTCAATAAGTCCTTTGAAGTAGAAAAAAATAAAATTCAGCTTTATAGCAATCAGGTTTTCGTAACCAATAATGTAGAAGAAATTGTGCCGGATTATCTAGGATTACTTCATGGACTTATAGACTCTCCGGATATTCCGCTCAACGTATCCAGAAGCTATCTGCAAAGTGATGGTAATGTAAAGAAAATTAATCAACATATTTCAAAGAAAGTTTCAGACAAATTGGGGGAAATTTTCAAAAACGATAGAACTTCTTTTGAAGAGAAATGGACAGATATCAGTGTTTTTGTCAAATATGGCATGTTGAGCGATGATAAATTCTACGAGCGTAGCAAAGATTTTTGTCTTTTGCAATCTACAGAGGAAGGCAAATATTATACCTTAGAAGAATATCAAAACTATATCGAAGCATTACAAACCGATAAAGATGGAAACAGAATTATCTTGTATAGCACACAGCCCGATGATCAGCATATATTCATCAATAAAGCCAAAGCTAAAGGCTACGATGTATTGCAGATGGATGCAATCATAGATCAGCATTTCCTGAATTTCCTGGAAAGTAAGCTCGACAAAACTCAGTTCAAACGGGTAGATGCAGACACAATAGACCACCTTATTACTAAAGATGAAGTCATAGAGTCCGTACTTAGCGCGGAAGAGCAAGATAATCTTAAGAAATTATTTGAAGCTAAAGCCGACAATACTAGAGCTACGGTAACCTTAAAATCAATGTCTCCTGAAGAGTCTCCCGTGACAATCACTAAGGACGAATTTATGCGCAGGATGCAAGAAATGAGTAAATTAGGCGGCGGCGGTATGCACTTCATGGGTGAAATGCCCGAAAGATATAATTTGGTCGTAAATACCAATCATCCTATTCATAGAAAAATTTTGGCTTCGCAAGAAGAACAACAAAAAGAACTGATAAGTCATCTTACTGATATCGCATTATTATCGCAGCACATGCTCAGAGGTGAAGCTTTGACACGTTTTATTGAGAAAAGTTACAGTGTAATCAGCAAGTAATAGGTTTCTTAATCATGTAATGACTTTCTATATATACGTGTGGAGTTTGCATTTTTCGGGTTCAATGAAGCCAAAGGTTTACTTTTATATCTTTGATTAAAATTTTTTATGAATATTACAATTATCGGGGCCTCTGCGGGTGTAGGTTTGGAAGCCGTAAAAAGGGCTTTAGAGAGGCATCACAATGTGACAGCACTTTCCCGTTCAGAGATAAATTTGCCTAAGTATGCAAACTTGAGTTTGCTCAGAGGTAGTGCAACGAATAAAGAAGATTTGAAATTGTCACTCGCAAATGCAGATGCAGTTATCGTGGCGTTAGGAACAGGTAAGAGCATGAAACCCACTACGCTATATTCTGACTTTGCCAAACTGCTAGTAGAAGTTCAATATGAAAATGGAGTTCAGATACCTTTTATAATTTTGACTGGATTTGGAGCAGGAGAAAGTGGTGCATATAATTCATTTCTGATGAAAATCTTTTTTAGAATCTTTCTCAAAGATGTGTATGACGATAAAACCAAGATGGAAGAAATTATTGCCAATTCCAAGATGAAATGGGAAATCGTACGACCCGGATTACTCAAAGACAAACCTTTGACCGAAAGATATAGAGTAGAAACGAAACTTTATAAAGGGATAAATATAGGAGCGATAAATAGAGCAGATGTAGCAGATTTTATGGTAAAACAAGCCGAAAATCCTACCGAACTATTCAAATATGTATCGCTTTCTAATAAATAGGGAATACTTGTAATTCACTATACTAGAAGAAAATAATGTGCTCAAGAATTTTGAGTTTCAGCTAAATTTTAGTATTTTCTTCTTACAATTTCAATAGCATTTGGATAGGGTCTTGACCATGCAGTAACTTTTCCGGAGACTCCAGTAGTTCTTTTACCATTACCAAAAAACCTACAGATTCCTTGCCATCTACTATCCTGTGATCATAGCTGAGTGCTACATACATCATAGGGCGCACCTCTATCTTGCCATTGATGACCATAGGCCTGTCCTGAATCTTATGCATTCCCAGTATGGCACTCTGAGGTGGATTGATGATAGGTGTGGACATCAGCGAACCAAATACGCCACCATTGCTGATAGTAAAAGTACCTCCTTGCATATCCTCCATGCTGAGGTGTCCATCGCGTCCTGCAATAGCCAATCTTTTTATTTCTTTTTCTACTTCGTATAGGGCAAGTGATTCCGCATTTCGAACCACAGGAACTACCAAGCCCTTGGGCGTAGAAACAGCGATAGAGATGTCGCAAAAATCGTGATATATGATGTTTTCATCGTCAATATAGGCATTGAGTGCAGGGAATTTCTGTGAAGCGTAACATACAGCTTTGGCAAAGAAACTCATCATCCCTAATCCTACGCCGTGTTTCTCTTTGAATTTGTCTCCAAACGTTTCTCTGATACTGTTGAGTTTGCTCATATCTACTTCATTGAATGTTGTGAGCATAGCCGTTTCATTCTTAGCAGCTACTAGCCGTTTGGAAATAGTACGGCGTAACCTAGTCATTTTTTCACTATGTTCTTCTCGCGAGAAAGCTGCCGTTGGCTTAGGACTGGCAACTTCAGTTACAGAATTTGTTTTTTCTTGTACTTGTGCCTTATTGGCATCATCTTTAGTAATACGTCCCCCTATACCAGTGCCAGTAATATCAGCCGTAGAAATACCTTTTTCATCCAGTATCTTCTGTGCCGCAGGTGAAGGATGCCCACTGGCATAAGTGATGTTTTTTTCAGCTGTAGGAGCAGTAGCAGGAACACTTTTCTGGGTCTCCATAGGTACAGTACTTGCGGTAGCTTGTGGAGGTGATTTTGGAATATCAGCATTTCCCTGTGCCGCAGTGTCTATAGTGGCCACTATATCGCCTACCGAGAGGTCGTCTCCTTCGTTCACTTTCCAAGTTATTACACCCGAAACTTCTGCCGGCAACTCGAAAGTAGCCTTATCAGATTCAAACTCACATAGAGCCTCATCAATTTTTACATAATCTCCGGATTTCTTGAGTAGTGATGCTAAGGTCACTTCTGTAACAGATTCTCCTATTGAGGGTACTTTTATTTCTACTATATTGCTCATTATATTTTTATTCAAAAGATTTTTCTACTAGTGATTTTTGTTCTTTTTCGTGGAGTTTTGAAAATCCTGTTGCCGTTGCAGCACTTATGGGTCTGCTTATTACACTTATATGTGCAAAGTCAAAATACTCTCTAATATGATTCCATGCCCCCATATTCTGTGGCTCTTCTTGTGTCCAAACATAGATAGCATTTTTATATTTCTTGCAGATTTTCTGTAATTGCTTGGTAGGGAAAGGATATAGCTGCTCTATGCGCACAAGAGCTACATCTTTTCTGCTTTCTTTTTCTTGCTTAGCCTGTAAGTCATAATAAAACTTACCACTACAGAAGAGTACTTTTTCTACGCTATCAGCCTCGAGGATAGTAGGGTCGTCAATAACTTCCTTGAATTTTCCTTGATAAATTTCTTTAATATCAGATATGCATTTGGGATGTCTAAGTAAGGACTTTGGAGACATTACTACAAGAGGTTTCCGGAAAGGATATGCGAGTTGTCTTCTCAAAATATGGAAAAGATTGGAAGGTGTAGAAATATTGGCTGCAATGATGTTGTATTCGCCACACATTTGTAAATAGCGTTCCAATCTGGCACTAGAATGTTCTGGACCCGCACCTTCATATCCGTGGGGTAATAGCATAACCAACCCAGAGTTGCGATTCCATTTGGTTTCACTACATACTATGAATTGGTCTATAATTATTTGCGCGCCGTTGGCAAAATCGCCAAATTGCGCCTCCCATATCGTGAGTGGTGAAGGAGAGGGCAATGAATATCCAAATTCAAATCCCAATACGCCATATTCAGAAAGGTGGGAGTTATATATTCTATATTTCCCTTGTTTTCCAGATTCATCTATAAAATTCAATCTATTATATTCCTCTCCAGTATTTTTATCATAGATCATAGCATGGCGATGTGAGAAAGTGCCTCTTTTCACATCTTCACCACTCATACGTACATCTCTTCCATCCAATAAAATACTACCATACGCCAATAACTCAGCGGCGGCCCAGTCAACTGTACCTGTAGCCTTCATCAATTCTCGTCTGCCTTCCAGCATTTGATGAATCTTTTTCAATGGTTCAAATCCTACGGGCGTATTGACTAATGCTTTAATAATTTTCACTAATGTATCCTTAGAGATTTTAGTGTCCGGAGACTCGTCAAAATCTTCAGGAGTAGATTTACGTAATTCTTTCCATGCTAGCTCTGTAGATTGTGGGGTGTATTTTCTTGGGTGCTGCTTAAGGTCTTCCAAGCGATCCTGTAGGCGAGACCAAAATTCCTCTTCCATAGATTTTGCCAATTCAGCTTCTGCCATGCCCCATTCGTACAGTTTTTTGTTGTACAAATCTCTGACTCCGGAATGTGATTTTATAATGTCATACATCTGTGGTTGGGTGTAGGCAGGATCATCACCTTCATTATGCCCATGTTTGCGATAACAGAGCATGTCCACAAATACATCCTTATTAAATTTTTGACGATACAATACAGCCAATTCTGAAACGAAAGTTACTGCCTCTACGTCATCACCGTTTACATGAAATACAGGACATTGTAGAGCAGAGGCTAGGGATGTACAATAATTCGATGAACGCGCATCATCGAAATCTGTTGTAAACCCAATTTGATTGTTGATGACAAAGTGTATCGTGCCTCCAACTTTGTAGCCTTCGAGTAAAGACATCTGTAGGACTTCATATACTATTCCTTGACCCGCAACGGCTGCGTCACCATGAATGGTTATAGGTAGAATTTTGTCATAGTCAGAATCTAGTAGTGCATCAGCTTTTGCTCTACAATAACCTTGCAATACAGGATTTACAGCTTCCAAATGAGAAGGATTGGGAAGTAATTTTAGATAAATTTCTTTCCCATCCATTGTCTCATATTGGGAGGTATAGCCTAAATGGTATTTTACGTCACCTGTACCCATCGCAAAATCATCAGGAGAGATGCCCTCAAATTCTGAAAATACCTCTTCATACGTCTTCTGCATGATATTGGTCAGCACATTGAGTCGCCCTCTGTGTGCCATACCTATTACTGCTTCTTTTACATCATTTTGAACACCTACCAGAAACATGCTGTCCAAAGCAGGTATTAATGATTCTCCACCTTCTAGCGAAAATCTCTTTTGCCCTATAAATTTAGTTCCTAAAAACTTCTCATATACAGCAGATTCATTGAGCTTTTCCAGTATTCTTTTTTTCTTTTCTATAGGATGCTCATAAGCAATGTAGCCATATTCTATCTGCTCGCGCAGCCATTTGAGTTCGTCTCTGTCAATTACATAATTGTATTCCCAGCCTATGGTGCGACAGTATATTTTTTTCAGACGTTCTATAATCTCTCTAAGCTTTGCTTTGCCTAAGCCAATATCGAAGCCCGCCAAAAATTCTACATCTAAATCCGACTCTTCTAAATCAAAATAAGAAATATCTAAGTCAGCATGGCGATCTTTGCGCTTACGTATGGGATTGGTATAAGATACCAAATGTGCCTTGTCACGGTAGGCTTGTATTAGTTTGTAAACTTGAAACTCCTTAGGTGAAACGTTTTGTGGAGAATCTTTACTTTGAGCATCGGATTTTATATAATCACCATTTATTGCAAAGTCAAAACCTGCAAAAAACTTTCGCCATTCAGCATCTACACTTTCGGGATTTTGTAAATAGTCTTTATACAAATTTTCAATAAAACCAGGATGCGATTGGGTTACAAAGGAGAAATCTTTCATACACTAAATGATTATGCAAATATCGTACTATTCAATATTTTATCTTATAATTTTTATCTAAATGAAACTAAATTTCTATATTTTTGTTTTAACTCATTAAAATATTATTACATGGGATTATTTAGTTTTATCAAAACAGCAGGAGCAAAAATTTTTAAAGGCAGAAAGCCGGAAGCTCAGCAACACGAAGAATCAGAAGATGAAAAACAATTGCATGCACGTGAATTGTTCGACCATATAACTGCTATGGGCTTCGATACTTCAAAGGTCACACTTTATGTACAAGGTGATAAAGTGACATTGAAGGGGGAGGTGTCTTCTCAAGAACAAAAAGAAAAAATGATTTTGTTAGCGGGTAATGTGGAAGGTGTAGGATCTGTAGATGATAATCTTACAGTAGCTGTACCACAGCCGGAGGCAAAATTTGTTACGGTAGAAAAAGGGGATACTCTTTCTAAGATAGCAAAAGAGCAATATGGTAATGCAAATGACTATGGGAAGATTTTTGAAGCCAATAAGCCTATGCTCAAAAGTCCGGATTTGATTTATCCAGGCCAAGTGCTGAGAATTCCTCAGGCTTAATTTATTGATAATATTCTTTAATAAAGAAATTATTTATATCTTTGCAGCCCAATTAAGATAATATGGCACATCATCAGTCGGCTAAGAAAAGAATAAGACAATCTGCAAAAAAAAGATTGGAGAATAGATATTATGGTAAAACCACTCGTAATGCAATACGTAAAATCAAAGCATTGACGGATAAGTCTGAAGCTGAAAAAG
>JBGAWK010000049.1:0-18050 GCA_044227665.1 Chitinophagales bacterium
GCTAATTTTCTGATGCCTGCCATATCCTTGCGTTCGCGTTCACTCTGTGTAATACGCTTCAACAATGCATCTGCAACGGCTGGGTTTCTATGTAGAAATGGGTCTAACTGATCTTTGACGAAGTCTGCAACAAAAGTCTTCACTGACGGCCCTTCTGGATACACTACCAACGACCCTAATTTAGTCTTGGTTTGCGACTCAAATACCGGCTCTTGCACTCTAATGCTTATTGCCGCTATCACGGCTTGTCTTATGTCTGCTGCCTCAAAATTTTTCTTATAGAAATCACGTATTGTCTTTACTATAGCCTCCCTGAAAGCTGCCAAATGTGTGCCTCCCTGCGTAGTAAACTGTCCATTCACAAAGGAATAATACTCCTCGCCATACTGGTTGCCGTGCGAGAGTGCAATTTCTATATCTTCACCTTTGAGGTGAATGATGGGATATCTGAGGGTATTGATGTCTGTTTTGTGCGTAAGCAAGTCTAGCAGTCCATTTTTAGAGACGACCTTAGTGCCATTAAAGTTCACGATAAGTCCTGCATTGAGATAGGCATAGTTCCATACCTGCTCTTTGACAAAGTCTGAAAGAAAATGGAAATTTTTGAATATATTGTTATCGGGAACAAAGCTAATTTCAGTCCCATTTTTTTCGTCGCAGAGTGCAATATCATATTCTGTCACCAATTCACCTTTATGGAAATCGGCTTTCTTCATCTGTCCGTCTCTTATAGATTTCACTGTAAAAGAGGAAGAAAGTGCATTTACAGCCTTGGTACCTACACCATTCAATCCCACAGACTTCTGGAACGCCTTAGAGTCATATTTCCCTCCTGTATTAATTTTGGACACACAGTCTATGACTTTACCTAAGGGAATTCCACGTCCATAATCTCTAATGAGGACTCTGCCTTCCTTGATATTGACATCTATCTGCTTGCCATAGCCCATAACATACTCGTCTATAGAGTTGTCTATGACTTCTTTTAAGAGGATATAAATGCCATCGTCTGCGGAAGAACCATCTCCTGTCTTGCCAATATACATACCTGGGCGCAGCCTTATATGCTCACGCCAATCGAGGGTACGTATGTTGTCATCATCATATCTTACTTCTGCCATTATCGTTTTATTCTAAACTATGCCAAATTATATCCTGCAAGTAATTATATTATTTCGGAACTATGCCCAGTTTGGGACTTTTTTATTTCTTTTATATATAAAAATACACCTCCGGCAAAAATTAGTAGAAATATTATGCTGCCAATGTATGCCATATTATAGGTTTTATGGAATAATGGATTGTCATACTTGAATTCTATCTTATGCTTGCCCTGAGGTATCCGCATACCCCTAAGTATATAATCTACTCTCGCATGTTTCACTTCTTTTCCGTCAATATAGGATTTCCATTCTGAATTGGGGCGATAGATGACCTCTGAAAATACCGCAAACTCATCTTTATCGGAGTTGGACTCATAAACCATATATTTGGGGTCATACGATACAAAATGGATATAGCGATTTTCTGAAGATGATGTATCTAATCCTAGCATCATATCTGAGATATCCTTTTCGAATTCTTTATGAATTATAGCCGTTTCCAAAGGATTTAAACTATCCACCAAAGTGATTTCTTCCTCAGGTGTCTCCACAATTTTCAGCTTATTCACAAACCATGCTGAACCATAAGCATAAGGGTTTACAATAACTTTGTCGGACTCAGCACCTGTTTTTATGTACTTGCAATTGAGCATATTGAGGTAGTGCATATCTTGCAGCCTGCCCTGATTGAGCTTAGAGAAGTCTTTTTGGAAGCCATTTTCTATGACATCCTGATATCTACGTAGTTTATTGGGATTGTAACCGCCTATGGTATGGTGATATAAACAAGGCCCTGCGTCATTGAAAGGACTTACTGTAAAGTCTATCATTCTATAATATCCTTTATCTTCCAAAATGCGCTGGTTTGCGGCAGTAAGCGGATATGTAGCTTCTTCTACAGTTCCTTTGGGTACAAAGTTTTTGTCGCTCAAATATCTTCTATCCACCTGCCACAAGTCCACTACGATAAGGAATGCCATGCCAGATAGAATATAAGTAGCACTTACCTTCCTATATAGCAATAAGTACAACAATCCTATAGCTAATAATACAAATATTGTGGAGCGAGTAGCATCTTTCCTAAACATTGCAGCTCTATCTTTTTTGACGGCATTTACTATGTCCGTAGCAAATTGCTCGTTGCCTACCATACCTGTAAGCTGTTGCTTGAAGCTTTCATCTGCGGTAAGTGCTTCGGGAGTTTCCTTGTAAAAACTCTGGAATTTGAGTACAGACCCTCCCATTAGTAAGAAAAACAAGCACAGCCCCGCCACTATACCACCACTATATTTAAGTGCTTTTTTCTTGTCTTCTTCACTTATCTTAGGAGAAAGTAGCTCCATAATGCCCAGTACACCTACGAGTACCATGCATATCTGTACTACTGCAATAATCATGGTGGGTGTTCTGAATTTATTGAAAAGCGGAAGGTAATTGTATAAAATATTATAAAATGACATGAAATTCTTGCCTAATGCCATGAATGTACTAAATACTATTAAGGCAAAGAGATACCATTTCATGGCACCTCGATATAAAAACATCCCCAATAAAAACAAAAATATGACAATAGCACCAAGGTAATAGGGTCCAGCCACAAAAGGCTGATCCCCCCAATATAGAGGCAGACGCTCACAAAACCCTAGAGCTTGGTCTCCGCCCACGCCATTACCCGTAAGTGTGGCATAGGTATTGGAGTTCTCATCTACCGCACCACCGGAGGCACCGCCTACGAAATTTGGTATGAGCCAAGAGCCTATTTCTTTTACGCTGTAACTCCATTGCGTGGCATAATCTACGCCCACGCCATCTTCTCCTGCCTTGGGTTCTGCAGTGGATTGTTTGTTATCGAAATTGAGAATCTGATGTCCTCTGGTCGTTTCTTTGAGGAAGTCATTTTGTAAAAATATGGTGCTGTGCATCATCGCAGCCACCACACAGCTTACCAGCATGATGGCACCCGAAGTGAGTAGATGCTTGAAGTTTTTGTCCTGTAAAAAATCTTTTATGGCTTTTACCAATACAAAAGGAACGACATACAACATAATATAATATACTATCTGAGTATGATTTTCCAAGAGCATGGAATGCAGGCACAGTATGAACAACAACATTCCTTTTATATAATTTTTGCGTAAGATGAGCAGACAAGAGAATAATATAGGAACAAAAAATGCCAAAGTCCCTATCTTGTTGACGTGTCCCGCTGCCAGTGATACTACTGTAACGGTAGATAATTGTATCGCCAAACCACCTATGATGGCAGGAATTAATCTTCTGTAATATAAAAATAATGATAGTGCCGTTAGGAATCCCAGCATAAAGAATTCATAAATAATAAGTGCAGGAAATAGCTTGGCAGAGAATAGAATCTGAAATCCCGTCAAATCTACAATATCTGGATGCTTCATTCCCCACAACATCACACCAGGCATACCACTGAACATCCTTCCACTCCATTGGGCATATTCCTTGTGTTCTTTGTAATAATCCATACTTTCTTTACTCATAGCCGTCCACTGTGAGGAGTCATGACTATTGAACTCCATACCTTGAAATGCAGGAGAAAAATATATAGCTGTAATTATGTAAAAAATAACGATTAGAAGAACGTAAGGCATAAAAGGCTTCCTAATCCATGAAGAAGAGTTCACATTTGACGCCATAGAATTATTGGTTTGTACGTCCTTGTGAATATGTTTATCTCTCTTTTTGCTCATATTTATATTTCTTTGCAGCGAATATATGTTACAATTTATTGCCTATCAAAAATAGTTATGAACTATCCACGTATCTCCATAGTTACGCCAAGCTACAATCAAGGGGAGTATTTGGAAGAAACTATTCTTTCAGTTTTGGAACAAAATTATCCCAATCTCCAATATATCATCATGGATGGAGGTAGTAATGACAATTCCGTTGAAATTATCAAGAAATATGCTAAGTATCTAGATTATTGGGTTTCCCAAAAAGACAAAGGGCAATCCGATGCAATAAATAAAGGCTTTGAGAAGTGCAATGGGCAAATTTTTAATTGGTTATGCAGTGATGACTATTATGAAAAAGACACCTTCAATAGCGTATCATCCATATATGAAGAAACCGGAGCAAAAGTCATAAGCGGCAAAATAAGGTATGTATATAATGATAGTTCTAAAAATAAAATCTATAAAGGCACTCAGATTTATGGCAGCACAAGTGAATGTATCGGCAAGTCTATCAATATTCAACCCTCTACCTTCTTCGACAAGGAATGCCTAAATACTATATTTCCACTTAATATCTCCCTGCACTATGCTATGGATCAAGAATTTTGGATTAGATATTTATTGACCTTTGGCTGTGAGGACATAAAGACTACAGATAAGATTTATACAAACTTTAGGATTCACGACAATTCAAAGACAGCAACACTATATCCCATTTTCAAACAAGATGAATACAGAATTTTTGATGCCTTAGCCCTAAAGATAAAGGCTCATAGAGAACATAGTATTCTATCGAAATATTTGGAATCGCAATCTTTAGATTATAAAAATGATGAATATTACATCCATGATAATGAAATACTTAAAGGCATAAAATATTATTTAATGAATAGAAATGAGTTTCATTTTTTTAAAGATAATTTTGGTTATGCCCTTCAGAACATCAATTATTGCGACATAAAAAAACTCGTTAAGAAAAGTAAAATTTACAAGAAATATTTTGAACATCCCGATACTCTATAAATGATATTATTATTTGATCATCAGGCATTTACATTTCAAAAATACGGTGGCGTATCTACACTATTCATAGAGCTATTTAGGCAACTGGATGCTGAAGAAAATATCAATATTAAGATTCCTATATTATATACAGAAAATGAAAACTTATTGGCTTACAAGAAACCTATTCTTAATAGACTATTTCCATTTTTAGAGAAAATAAATTTTAAACAAAAAATACACATAATAAATATAATCAACACCTTATATACCTTTATATATATTAAACTAATCACAAAGAAATTCATCTATATACCTACATACTATAATCCATATCTAATGCCTTGGATAGACTCCAACAAAGTAGTACTAATCATACATGACCTAATTCATGAAATATTTAGGATTCCGGATAAAATGGTCTTGGAAGGAAAAAAATTCTTGGCAGAACGTAGCCATCTCATTATTGCAGTATCTCAAAATACTAAGAATGACATCATAAAATATTTCCACGTTGATTCTAGCAAAATATATGTAATGCATTTGGCTACAAATATGGACAAGGTAATATCTAAGACAATAGAAATTCCATATCCTTATATCTTGTTTGTAGGGAACAGGCAGAGTTACAAAAATTTCAATCTATTCATAGAGGCCTATTCGCCTATATCTATAGAATATAATATCAATATTGTATGTATAGGTGGCGGAAAATTCACAGAGGATGAGCTTGCAAAAATTCATCAACTTCATGTTACCCATTTAATACACTATTTTGATTTTGAAACCCCGACGCTTAAGTTTCTATATACTAGAGCATTATTCTTTTGTTTTCCTTCAAAATATGAAGGCTTTGGCATCCCGTTATTAGAAGCTATGATTAGTAATTGCCCTATAGTGACCTCAAATATCAGTTCATTGCCGGAAGTATCAGGAGAGGCGGCTTTATTATTCAATCCCGAAGATATCATAGATATGAGAGAAAAATTGCAACTCTTCACTATTGACGAGAAATTGAGAAATGCATATATAGAGGCTGCCCAAAAAAGAATTTCACAATTCACCTGGAAGAAAACTGCTCACACTTTTTTACAAATATTAATGAAGAATATATGATGATAAAAGAAAAAATAATAAAACACTATAACAAGCTAACAAACAAAAAAATAAATTATAAAATAAAAGGGAGTCTCCATGAGTTTGATATCATAATTCCTTTTGATCATCACCTACCCGCTTATCAATCTAAGTTCAGGCTTTATGATAAGATGTTGGGAAAAATAGCTGAAATAATATATAAGCATCAAGGAGGAAAATGTGTAGATATAGGTGCTAATATTGGGGATACGGCTCTTGCCATACTTGCAGATTCTGATATGGAAGTTATATGCATAGAAGGGGATCAAAAATTCTATGAAATACTGCAAAAAAATACAAAAGCTATATCTAAAATCACCTCTATTCATGCATTCGTTGGCAAAGATGGTGTAGATACAGGCATGGCACTAGAAAAATCTTATGGCACCGGGAAGCTTGTCAAGAGCAATACAGGTACTATCAAAACGCAAACTTTAGAAAGTCTGCTCCAATATCAAAATTTAGAAACCATATCCTTAATAAAATCCGATACCGACGGTCATGATTTTGAAATTATTCGCAGTATGAAAAATATTTTGGAAAAATACAGGCCCTCCCTATTTTTTGAATATGATTTTTTCAATGACGGGGATGAAGATATATCACTTCAAATTATTGGGCTTCTGAGCCAATTAGGATATAATTTCGTCGTATATGACAATTTTGGCAATTTCATGAGCTGCATTTCATCTGAACATCTTCTACATTTCAGTTACTTGAATAGATTTATCAACTCTTCAAAAAAATTTGGAGGAGGAATATATTATGCAGATATTTTTGCGACTGTACATTTGGATATTTTAGATAAGGTAAGAGATATAGATTTATAAGCTATCAATTATTTAAGCTATTTGACAATTATTATGAACATCTTACACGTAAACACCTATACTTCTGGAGGCGCAGGAATTGCCAGTGTAAGACTTCATGAAGCACTTCTAAAGGCAGGGATAGAGAGTCATTATCTTTCCTTGTCTGGCGGCACAGATAAACATAGGGAAATGTATGCCTTTGCTCCTAAGAATGATACTTCTTTTTTGCTCAAAAATTTTATCTATAGAGCAAAACACCAACTCAGACTCCTACCCTACGGACGCCCTTATATTGACAGCCTGCATACGCCCTTCGACATCACTACACACCCACTTTACGATGAACAAAATTTTTGGACTGGAACAGTTTTTTTACAAAAAACAAAAAGCCTGTTGTATGGACTATGCATGACATGGCACCCTTTAGCGGTGGCAATCATTGCATTAATGATAATAATATACATAAGGCACATAAATTATTAGCCCGACAAGAAGAATTTAAGACCCTACTTTTACTACATCAGCATATTACACCGGTAGGTCCCAGCCAATGGCAGGCCGACAACGCCGCTGCCAGTACATCTATGTCTCGATTTGCAAGTACGCATATCCCTAATTGCCTTCCAAATTTTCATTACCAAAAAATTGATTTACAGTATATTAATGAATTAAAACTAAAATATAGATTCGATATACATGAGAAAATCCTTTTCTTCGTAGGAGACCAGTTGGGATTGGAGAGAAAGGGTTTCAAATATTTGTATCGGGCATTGCAGAGTATCTCTACACCTCTAACATTGATGGTGGTGGGGCATGGTTTTGAAGAGAAATATTTCAAGGGACTTCCACAACACAGCATCAGAAACATGGGACCTATATATGAAGAATATAAGCTTGCAGAACTTTATCAAATTTCTGATGCCGTAATATCTCCCTCTATAGAAGATAATTTACCCAATATCATGCTGGAAAGTTTCGCCTGTGGCACACCATTTATTGGATTTCCTATAGGTGGCATCAAAGAATATGTAGTCACAAATTACAATGGACACCTATGTAGCCAAATAGACGCACAAGAACTCGCCATAGGCATAACGCAGGTTCTATTTGCCGACAAAACAACGAATTATAGCGAAAATTGCCTCGCTACTTACCGCAAATACTTTACGCCAGATGTAGTTGCAGGGCAATACAAGCGTCTTTACGAAAAAATCCTTAATAACAGATGACTATGAAACTTATCTCATCTATTAAGGAACATCCATTTTTCGAAACGCTAAAGCATGGTTCTATATATTCTTTGGTGGCATTATTCAATAATTTTCTAGCGTTTATCACTATTCCTATATTTACCAAATATCTTTCTACAGAGGAATATGGCAAGTATGAAGTCGTCATGAATTCATGCAAGTTCTTTGGACTTATTGCAACGCTCAATCTACAAGTGGGGCTGATGCGTTATATTTATGACAAAGACCGCGATAAGCGTGCCCTCACCAATGCTACTATATGGTTGTGCTTCTTATTATTATGTATAGGTATCGTCATTATCCTTCCTTTCAAAGATACCATTTTGGGATGGGTAAACATTCCTAACGCTCCTTATCTTTTATTACTTATACTGCTTACGCAGATAGCGATAATGCTGTTCAATATTTTCAACACCATCACCATACACGAAGAAAAGAGTAAAGAAAATGCTGCTATAAATATTTCCTATAATCTGCTGAAAACTTTGGTAGCCATTGCTTTAATCATATTTATAAGCCAAACCTATATTTCGCGCTTATGGGGAGAAGCAGTGATAGGGGTTGTTTTTAGTATGTATATGCTATTCAGATTGACGAAGCACCTGAAATTAGCAGACTTCAAGAGTGTCAATTACGAATATGTGCGCTATTCTATAGGGCTTGCACCTGTTGTCCTTAGTGCGCTGGCACTGAGCTACTTCGACACTCTGCTCATCAATATGGTGTGCGGTAACGCTGAAGCCGGTATCTATGCCTACAGCTATAAGTTGATTATCATCTTTGCAGGCATTTCTGCGGCTTTCAACAACGCTCTGCGCAACAAGGTTTTTGCCTATTACAATGAAGGAAAAAGGGCTGAGGCGCACCATATCCATCTCAGCAACTTCAAATTGGTAAGCTTACTCTTGGTACTCACTTGTCTATTTCTTCCCGAAGTAACTAGGCTTATCACGCGACAACCATCCTATCTCGAAGGCTTCGTATGGGCACCTATACTTTTTGCTGGGGCTTACTGTTTTGAGATGGTGGAAGTATTCAATATATATCTTCTATATGCCAAGAAAAATAGAATTTATGTATATAGTTTCTTTGTAGCCTGCGCCGTAAATGTGGGTGCAAATTATATACTTCTACCCTATTTCGGATATCCTGTAGCTGCTTTTATCACCTTTTTATCTTACCTATTGCTATTTTTGATGGTTATAGTACTCATCAAAAGAGATGATATCTCCTGTCCTTCTATCTCTCCATTTCTTTTGCCTATATTACTTACATTCATTGCCTTAGGAAGTACATGGACAGTAGAGTATCAAAGAAATTCTTTACTAATGGTTTATCTAGCAAAGACAGTCATCGCTATATTCTACTTTCTTCTTCTATATAGAGAAGTTATTAGAAATAGATTGATGAAATAAGGGATGATTTTAATTACTTCCACTTTGAAACTTTAATTGGATGGATGTACAATGTATCATTTGGAAAATCTTCATATAATTCATCTAAAGAATAATGATATTTTTCCAACCATTTCGTATCTTCTTCTGACCACATAGTTATACCCTTCCATTCATCCTCCATAGATAGTCTATCACTAGCTAAAGCTAATGCAGTAGGAACTGCAATTTCTACATGTAAATCACATGCTGCAAAAACTCCACAATAATGAGCAAACTTTTGTATTGACTTTTTATTTACCACAAAAATATCGGAATATGAACCTATTAAAGGATATTGCAATGCATAGGCTTTATTTCTAATACGATGTAATATTTTTCTATAAATATTTGACCACCCTTTTAAATTTTTGAGGGTCAGTTTGCCATATAATTGCTCAAATAATAAAGCCTCTACTTTAAAGCCATGTTTCTCAAGTTTCGATTTAGCTTCATTTGAACTTGGGAGTTCCCCAACAGCCTCTACTCCTCCATATTTACTATCAGAATTTTCATAATATTTGAAGGCTAAAGCATCCTTGTTTCTATTCCAATTTCCCATATTTCTACCAAAAGCAAAGGCGTGTGGAACAAAACACGTTTCAGTATTTGTTTTAAAATATTCATCTACATTATCCTCATTTATCTTGGGATTTAATAATACGTCATCACCTAGAAACAAATATCTTTCAAATTCTTCATCAAAAAAATTTCTATACCCTTGAGCTATATATCCTTGGAAATAATAGGAACTTTCATAAACAGGAATTACGTTATTTTTCTTGCCTTCATAGAATGGCACTAAATGAAAAATATTCTTAAATCTACCAGAATAAATAATTTCTAATTTATCTATATTTTTCTCAAACTTATGATTATAGATAATAACTAATGCTATTTTCATAATTTACAAAAATACCATTATACCTCTTTCCATAATAGTCAATCTGAATATTATTAATCTTATATATTTGCTAGGCATGAAGTCTCCCAATATTTTCTATTTTATATTCTTTGTAAATATTGTTTTTGCAAAATTCAAAATAATATACCAAAGGAAGGATTAATTGGTTTTTGGGAATCTAATGGAAATGCTAAAGATGGAAGTGGCAACAATATTAATGGACATGTATCAGATGCAAAAATGACTTTTGATAGATAATGCCCCACAATTTTATGGCTATAGGCATCGGTAATCAAGTGAATATATACATGCCCTATTTCTATTTTCCAATATGTAATGTCGCTTACATAGAAGTTCATTTGGATGACATGGAACAATGTCCTTTATTAGATTGGGATACTTCTTTAATTTAATTTTGCCCAATCGAGCCCAAAGCCCACCCACCGCCCGATAAGTAGACGGTTGATAATTTGGACTGGATAATAGTCAATAAAAGAGTTGAAAATCGTAACTTGTCGACTTGAAAACTGAATAGATAAAAATGCTTTTTGAAGAATATACATATTTCAATTACCAGTTTCCTGAGCCGCAATATTTGGGTGCAAAGCACACTCATTTGGCTTGGATAAAGAAATTTATACCTGACGATGTAAAAACAGCAATTGACGCTTTTGCTGGTTCGCAGTCAGTTGCTTTCTTATTCAAACAAATTGGATACAAAACCATTACAAACGACTTTTTGAATTTCAACAATCAAATAGGTTTATCTTTAATTGAAAACAAGGACACTAAACTGACCGATGAAGATTTAAAAATCCTATTTCAACCAGCAAAAAATAAAAGCGATTTTGAACTAATGGAAAATACATTTACAAATGTGTTTTTTGAAAAAGAGGAAGCGGAATTTTTAGACAATTTCAGAGCAAATATTCCTTTGCTTGGAAATCCTATAAAGCAAGCAATAGCCTTTGCAGTTATAAACCGCAGTATGACAAGGAAAATAACAATGGGGCATTTTGGTCATACACAAGCATTGGTTTATGCCAGCGACCCCGAAAGAATTAAACGCAACAGAAGTTTAGTGAGACCAATCAAAGAAATCTTTGAGGAAATACTTCCCAAATACAACAATGCAATTTTCGATAATAAGCAAGATAATCAAAGTTTTCACAAAAACATTTTAGAGTTGTTGCCGACAGTTGAAAATGTTGATTTAGCTTATTTCGACCCACCTTATTGCGATAGTCACGCAGACTATCAAGGTTTCTACCATTTACTTGAGACATACACTGAATACTGGAAAGACAAAGAATTTATTAATGGTATAAAACGATACGAACCACAACGAGTTAGCGGATTTGATAAAAAGCGAGACGTAATAAACTCCTTTGAAAAACTTTTTGAACTGTCAGAAGAAATTCCTCATTGGTTAATCAGTTACAATAATCGCAGTTATCCAGGAATTGAAGAATTTGAAAAATTAATTTCAAAATATAGAGATGTTAAGGTTGAGGCAAAAACTTATCATAACGGTAGAGGCGGTAAAGGAAGCGTTGCAGGCAGTCAAGAAATACTATTTGTCTGCAAACCAAAGAAGAAACATTTTGTATCAACCAATCATCAACAAGAATTAGTAAATGAAAGACTTTAACTACTGGAAGAAATTACACGAAAGCGAAAAACTTGAAGAGTTTAGCAATGATACAATTGGACTACTATGGCTCAAAACAAAATCTATTGTTCGCAAAGAACTTATTACTGAATTTCTCAAAAGCAATAAAATCACGTTAAAGGAAACCGCATTAGCCAAACAATTTGTTGAGTTATTCGAGCTACTTTGCAAAGACCCTGCAAATTCCCATAATATCCTAAATAAATACATCAAAGAAGAAAACGGAAAGCAAGTTGTAAAACTTGATACCGTTCAATTAGTTTCCGAACTCTACAAACTTAAAAACTTTGACTGGGGTGGTGATTATCAAAATTCTTTAGATAAATATTTGGTGAGCCATTATGTGAAGATTCATAAATCTTACGACACACTTATTTCAAAATTTGAAACAGAAATAAATGTTGCGGTTCAAGGATATGTTTTGAATAGTTGGTATAACCATTGGAGTAGCATTTTAATTGAACATATTTTCAAATCTCATTCAACAGTATTGCCGACTGTTGGACAAATCAAAAGCGTTGATTTTTTCATCAACAATGTTCCTTTTGACCTAAAAGTAACTTATCTACCTGCTGAATATATCAAAGATAAACGTAAGGAAAAAGGATATCCTGTGGAGTTGACTTTCTTAAAAAAGAAAGCCGAAGAAGCAAAAATTGTTTTTGATAAAAAAGCAAAACCTGCTGACATCTTTTATGAAATAGTTGAAAAAATGAAAGACAGAAATGACGCCTTCTGCAACGGTGTTTTGACAACTCTGAAAAATGAGAAACTTGAAATTCTAAACGAAGTTCAAGCTAATCCTAAAATACTTGCGACTTGGCTTTACGAAAATCAAGGCGAAATGCGATTTGGTTCTGAAAACCGTTTATTCCTTGTGCTTGTGGACACAGACGACTTCAACAGTTCTTGGAAGCTGAAAAGAAATCTTGACCTTTTAGAGCCAACGATTATTTCATACTTAGACAATTTTGGAACTAAAAAAATTGACGACTTAAAAGTGAGTTTCAACTTTAAAGGTAAACCTCAAACATTTACCGCATTGACAGATATAATATTTGTAGTGAAATAGCCAACGCCAACGCACAAGGACAGTGCAAACTTGACACGACAAACCTTCGACTGGACAGAACCACATCCAGTAAAAGCGGTTTTACAAAAAAGCGGTTTCAATAGTTAATTGAACATTGTACCTCGCATCAACTTTTGTGGTATTTTGACAGTTTTGTGCTACGAAATTCGCTTTTTTGTAAAGATTTCTCTAAAGAAATCTCAAAAATATCTGTAAACTCCAACATACTAGGTATCGTTCCATAAACAATTTCTTGATGAATGCTTACTCCTTCTTCCCAAAGAAACCCTCTCTGAATATTGTATTTGATAACGAAAATCCTACCCAGTGCTTATTACTTCCTGATGTCGCTTATCCCGAACTCACGTTAAATACTCAGCTACTATATCCCTATCAAAGAGTCTTACTCTACAATTACGCCCGTAGCTTCACTCATGCCATTGTAGTTTTCATCTACATTTTCTGTTTTGGAAACTTTGGCGAAGGCGTTGCGACCTCCTATATTTTTGGGTACTGAAAATGCTTCATCTTTGAAGGATATGAACAATTTCTCGTGGGTGGTAGTATCTTCTATGCCTATCCAGCAACCTTTGTGTTGGCAAACTTCTACAACTCTACCGCCGACTATGCCTGTAGTAATCGTACTATCTCCTAAAAACTGATGGACGGATATTGCGGATGTAGCTTCAAATTTCTCCCCAGAGATTATTTTTACTTTTTTGCTTACGCAAGCATGTAGTCCTACAATAAGCAACATTATGTAATACGGCTTCATAAATTATTGATTTTGGATACCCAAAGCTGTTAGTGTTTCTATATCAAAATGTCCCATGGACAATCCATTATTTTCTTGAAAATCGTAAAGGGCTTCACGCAGGGCTTGTGATACTTTAGTAGTAGGTGTTACATTATAGCCATTATTTTGAAGTGAAGAAGCTATAGCCTTCACCATGCTAGGCGCCATATTGTCGGTACATACTACTTCTTTCCATTCGCTAAGCCCACCCTTTTTTACCAAAACTTTCTTATTAATTGTTTGATATTCTGCCGGCAGCTCCGTTTCTATTACTTTTGAAGGTTCTACCAACACTTCTTTGGTTATAGTAGTATATTGTGCGGGTATGATTTTTTCTATAACCTGAGATGCTTTAAGTAATATTTCTTTAGTCACCGTCTTCTGGTTATTTGGAATCAGCAACACCTCTTTATCCGTCGTAGGTAGCCGTAGTACTGCCTTTTTCAACTCCATGTATTCATCAGGCACCCATACTTCTTCATACTGAGCGGGAGCTACCATCACTTGCCTAGAATATTTGCGATATTCAGCAGGGTCTATATCTTTTTTCCATACAGTACAGGCTTCGGGATCGTCCATAGTACAGTTGTTATCCTTGATAGGTATCCATTTATCCCCTTGGGGCTTCACCTGTATTTCATCAGAAACATATTCAAATTTAGGCTCTATTACTCTGTACTCTTTGTGTGCAGAACGTACTAATATCCTTTCCACTATAGTATCAAATACTGCCGGCGATTGTATGTATTCTACGGAGGGCTTGGTGGAAGACATTTTTTCTGAGACTGTAGCATATTGCGCTGGAATCAATTCAACAATTTTTGCTTCAGGCGATATCAACACTTGTTCTGTTACGGTCTTATATTTTGCCGGTATTATCTCTATTTTTTTTACAGACTCTTTGATAAGCACCTGTTCCTTTTGCACTATATATTGGTCGGGTGAATAACATAGCGCATAGCATTTGCCTATTTCAGCATTATCAGGAAAATTCTGCGACTGCGCCATTCCTACAGAGCCTATTAAACAAAAATATAATATGAATTTACAAAACATGCTATGTTCCTTAATATCCAAATGTAGAATCAGTATAGATATTAACAAACTAACACATATCCACACATGTTTATTAAGAAGCCATAAAACACTATTTTACAACATGTTATAAATAAAAATATCATGGAAAACATGAATATTTTTCCACTACATCCTTGCCTTAGAACTTAGGAGATACAGTAAACTGCAATCTAAATCTATCATAATCGGGATCGTTTTTCTGAGACAAGCGCCACATAAAATCAAAGCGCAACAGTTTTGCTATATTATCTATACCGAAACCTATTTCTCCATAATATCCGTTGATGGATTTTATATTGGCAGGTAAGTCCATAAAATCCACTCTTTCGGGGTGCAGGCGGCTCATGGTCATCTTATAAATAAATACTTCTCTAAGCTGAAGTTTTTTGATAAATGGAATCTTATTCAAGAAAAAACCTTGGAAATAATGCTCTAAAAATAGTGACACTTGCTCATCAGCAGCATAAACGCCTTCTTTCATCATCGTAAAACGCTTGTCTTCGATAAGAAAAGTTTGGTTTCCGGGATGTATCACTATAAGTGGATATGGCACATTGCCAAACAACTTTGTGGCTGAAATCATATACCAAGTCCTTCCTAGCACATGATTGAAGCTGTGTCTCATCGTAAAATCAAGTTTATGATAATTGAACTCACTCTTTAGCCACCCCTTTTTACTAAAAGAATAGTTCATCTCAAATCTAGGCAAATTTCCTTTCAAAAACAATTGCCGTCCTAAAGCATTGACAAACTTAGCTTTAGGACTATAATAAAAGGTAATAGAGGGTGTAAACACATTGAATTTATCATAGCGATATATATTGCCATCTGGCAGGGTCTTCTTGAACTCTATAAGCCCTGGTAGCGTTTTATATATTTTATAATCCAAATTGGCAGAAAAACTAAAGTCTTTGGCAACACGCTTGTCGTAAATCAGCCCTGTATTACGCACATATACAAAATCTGTAATCGAGCCACTACGCAACAATGAGTTTAAGGTATTATCATAATCCACAGAACCTCGTGCCAGCGAAAATCGCTGGTAATCATCCCGATAGTAGGCACTAATTCTATGTCCTAATTTTTTTCTATCTGGGAGATTGCTATAAAATTCTCCGCCATATTTAAACCTTTTGTCCCGTGTGCCAAAAGCTCCATACACCTTAAAACCTACCGTCTTACTCAAAGAATCATTACTGCGTAAGGCTATCCTGAATCTTGCGCCTTCATAAGTATTCCAACTCAGAAACTGGTGCAAGTGACCTATATCTACCGGGCCTACCCTGTAATATCCACTGGTTACTACACGTCCCAATGTGGATGCTACCTTGTAATAGTGTGTATTTTTTAGGGAGTCTATCAGAAAATATACATTGTTTTCGTTCACAGTAAGGGTATCATGCCTAGAGTCGTCCCAGTAGGCATCATTGTGTCTTCTATAATCTTTCTGATATTCTATATCATTGCCTTGGAATATAGTATCGGGAAGCGTATTATTCAGCTGTATGTCTTTGCGCGAAGTATATCTATACATACGGATGCTTTTGGATCGCTTGCGCTTCGTAAAGGCAATATTTGTAGAGCGTGTCTCCCCTACCTTTACCCAATCCTCGCCATTTGCCTGAGTAAAGGTTTGGGTAAACTGAAAGTCATTGACATAATTAATATTTGTACGCTTGTCCAAGCTAAGCTCTATATGTTCTACGGCCCAAGTAGGTTCATGTATCCACGCTTTTCCTACAAATGCCATGTCGCCCTTATTCCGTGGCACAAATCCCAACTGATAACGCAATTCTCCTTTATCGTTTTTTGTGCTGTCTAATACAAAGTACTTATAATTAAAAAGCCCCCCATCCGCAAAAGGCATCTGAAAGGACTTGCCATTCATATCCATTTTATTGGCATAAACATCTACGTCATCAAACTGTATATCTAGCAAGTCGGAAAATCTAAGCTGTTCTATGCCCGATACTTTACTTGCCGTTACTATGGTCTTATTCTTTTTAGGGTCATTCTGATAGAATTTCTCTGCAATAGTCTCTTTGAGTATAAGTGGAATAAATTTGCTTCCAGCTTCTGTGCTATCTTGATTTTCTAAGATAAACTTGAAAGGCTTCAGCACTTTCCTATTTTTTATCGAAGATTTTATATTAAATAAAGATAATACCGTCTTACTATATTCTTCGTAATGCAAAGTAGTATGACTTTTTTCCCTGTTGTCGTCTTTATGTGCTACTACATTTCGGAATATTTCGTGTGCCAGAGTATCCTTCTTAGATTTTTTTGGAGCTTTGATGACTACCTCCTCCAGCATCAGCCCATCAGGTATCATATAAATAAGCAAAGAATCCCTTTTTAAGAATTTTCCTTTTATTATATAATCGTTGTACCCCAAATATACCAACACTATAGAATCCGTACCTTCAGGAACATCTATAGCAAAAAATCCTGTATCATCAGTTGTAGTTCCATTATTCACAAATGGATTAAATACTGTAACATAGCCCAAGGGTTCTAAAGTAAGCTTGTCCATTACTTTACCTCTGATAGTATTTTGACCTATGGCATGGTTGAAAACGAAAAAACTAAATATTGCCCAAAACAGCGTTTTCCGAAATGTATTCATATTACTACTACAAACAAATTCTTTGCCAATATATTGTTAAAAAAGTATGGCATAGGTTAGAAAATGCCAAAAATTCTACTATTTCATTTTTTCTGCCTTATTAATGACCTCCGTTTCCATGAGTTTTTTATAGTCAATAATTTTGGATAAAAGGTTTGTATCTGAAGCTGCCAAGATTTGTGCTGCTAATATTCCGGCATTTTTGGCGCCATTGACAGCTACTGTAGCCACCGGCACTCCTCCCGGCATCTGAGCTATAGACAGGAGGCTATCCCACCCAGAAAGACTCTTGCTCTGTACTGGAACACCTATTACCGGCAAGGGAGAAATTGCTGCCACCATACCGGGAAGATGCGCTGCGCCCCCTGCTCCTGCTATGATTACTCCATAGCCCTCCTCATGGGCATGTCGCGCAAATTCATACATACGCTCTGGTGTGCGATGTGCTGAAACAATAG
>JBGAWK010000004.1:0-98662 GCA_044227665.1 Chitinophagales bacterium
TGGAGATAGTACCAACTTATCAAAATTTATATCTTCAGTTTGTCCACTTTCCAAATAATGAACTTTTACACTCTTCTCCGCTACATTTATAGCCCTTACTTCAGCCTTGGTTCTGACATCTATATTAAAACGCATTCCAAAAGATGCCGGGGTCTGTACAAAAAGTTTGTTCCTATCTTTGATAACATCCCCTATATAATAGGGTAAGCCACAATTGGCATAAGATATATATTCTCCTTTCTCGAAGAGAATGATTTCAGCTTTTTCATCAAGTCTTCTCAATCTTGCAGCCGTACTTGCACCACCTGCTACTCCTCCGATTATTACGTATCTCATTTTCTATTTTTATGCAAAATTAAATGGACAGAAGTTGTATTATGCGTAACAATAGTTACATATACACTTTTATATGAGATTTCTTCCCATTATCCGTATCGTATTATTGTTCTACCTCTACTCAAATACAGCCTTAAAGCATCCCTGTTTTTAAGTATATAAAATTAAATTTTCATCACCAAAAACTTGCATATATTGTAAATAATACTTAATATAGCCTAAAATTTTGAAACATGAAAAAAATATTTCTTCTCCCAATGCTAGCAATGCTAAGCATTGTATTTTTGCCCTCTTGTAACAAGGATGTTGCTGAGGAAGTCAAGCAAGAAACTTCCCTTTCTGCAAGACTTGCCGGCGACAAGGTTTATGCAGAGGTAGTAAGCAGTGCCGTATCGCTATACAATTCTACATCCGCAGATTTACTCGACAATGAAGCCAAAATCAATGAACTAAAAGGGATTGCCAGTAAGGTAAATGACAAAACAGCTACTGCTGATGACAAGGCCCGTGCCGAAGCATTGTTGGGCGTATCTTTTGAAGAATATACTGCTAATCTTAGAGATTATGGTATCGCATTGTCTGCCCTAGACAAGAAATATCCGGAGTTGAAAAACCTAAATAACGATGCCCAAGCGGCAGTTTTTGCTGATGCCATGAAACAAAATACTGAATTGAGTGCACTTATGCAGCCTCAAATGGTAAATGGAAGAGTGGTGGCTTGCCCATTACAAGATATTTGCAAATTGGCTGTATCATTGACAGCACTTTTTGGCGGAGAAGCACTATGTACTGCGATTGATGTGAGTACTATACCTATCATAGGTGGCTTGCTATGCAGGCTTATCATCACATTAGGAACAAATATCCTAAATGGTATTTGCATGGCATTACCGTGCTAAGAACATAGCAATAATATATCTTTTATTGACGAGCCGCGACAAATGTCGCGGCTCTATATTTTTATACAATAGCAATTAGTGTAAGGGTCTTTTCTTTACTATACCGCCTTTTATATCTCTTATAGGCTGCTGCACTACAAATGCTTTTGGATCTATCTTTTCAATCTCTAACATAAGTTTCGTAACTTCCAATCTTGTAACGACACAATATAATATAGGGTTATCCGTCGGCGCATCACCGCTAGAACCATATCCGTGCTCCGATTTGAATACAGTAACACCCCGATTCAAATTATTGACAATCTTTTCTTTTATTTCTGCGGAATAAGAGGAAACAACAAATACCCCTATATATTCTTCAATACCATTGATTATAAAGTCTACAGTCTTCGATGCTGACAGATAGGTGAGCATGGAATACATTGCCGTCTCCAAACTAGTCAGAAATATTGCCACAGAAAATAACGTAATATTAAATAATGCAATGAAATCGCCGACAGTAAGGCTAGACTTTCTGCTTACCATAATAGCCAATACTTCTGTACCATCTATTACTGCCCCCCCTCTGATAGACAAGCCTATGCCTGCGCCTAAGAAAAAACCGCCAAATATGGAAATTAGCAACTTATCAGTAGTGAAAACCTGAAAATGTAAAAAGTGAACTAATATTGCCAAAGCTACTATGGCAATAATGCTTTTTATTGCAAACTCATAAGATACCTGTCTGGCACCTATGATAATAAATGGTAGATTCACGATGATTATAAGATAGGATAATTCTATGTGGGTGACAATATCTAATAGCAGTGAAACACCCATGGCACCTCCGTCTAGAAACTTATTCGGCAAAAGAAATCCTTTCAGCCCTACCCCAGCCATAAAAATTCCTAGGGAGATAAAAGCAAAATCTTTAAGTCGTCTTTTTAATATCAAATTTTTGATATGTGCTATAGCTTTTATCTCCATTCTGCCCAATGTTTTATAGAATAACAAAGAATTGGGATTGCCTGTTCAAGGAAGTATAACAGAAATTATATATAGTTTACTGTTTTTCTACCAAGTATTTCCAGTACCTTCTAGGTACATGCTTCAAATGCAATTTTGTATTCTTTCGAGCTGGTATATTTGTACTCTTAAAATACTGTTTCCATAGCTCTTGATATTTATGTTCTTCAGGGTCAAAGACAAAACCACTTAATACATTTTTATCTTTTATAGAATAGAAATCTATGACTACTTCATTGATATGTTCCGTATTTTTATCGTAATAAAGTCCATATTTTCTTTTTGTATCATAGATAATCCAATTTTGAGCTGCATAGCGTTTCTTGAAAAATGGAGCTATTAATGGCAAAATATTGTAATCAGGAGACACAGGTGCATACATTATGCCGTTACCAATATCTTCCAAACGCACGAAAGCCTTGAAGCGGTGTCTTTCTCTACTTACTTTCTTTGCCAATTTTTCTACATTACTAACACACTCCTTGGTAAAGTCTCCTTCTATGGATATACTGCTGTCGAAAGCATATTTTACATAGTCATAAATAAGTCGCTCCACTTGACGCTGTTCCGACAAGAAGACGAAATATAATTTCTGCATTGCCGCCGTAGTAAGTTTTTTTTTCAATCCCGACCAAACTCGCTGCGACTTTGTCGTATCTGTAACTATATGATGTGAAATATCTTCAAACATCGTCTCTTGAATATATTCTTTGTAAAAGTGTGGATCTTTATATTTGAAAGTATAGATATCAAATATGGCTGTAAGCAGTCCGGCGAAGCGTCCGTCATATACTATGCGTTCACTCATGAAAATAGTTGTAACTGGGAAGAATAAGTTTTTTCAAACTTACTTTTGCTTGATGATAGTATTTTATTTTTAATAATGGCAGGCAAAATATCGGTATTGGGTATGGGCGATGCTTTACAGAGTATAAAGAATATTGCACGATTGGTAGCAACACCCATTTTCCGAAGATGTTGCATCGTAAGCATACCATGTTTACGAGCCACTACTATTTTATGCGCAGATTGTACGCCTATCCCAGGAACTCGCAATATCATTTCATAAGGTGCTTTATTGATATCTACAGGAAAAACATGAAGATTGCGCAATGCCCATCCTAGCTTTGGATCTATATCTATATCTAGATTCAAGTGGCTGTCATTGACAATTTCATGAACATCAAAACCATAAAAACGCATAAGCCAATCCGTCTGGTACAGCCTATGCTCCCGAATGAGGGGTGGTGGCGTACCCAAGAGCGGTAGTCTTTCATCCTTGTCAGATATAGGTATGTAGCCTGAGTAATATACTCTTTTTAGGCTATAATTTTTATATAATGTATTAGCAGTAAACAGAATATCTTTGTCGGTTTCGGGCGTAGCACCTATAATCATCTGCGTGCTTTGTCCCGCAGGAGCAAATAGCGGCGTGGATTTTATAAGCTTCCTTTCTTCTTTGTAATGTTGTATAGATTCACCAAGGTAAGACATCGGTGTAAGGATGTCTTTATAATTTTTTTGCGGAGCCAAAGAATGGAGAGAAATTTCAGTAGGAAGTTCTATATTTACACTTAGCCTGTCGGCAAAAAGCCCTGCCTCTTTCATAAGCTCATCCGAAGCACCTGGAATAGTTTTGAGATGAATATATCCATTATAGTTATGCTCCAAGCGCAGCTTACGTGCTATGGCTACCATCCTTTCCATAGTAAAATCCGGGCTTTTGAATATTCCTGAACTCAAGAATAATCCCTCTATATAGTTTCTTTTATAAAAATTGAGCGTAAGACTTATGACCTCTTCTACGGTAAAAGCAGCTCTTTTGATGTCATTGCTTTTACGAGAAACACAGTAGGCACAGTCGAATATACAATGGTTGGTAAGTAATATTTTAAGCAAAGACACGCATCTGCCGTCTTCGGTATAAGTATGACAAATCCCTGATGATGATGCATCTCCTAATCCCTTAGTAGTATTTTTTCTTTTACTGCCACTCGAAGAGCAAGAGACATCATACTTGGCAGCATCTGCCAAGATATTTAACTTCTCCTGAATCCTTTCAAATGATGTTTCCATTTTACCAAATACAAGATACCAATATTACATCTTCAGAAGATTATTAATATTTGTAAAAAAATATAAAAGTTTACAACACGACCTCAATATCTTTTCTTACAAATTAAAGAATTTTTCCATACGGTGGGGGTGGTTCTTCTTTTCCTAACATTTCCTAAGTTTGAAGTGATACCAAAGCACTAGATTGTAGAAAGAACCTTCGCTTGGTTTGAAAGCTATCGAAGATTGAGCAAAGATTTTGACGACCAAACCCCAATGAAGTCAAACTATAATCCAATTAGCTATTATAAAACTACTGACTAACAGAATCAAAAAATAAAAATCAGACAATCTCTAGGTATTTATTTAAACAATACATTTTAGAGGAAGCAGCCCTCAATATCTTTTCGTAAATTATGATACATGTTTTGCATAGCGAAAAGCCTAATAATCTACATCATACTGCACCACGACCTGCCGGAATTTTTCGTACTGTGAGAATTGTACAACGACAAATTTTATCTCGTGTTTCACCTGTGACAAGATAAATGTATTAGGCTCTATCTTCACCAGTATCTCTTGCAGATACCAGTTTTTCACTCTGGAAATATGGGGTTCTACGGGGCCCAAGATGGCTTCACCATACATTTTTTTCAATGATAAAGACAGTGACTGTGCCGCCGCATCAGCAATATCTTTGTCTTTGTGTTTTACAATAATATGGATGAGCTTTACAAAAGGTGGATATCTGAAGGTATTGCGTTCTATGATTTCTATATCAAAAAACTTTTTATAGTCATAGTTTTCTAGCATTGCGTAGTAAGGACTTTGAGGATTATAGGTTTGTATAGCTATACTACCGCGTTGCTCTCTTCGTCCTGCCCTCCCCATCATCTGCACCAGCAACTGCATAGCTCTTTCACGAGCCCGAAAGTCAGGGAAATAAAAGAGTACATCTGCTTGTAATACCGCCACAAGGGTAATATTGTCGGCATCCAATCCTTTAGTGACCATCTGCGTGCCTATAAGTAGGTCTATGTCCCCGGATTCTAAGTCTGTAAGTAATTGCTCCTGCAAGTTCTTTGTACGCGTACTATCCTGATCCATCCTTGCCACTCTATACCCCGTAAATACCAATTCGGCATCATCTTCTATGCGTTCTGTGCCTATGCCTTTTTGGACGATATAGGTGCTATGACAGGTAGGACAAGATTTAGGAAGTCTGTGTCTATACCCGCATATATGACACACTAGCTCTTCCTTGAACTTGTGGTAGCTCAGCGCAATATCGCAGTATTTGCATTGTGGTATCCAACTACAATCTGCGCATATCACATAGGGAGCATAAGCTCTCCGGTGGTAAAATACTACTGCTTGCTTCCCATCTTCCAATGTGCGATGTATAAGTGCCGAAAGATCTGCTGAAATTCCATGTTCAGGGATGTCGCTGTCTTTTGTCAGCGGTATCATCACTATCTTGGGCTGCTGCTCACTGCGGTATCTTTCCGATAGTACTACTTTGCCTATCTTTCCTTTTGAAGCCAAGAAATAAGTTTCTATAGATGGTGTGGCGGATCCCAAAAGTAACTTCGCCCCAAATATTTTGACGAGATATTGGGCTACGCTACGGGCATGATAACGAGGGGTGCTGTCACTCTGCTTGTAAGAACTGTCATGCTCCTCATCCATTATGACAAGTTGAAGATTCCGGAATGGCAGAAATAGGGATGAACGCGCACCTACTATCAGATTGGCATCACCACTGAGGACATGATTCCATATTTCTATCCTTTGTGCTGGGTTGAACTTGGAATGATATACCGACAGATGACCAAATAATTGGGCAAGCCGCTTTACTAATTGGGTAGTAAGTGTAATCTCTGGTACTAGATACAGTACCTGCCCTCCTGAAGCAACAACTTCCTGTATCATGCTAGCATAGATATGGGTTTTGCCACTTGCTGTGACGCCATGTAACAATGCAATATTATGATGGCTGAAACTGCTTTTTATTTCTTCAAAAGAAGCTTGCTGTGCATCAGACAAGCTAATGCTTTTATCTACCACAATTTTTTCAGTATCTATACGGTGCACAGGCAATTCTACAGTTTCTAGAATATCTTTATCCACAAGACTCCTGAGTACTGCCGCCGACACCTCGGCTTTTTGCAATAATACAGACTTTGCTATATTATCCTGTGTTTTCGTGAGCGTGATGAACGCCAACAGTAACTGTTCTTGCTTGGGTGATTTTGCCGTAAGGGCAAAAGCTTTGGATACATCATGCTTATAGGTCGGAGACCATCTGATAAAAGTCTGCATACGAGGCTTGTAACGCTCATCCAGCATCTCTTCATGCAGGATAAGCTGCCTGTCGAGAAGACTTTTCAAGGTTTTAGCTACTTTCTTATATTGCAATATCTCTTCAATATCTTTTTGCGTAAGCAAGGATTGATATTCAAATGCATGAAGAACGAGAAATTCTTCCTCAGAGATGGCTTCTATATCATAATTCCGGGCAGTATTACGTATATATGCCGCCGAACTCTGTAACTTGAAATAGGAAGGCATGGCGGCATCCATCACCTCCCCTTCACTGCACATATAGTATTGAGCTATCCATTTCCATAGTGACAGCTGCTGTACGGTTACGATAGGTTTTTCGTCAATTACGCCCAATATAGGCTTTGCAACATACCCTTTTGGTGGAATATTGTCGACTTCTGCGACAATACCCGTATATAGTTTTCTTTTACCAAAATTTACCTCCACACGAACTCCTATTTTACAGAACTCAAGCCATGCCTGTGGAATTTCGTAGGTATATCGTTGCGCTAAAGCAAGCGGCAGTATGACTTGTGCATAGTATTTCAATAGAAGGCTAAGATAAAATATTTTGAGTTTTCTTTTTTTACAACGCTTATGCTTTTATAAATAATTTTGGCTTATGTTACAATATTCATTCTATCGAATCCGGCATATTTCAGCTTTCATGGAATAATTTTATACCTGCTTTTTAATGAAAAAAATTATTTTATTGAATACTGAACTTTTACGGTAATACTTGCCGTTTTATTTTTACTACCCGTATTGAAAGCGCCACCATAAGAATAGTCTTCGTTACTGTTTTGACCCGTAATCTGAAAAATGCCCATATTGGAAGTCAACAATTTTCCGAGGTTGCTTTTGGAATTTTTGGCTATAGATTCGGCACGACTGCGGGCATCTGATGCAGCCTCAGACAGCAATTTCAACTTCAGTTCTCTAAGTTTGGTATAGTAATACTGTGGCTCTTCGGAGTTCAACTCTACTCCCATATCTATAAGCCTAGTGATGTCTCTAGATATGGATTCTACCTTAGCGATGTCTTTGGATTCTATCTTCACATCCTGAGACAACAGAAATCCATTGAATCGATTGTAGTAGTTTCCGTTGTCATCTCTATAGTTCTCATAGTCTTTGACGATACGGACAGAAGAGAATACTACCTCATTGCTTTCGATACTTTTCTCTTGTAAGTATTGCTTTATCTTGCTTTCATCATCTTTGAGTTGGGCATACGCCGTTTTCATATCCGGCGATTTGCGGGTATAGCTGCCACGCCATACAATAAGATCGCTGGTGAAATCCTGCTCTGCAAGACCTGTTACGTTGATAGTTTCCTGCTTTTTGTATTTGAATTTGTAAGCATTGCCTAATAAAAATGCTGCGACAATAATAGCTATGGCATAGAGCCAAGCACTAGTTCTGATTTCCATATATATTTATTCTAG
This sequence comes from Chitinophagales bacterium, assembly GCA_044227665.1. Classification (GTDB taxonomy): domain Bacteria; phylum Bacteroidota; class Bacteroidia; order Chitinophagales; family JADIYW01; genus JBGAWK01. The sequence continues at coordinate 8,069 of JBGAWK010000004.1, forward strand.
TAACGAATCTACGATAAAATTATTGTCTATGACTGTGATTTTGCCCACGCATCTTTCAATCCTACAGTTTTATTGAATATCAACTTGCCATTTTCCGATGAGGGGTCGAGGATAAAATATCCTTTTCGCAAAAATTGAAAATGCTGCACAGTAGTAGCGTCTTGCAAAGCTGGTTCTGCCCATGCTTGTGCTATGATATGAAGACTGCTTTCATTGATATAATCTTTAAAGTCACCTTCTTCAGAAGAGGGGTTTTCCACTTTGAACAGCCTGTCATACTCTCTTATTTGTAGTGGAATTGCCGTGCTTTTATTCACCCAATGTAGTGTGCCTTGAGCTTTGAGGCCAGAGGTATCATTACCACTCCTACTTTCTGGAATATAGGCGCATTTTACTTCAATCACCTCTCCCAAATCATTTTTCACTGCCTCCTCACATCTGACGATATATGCGCCTTTGAGACGTACATATTGACCTACTGCCATGCGGAAAAATTTTTTGGGAGGATTTTCCATAAAGTCCTCTCGTTCTATATAAAGTGAGTTAGAAAATTGCACATCTCTATGTCCAGTGCTTTCATTTTCGGGATTATTTTCTATCGCAAGTGATATCGTCTCCTCATCCGCCATATTGGTAATTGTTACGAGAAGTGGGTCAAAGACTACCATACGTCGCAATGCTATGGCATTAAGGTCTTCACGGACACAAAATTCCAATAAGGATATCTCATTGATTTTCTCACGTTTATGAATACCGGAACGTTTCACAAATTCACGTATAGCGGAAGCAGTATATCCCCTGCGTCGCATTCCTGATATCGTAGGCATACGGGGATCATCCCACCCTTGCACATAGCCTTCCTGCACCAATTGGAGAAGCTTGCGCTTACTCATGATGGTATAGTTGACATTGAGTCGGGCAAACTCATATTGCTTAGAAGGATATATTCCTAATTTTTCTATGAACCAGTCGTACAATTCGCGGTGTGGTATAAACTCCAAAGTACATATAGAATGTGTAATCTCCTCTATGGAGTCGCTCTGACCGTGTGCAAAATCATACATAGGATATATGCACCAGTCATTGCCGGTACGGTGATGTGCCGAAAACTTAATTCTATACATGATGGGATCACGCATGAGCATATTGCTTGCCGCCATATCTATCTTAGCACGCAAAGTTTTACTGCCTTCCGGAAACTCCCCATTTTTCATAGCTATGAAGAGCTGCAAATTTTCTTCTATACTGCGGCCTCTGTAGGGACTATTTACGCCTACTGTGGTCGGTGTACCTTTTTGTTCTGCCATCTGCTCGGGCGTAAGGTCGCAAACATAAGCATCGCCTTGCTGAATAAGCTGTATGGCATAATTATAAAGCGTACTAAAGTAATCACTGGCATAATATACCTCTTTCCACTTGAACCCTAGCCAGACAACGTCATTCATGATACTTTCTACATATTCTGTATCTTCAGTAACGGGATTGGTGTCGTCAAAGCGTAAATTAGTAGCGCCACCAAATTTTTGTGCTATACCGAAATTGAGACATATAGATGCTGCATGACCTAAATGTAGGTAGCCATTGGGCTCGGGAGGAAATCTGGTGAGTACGGCTTTGTATTTGCCTTCATTCAAATCTTGCGCTACTATCTCTTCCAAGAAATTACTGTATTCCATATTACTATTTTCCATACTCTATATCTATCTGCGAAAATACCTATACGCAAACTGCATAACAAATATGCTATTAGACTAAATAATTAATTTATTTACAAATAGTTATTCAGCATTTCATGCCAATGTATTTTTTATGATTTATAAATATAATCATTGTACTTTATTTTAAAAATAAGCGTTTCATAATTGTTTATATATATTATTTATAATCAGACAATTATAACTATATACTATACTTTTACTATAATATATAGAAAATGGTGATTTGAATAAAAAAGTGATATTTTATAAAAAAAAATGAAATATGTTGGGTGCAATAAATATTTTGTTTATTATTGTGCGATTTGATACAAATATGGCAACAAGAAAAGTACCATTTACAATAGAAAGAACATTCCGCTCCTCTCCTACCATACTTTATGAATTTTTGACTTCAACGGCGTGTTTGGTACAGTGGTTTGCTGACAAAGCAGACTTGAATGGTGAAATATATACCTTCACTTGGAATGGTGATGAACAAGAAGCTGAAGTGCTTAGCTTTGATGAGGACGAGTTTGTAAAATTCCACTGGCTAGATGATGAAGACGACAAAGCATACTTTGAATATAGAATCAAAAAAAATGATATAACGGGAGAAACCATCCTCTATATTACTGACTTTGCCTACAAAGAAGATATTAATGACAGTATAGAACTATGGGAGAGTCAATTGGATGACCTTAAAGTGTGCATAGGCGGATAGTAAAACGCTCCTATGTTCAACAAATTTGATACATTAGTCCTTAAAAAAATATTAGTGCCTATGATAGGTACTTTTTTTATTGCAGAGTTTATATTTACTATGCAATTTCTTTGGAAATATATAGATGACTTAGTAGGCAAAGGTTTGGAGTTTGCGTTAGTTGCAAAGTTAATAGGCATGTTTGCCGTTACAATGCTGCCCTTGGCACTTCCTTTGTCTCTATTACTAGCTTCATGCATGGCCATAGGCAATCTAGGCGAGAACAATGAACTGATAGCCCTAAAGAGTGGAGGAATATCTCTACTAAAAACTTTGCGATTACCGTGGCTTTTTGTAGGTGTAATATGTATTGGTAGCTTTTTTATCAATAATAATATCATTCCATATATCAATCTAAAATATTATTCCCTGCTCTTTGATATTCGCAAGCACAAACCGGCATTGGATATTAGAGAAAATATTTTTTACAGAGGCATAAGCGGTTATACGCTAAAAGTGGGGAGCAAGTCTGCCGACAATACCACCATATACGATATCATCTTATATGACCACAGCTCTGGCAGAGGCAATGACAACGTATTACTTGCCGACAAAGGAGAACTATACCTAAGCCAAGACGAGAAATATTTAATCCTCAATGTATATAATGGCGTACAGTACCAAGATATGAGCCAGCGTAAAGAATTTGCCTTCTATCCCAAGGAGCAAACTTCTACCTACTTTGACAAGCTACACAAGGTTTTTGACCTCACAGAATTCAAGCTTACGCGCACCGATCAGGCATTATTCAAGGGTAATTATCAGATGATGAACACGCAGCAGATGCGTCATGAAATAGATTCTATCAGAGGAAGCTTTTCTTTGGAATATAAAGACATATATAACTTTAGTGGCAGCTATCTGGGTATAAAGAAGAACCCTAATGCCTTTGTGGACAGCACTTTACTTTCAGGAACTTTAGATAAGATAGCCTACCAAAAGATATTGCAAAGTCATGAAATCAGTACTACTTTGAAACAAAAAGTAAAAGATGATATTATGACTCTGCAGTCCAACATGGATGCTAATCTGGAGCAAAGAAAAAATAAGATTTCTGATATTGCGGAATATAAAACAGAATACTATAAAAAATTCAATCTCTCGCTTTCCTGTATGATACTCTTCCTTATAGGCAGCAGCATGGGTGCTATAGTTCGCAAGGGCGGCTTTGGAATGCCTATCCTTATTTCTGTGATCTACTACATGCTATTTCATGTCCTAAATATGGGTGGTGACAAACTTTCTACATACGAGATGTTGCCTCCAATATTAGGTGCATGGCTATCCTCTATAGTACTTATGCCTATATCCATATTTATCTTGTGGAAAGCCAATACAGATACAAAGATTTTTAAGAATGAATTTAGACTAACTTTGCCTAGATGGTTGTTACAATCTTCCTCATAGCATCTCTGCTGTTGCCTGTAATATACAGTTATCTTATATATCCTGTAATTTTATATTTTCTTCCTACAAAGCCCTATAACTATACTCCATTTTTAATAGAAGAAAATCAAAAGGTAGCCCTTGTAATACCTGTACATAACGAAGAAAGAATATTGTCGGAAAAGTTGGATAGTATATTCCAATCTACATTCCCAATCCAAAAATTAGAAATATTCTTATTATTGGATGATTGTACTGACGGCAGCTTGGCAATTGCTCAAAGCTACCAAAAAAAAGGTATAACCATACATATTTTATCTTTTGACAGCCGAATGGGAAAACCGAAGTTGCTCAATTCAATTATGCAAAAACTAGATAAGACTATCTATCCTATAACCCTGCTTAGTGATGCTAACGTCGTCTTTTTGCCCAATACTATTGAAAATTTATTACGCCCTTTTTCTCAAAATATTATAGGATTAGTGGATAGCCGATTAGCTACCTGTGCAGATTTCAATATTCATGAAACCACATACTTGAAATATGAGTTGTATGTCAAAATGCTTGAATCGCAAAAATTAGGCGCTATGCAGGGTCCTTTCGGTGGCTGCTATGCAATAAGAACAAATTTATATATCCCTATTCCTGAAAACTTTCTAGTAGATGACTTTTTTATAGGATCAAATGTGCTATTACAGGACTATCGCTCTGTACTTGCTGCCGATGCTTGCGTAGTAGAACATTATAAATCAGACTGGAGTAGTGAATTTCGGCGCAAGCGTAGAATCTCCGGTGGCAACTTCCAAAATCTCTTTTATCTTTTGCCTCTATTTATACAAAAAAGGAACTACTCTATATTCTTATGTTTTGTATCCCACAAGATGCTGCGATGGCTATCTCCTTATTTGTTGATATGCACAGGACTTTCTACCCTATTTGCACTTTATCGTACCAACACCTTACTATATGCGGCAATCATAACCGGATTACTATATATTCTTGATGTGTGTTTTTCACTGCTCTTCCGAACGCGTTCCACCGCTATGCGCATCCTATACTTTGTATGGATGAATATAGCCACAGCATTGGGAGGCTGGGACTATATCAGAGGTATCCGCAGTAATATCTGGCAGCGCACAGAGCGATAAAATTAGCTATTCATCACCTTCGTCTGATGGCGAATACTTTCTTGATGTATGGCTTCAAAGAGTTCTTTGATAAACTCTTCTGTCAATTCTTTTTGCTGACCTTTTACGATTCTGTCATGTACAATCTCGTCCCATCTTCCGGTTTGCAATATTGTCATGGCATGATCTCTCTTAAACCCTCCTATCTGCCGTGCTATATCCATTCTTTCGGAAAGTATTTCCATAATATAATTATCTATCCTGTCGATATTTGCTCTAAGATTATCCAGTTTATTATCATGAATTTCTTCATGGCTCTCTCGGATGACGAGACCTTTCACTATCTCTCCGAGTCTTTGGGGTGTTACTTGTTGTGAAGCGTCACTCCATGCCTTATCTGGATTACAGTGACTTTCAAGCATAAGACCGTCATAGTCCAAGTCCATAGCCTTTTGGGCTACAGAGGCCAGAAGTTCTCTGCCGCCACATATATGACTGGGATCGCAGAATAATGGCATATCGGGATATAGTCTTTTGAGTTCTATAGGCAGCTCCCACATGGGCTTATTGCGGTATTTGGATTTCTCATAACTGGAAAATCCTCTATGTAATGCTCCTATTTTTGTGATTCCTGCTCTGTTGATACGTTCCATAGCCCCCATCCACAATTGCAAGTCGGGGTTTACGGGGTTCTTCACCAACACCGGTATGGCTACACCTTCCAGTGCATCTGCTATCTCTTGCACGCTGAAAGGATTGGCAGTAGTACGTGCACCTATCCACAAGATATCTACTCCCGCTTTCAAGCAATCGAAGACATGCTCACGAGTGGCGACCTCTACTGCTACTGGTTTGCCTATAGCCTTACCTGCCTCCCGTAACCATCGGAGACCTTCCTTTCCAATGCCTTCGAACATACCCGGACGTGTTCGGGGCTTCCATATCCCTGCCCTAAGGATGTCTATACCCTGATCTTTCAATCCCAAGGCTGTTTCCATGACTTGATCTTCTGTCTCGGCACTGCAAGGGCCGGAGATAATTACTGGACGCTTGATGTTTAAGCCCCAATCTTCTAATTTTGTAATTTGTAACTGGCTCATTTTATTTATATTTATTATTTTAAAATCTTTTTAATTTCATTGGCTTCCAACATAAACCGCCTAATCTCTTCAAAGTTTTTAGTTTTAATATTATCTCTAAAGAACTGCATTTTTTCTATATAGGTATCTAATACTTCTACCAAGTTATCTGCATTCTGCTGGAATATTTGTGTCCACATCTCAGGGGAGCTCTTGGCAAGTCGCACGGTAGAGGCAAAACCACCGCCGGCCATCGCCAACATGGCATTGTCACTCTTTTCCTTTTCCAATACAGTAGCCCCTAATACAAATGAGGTGATATGAGAGATATGGGACACATAAGCTGCATGGAGATCGTGGGATGAGGCATCCATATACAGTAGATTCATCTTGAGATATTTGTACATGGTCTCTGCCAGTTTTAATGCATCTTCGTCACTATTTTCTTTGTCGCAAATAATAGCTACTTTATTATCAAATAAGTCTTCCAATGCTGCCGCTGGTCCTGAATACTCTGTTCCTGCCATGGGATGTGATGCCACAAACCTGCCCCTATTAGGATGATCTTTTACGGCTTCTATCATTTTGTATTTTGTAGATCCCATATCCACGACTACGGACTTCTCAGGAATCCTGTCGAGAATATATATCAACTCATCTATCAAGATATTTACAGGAACACACAGAAGAATCAACTTAGCTCTCTGTATAGCCTCATCTTTAGACACTACCTCGTCCACCAATCCCAAATCCAAAGCAATCTGAGAGTTATGCGGAGACCTGCCTACGCCTATAATCTCGGTGGCGAACTCACGCTTGCGCAAATCTAGCGCAGCAGAGCCACCTATCAATCCCATTCCTATTATCGCAATCTTCATGACTTACAGCATTAATTTTTGTATCCTCAAATATGCTAGTTCCAAGACATCTAAAGGGCTACACAATGATATTCTCAAATATCTTTCTCCTTTTTTTCCAAAAATAAAGCCTGGAGTAATGAACACATCGGTTTCTTCCAATATTTTATCGGAAAGCAGCTCTGCACTCTGTAGGGAATCAGGGATTTTTGCCCACAAAAACATACCCATCTGTAGGGAATCATATTTGCAGCCTAGGCTGTCCATAATTTTTTCTGCTACTATCCTTCTGCTGCGATATGCGGCATTGCGCTCTTCATGCCATTGTTCACCATTGGAAAGTGCTGCTATGGCTGCATCCTGAATCGGCAAGTACATTCCGGAATCCACATTGCTTTTTACTTTCAATATAGTATCTACATATACTGATGCACCCAATACAGCACCTACTCTTGCTCCTGCCATATTGTGAGACTTGCTCAAAGAATTTAATTCCAAAGCTACCCCTCGTGCTTCTGGCACTTGAAATATAGAAAGTGGACTTTCATCATTGAGAATCAAGCTATACGGATTATCGTTTACGACCAAGAAGGAATATTGTTTTGCTTTTTTTACAATTTCTTCTAGAATACTTTTGCTTCCCTTGGCACCTGTGGGCATGTGTGGATAGCACACCCACATAATTTTAGCTTCATGTAGCAATTCCGGATCAATATTATTCCAGTCAGGAACCCATCCATTATTTTCGTCCAGAGGGTAATATATAGGCTCTGCTCCTGCTAAATAGGTTGCCGATGAATAGGTAGGATACCCGGGATCGGGAACTAGCACCTTGTCGCCAGGGTTCAGAAATGCATGAGAAATATGAGAGATGCCTTCTTTAGATCCTAAAAGTGGTAATATCTCAGTGTCGGGATTGAGAAACACCTTGTAGGTGCGTTCATACCAAGATGACAAAGCCTTGCGCAGTTCTGGCGTACCAATATAACTCTGATAGCCGTGATTGGAAGGCATACTTGCCGAAAATCGCAAAGCATCTATGGTCTTTGGGGATGGAGGCATATCTGGATTTCCTATGCCCAAGTTTATCACAGGTCTTCCTTGTATGACATACTCGCGTATCTGCTTGAGTTTGCGCGAGAAATAATATTCATTGATATTTTGTAATTTATCTGCTGCAGGTATTATCATCATAAGTCTGTTTTATCGCCACAGGCATATTCCCCTAATATTATCATTTCATCCATCAGTAATGTGGCCTCTTCCATTGCTTTTTTGTAGGTATTGTAATCCAAAAATTCTAAGTCTGCATGGATATAATAAGACCATTCCTCACCCAATACTGGCAATGATTGTATCTTGCTAAGGTTGATATTGTGGTTGCCAAAGATATTTAATGCTTGTGCTAAAGCTCCCGGCAGGTTTTTGACTCTGAATGAAATGGAGGATTTATTTACCACCTTGGGCGTAAGGCTGTCATCGTCATAGCGTTTGAGGGCAAGGAATCTTGTAAAATTCCTTTTATTAGTCTCTATGGATTTGGCTATCACCTCCAGTTCGAAAAGCTGTGCAGCATATATGCTGGTGAGTGCTCCTCTTCCCATAATCTTTTGTTCTGCTATCTCGTCCGCACTTAGAGCTGTATCCTTGGTCTCTACAATACGGATATGGGGGTGCTTGCGAAAGAATTCTGTGCATTGTAATATTGCCATGGGATGTGAATGTACTTCTGCTATATCCGACAATTTCTGTCCTGGCATAGACACAAGGTTCATTTGTATGCGCAAGAATGCCTCTCCAAAGATTTTGAGATTTGCTTCTCTTATCAGGGCATAATTGGGCAAGATTGTGCCGGCAACTGAATTCTCTATAGCCATTATGCCGTAGTCGGCTTTAGATGTCTTTAGTTTATCTACCAATTTTTGGAAGCTGTCACACTCAGAGAATACTATTCCTTCCTTTCCGAAAAATTTCTTCGCTGCCATCTCATGAAAAGAGGCTCGGAATCCTTGTATGGCTATTTTTTTCTTCATTATGTTCAAAAAAAAAGTCCCGATTTTTCGGGACTTAGTATATGTTTTTTATAACTGTACCTGTCCCTTAATTAAGAGAAAAAGTAAAAGCTATAAAAAAATTGTCTGTACATGGCGGCAAATTTACAATGTTTTTGTATTTTAAGACTAAAATTTTTATTTATAACCATGATTTAACAAAAAGTATCTTATTGACAGAAGTCTATTTTTCCTTGGATTTTGCAGGTTTTTCTTTCCATGTCATATCCCAATCGAAACGCAGTGAATACTGGCGAGGTGCTTCCATCAATCCAGGACGTAAGGAATATTCATGATTTGTAACATTCTTGACTATAGCCGAAATTTTGAACATGTCGGCTTTGCCAAATTTATATCCTATACGCATATCTATAATAAAATCACCTTTATATTGACGACCCAGCCTCTTGTCTTGGTAATTTTCGCGCTTATTACTTTCACGCCATTGGCGTAATGCTATTGCAGTACCATAGGTGGTAAGGGGACTTGTAAATACGCCGTCTAGGTTTTCCATAAAGCTGAAATATTGCCCTGTCACTCCTAGTTCTAGTCCATGAATACTTACATCCCAAGAGCCTGTGAATGTATGTCTGAAGCGATATTTTAGGATATTATAAGGAATACCTGTAGGATCTATAGCTATACCCGAGGCTGCTACCGAGTCATTGAAATCTATATATTTTGGTACGATATACGTATATCCCAACATGGCTGTATATGGTATTTTCCCTAATTTGCCCTCGCCCATCAATCCTACTTCCATTCCATATATGCGTATGTCTCCGACATTGGTAGATCTAAAGCCTAATGAAGGTTGTGTAGTGATATTGAACTCCATCATATTTTTATACTGGGTATAAAATGCCGAAGCATCGGCATAGGCTTTGAAGCCTCCTATTTTCAATCCTTGTTTTATGCCTAGTTCATAGCTAAATCCTGTCTCGGACTCTAATAGTGGGTTGGGGAAGATTCCCACATTGCCGCCTAGTGATGTTTGAATAAATTTCTCCGCTATGGTAGGGAATCTATAGCCCATACCGAAAGAGGTGCGCAAGAAAGTATATTCAGCAGCTTGATAGTTGACACCAAATCTTCCCACGGGTTTCGTTTGCCGTTTGGTGTCTGTAATTTGATTGGTTTCCAGTCTAAAACCGGCAGAGATATTTAGTCTGTCAAAGAACTTCTTATCCAATTGCATATATAGCCCATAATTTGACCCTTTCAATACTTTGTCTCCATATAGTAGGGCAGATACGGTAATATATTGTGCAACTACGCCACCGCTTATTACCATATTTATCTTGCTTATCTTCCTTTGGTATTGGTATTCTCCATACAGTAAATCTGAGAAATTGCTTTGATTATTGGTATTATTATTGTCCACTTTATACCATCTACCTAGAATTTTGTGGCTATTGCCTTTTTCATCTAAATAACGGAAATAGGGATCGAGTGTTAGCTTTAGACCTTTGGTCTCTGTAGAGGCTCCTGTGAGTCCAAAATTGGATATATACCTATCTCCACCAGAAGGAATAGTATAATCAGAAGAACCATTATATAAGAAGAAACTTTGGCTCTTGGACTGCTGGTAGTTGAAATTTATTCCTACGCTAATATTTTGGGTTATCCGATACCTAGTCTGTAAGCTCAGTCTTCCATAATTGTTATTAGCTTGGTATTTGTAGTCATTGACGAACTTACCCATAGCACCTGCAACGACATCGAATTTTCCGAATTGCTGCCTGTGCCCCACCAGAAAACCTGTCTCATAAGGACGGCTATAATCGGAAATATCTATAGTATCATAATCGGTACTATTTATATCTCCATTTTTATATATTATTTGATCTTTTTTCCACCAAGCTTTATCCACTTTTACTTTCTCTACTTTGTCAGTAAAAGGGTCATATTTATAATCTGTCTGATTTGGAGCATTCCAGATCCCTCCGAATAGGCTAATTTTTGTTTTGGGCTCATTGGTAGGATACGCGGTACGCACATTAATGATACCATTCATAGCCGAGGATCCGTATAGTGCTGAACTAGCCCCTTTTATAATTTCTATTTGTCCTATATTTTCTATAGGTAGGGAAGTCCAAGATGGAAATCCTGCGTCAGCTTGTAAAATTGGTAAGTCATCCAATAATAGGAGTACTCTACTACCTGCACCATAAGAATATCCCGAACCTCCTCGTATATTCGCTTGTCCATCAATAATTGTTACGCCAGGATTTTTTTGTACTGCTTGGGAGACATCTGTAAGATTTTGCCTTTCTAGAAACTGTGGTTTCATCACGTCCATGGATACCGTTTGTTCCCCTAACTTCTGTTCAAACTTAGAGCCTGTAACTACTACGGTCTCTAGCAAGGTAGGTTCTTCTCCCATAACTAAATCTATAATCTTCGTCTCACCACCTTGAACTTGCACTCTTATATTGCGAGTCAAATAGCCCGTATAACTAAATACAAGACTTACTACACCTGAGGGAACTACTAAGGAATACGCCCCATCTATATCAGAGATGGCACCTAATGTAGTGCCTTCGACAACTATATTTACACCAATTAATGTTTCTCTAGAAATTGAATCAGTAATAATTCCCTTGATAGTGGTTTCTTGTGCATTAGTACTAAATACACATAATATAAACAATAGGCTAACGAATCTTCTCATTTTCTTTAAGTAATTATTTCCCAAAAATAAATAAATCGTATTAATAGGCAATAGATAAATATTTTTTTACTACAATTATATTAATTTTCCTTTGGGTATAAAAAAATAAAGGCTGCCCGAAGGCAGCCTTTATTTTAATAAGTTAAGTGCATTTCTTATTGCTTAGCCATATTAGCATTTACTTTCACGATGCCGCCACCTATATTTTTTCCATCAATGATAGATAAATCAGGATCTGTCGTATGTATTACCCCAGTTTGAACTGTAAGCTTAAACTTAAGTGCTGATCCAGCAGTTTTGCCATTTAAAGTTCCTGAACCAGTAAGTTTCAAATTTGTAACTTTAGTTTCGTTACCTGCTGTATCTAGGGGACTTACGATGAACTCTGAAGACTCAAAACTAGGTATAACCACAGAGCCGTTCTCACTTACAGTACCTTCAAAACTCGCATCCAATATCTTACTATAAACGTTTACTTTATTATCACCTACAGTAGTATTGGTTACAAATACAGTATCCGTAACGGGGTCTATAATTGCCCCTAATCCTTCAAATGAATATGTCCCACGATACTCGCCCAAGAAGTCTGCTTCCGTATAAGTTACTTTTTCATCATCTTTACATGAGGTAACAAAAGATAGTGCGGCAACAGCCAATACTGTAAAAAATAAAAATCTAGATTTTTTCATATTTTATAAATTAGTTTTATAGTTAGACGACAAATATATTGATAAGATTGTATAGTAGGTTAGAATTTTACTATTATTAGGTATTTTTTTATTAACACAATTTTTACTATCCATTAATAATTAAGATAGTTCAATTAGGGTAATCTCTGGCGGCATACCCCATCTTCCCGGATAACCGATAAACCCCAATCCTCTATTTACATATAAATGCTGCCCATTGGACATGTAATGTCCTGCCCAATGTGGATATATCAGTTTTGATGGACTCCACTTTATCCATCCCGGCACTTCAACACCCATTTGGAATCCATGTGTATGTCCACTCAATGTCAAATCTATAAAGTGATACTTGTCTTCTTTGGAAACTTCGGCATCCCAATGTGAAGGGTCATGAGACAATAAAATTGTAGCATCCGATTTTGGCATACCCTCAATTGCTTTTTGCAAGTCGCCAAATTTTCCAAAAGATAGAGATTTTCCCCAATATTGAATACCTATCATCGCCAAGCTGGCATTGCCACATTTCAATATCCTGTGTTCATCCAGCAGCAAGTCCCACCCCATTTTTTTATGGGTATCTATGAGATTTCTGAAATTGTCGGCTTTTTGCTGCAAGCTTTCCCACTCTAAGTAATCGCCATAGTCGTGATTTCCCAGGATAGAAAATTTTCCATATTTTGCTTGCAAGAGATAAAATATGTCTATAAATTCACGTGCCTCTTTAGCCTGCTCATTCACCATATCTCCAGTAAATACTATTATATCGGCATTCAAGTCATTTATCATCTTTATGACTTTCTCCATAGGTCGAGTATTTACAAAACTTCCCAAATGCAAGTCGGATATTTGTACTATACGCAACCCTTTCAGATCGGGGTGCAAGTTGTTGATTTTTATTCCCACCCTTCGTACCGTATAATTATAGGCACCGCGTACCATCCCATATATCATTCCCCCAAGCCAAAAACCTCCTATGACAAGTGCCGTTTTATGTAAAAACATCTTTCTTGAAATATTATTAGTAGATTCAGAAGGCTTGGACAATAGTGAGAAAAACCACTGAAAAATTTTGAACACATCGCCTATCAGTAAAAATACCACTAAAGTAAATTTGAATGAAAGCCAGCTGATGCCTAATCCTTGTAAAGGAAGCCTAAGATATACCGGCACATTCTCTCTGCCCATAATAAGGTAAGCTAAAAAAGTAAGATAAGTAACTACATTAAAAGCCCAATATAGGTATCGCAAAAACAGCCATTTTGACGAAGTATCAAATACTATCTTTATAGTTTGATAGGCATATAAATCTATCAGCACAATTATGATCAGCGGAATAAATATCCAATAACTCACGATAGATTGATTAAGAAACTCATAATATCTACATCATCAGGATACTGCCATAATGATGGTGCCTGACTTTCTCCAAAGCCTATCGTATAAGGCGTGTATTTTTGTGCCGATACTATACACTGCAAATTATTCCTATTCATCTCCACTTTTGATATTACCTCTCTAACGTCCTTGTAATATGAAAAGTTCACATCAGAGATGGCACTCATCCAACTTTCATTTTCAGAAAGATTTATAAAATCTATAGCAATAAGTGGTATTAGGTTCATGAGTTTTAATGTCCTGTAATAGTCCAAATTGCTTTTATAGCGATAATGGTCAATAAAATAACTATACTTCTCTAAAGCAACTATCAATGGATAAAAATTATATCCTTCCGGAACATATAGATGTGTCACATTGCGACATCCCATGCCAAAATACATACATATATCATCCACTAAAGCATTCAGCATCTCTCCCGTCTCATTACCGCTAAGGACGGCTACAGAATTTCTGTTTTTCCTGATAATATTTGGATATTTTGCGAAGTAATACTCAAAATATCTCGAAGTATTATTGCTACCAGTAGCGATAATGGCATCTACATCCTTGAGTTGCTCCGAAATTTCTATACGCTCACTCCAGCAATTATCCATCTTAATCAAGGAATCCAAGACATACCTTGTGAGTACACTGTCTTTTTCCGAAATTTTTATCTTCAGCTTATGACCACTTAGCAGCACACACATGATATCCTGAAAGCATACCAATGGGATATTTCCAGCAGCTATTACGCCTATCTTTTTGCTTTCCTTGACCCTGCTAACAGGGTAATCACCTAGCCATAGTTCTAATTTTTTTTTATCTAGATAATGGAACCCGATACTTTGGAGGGCATTATTAACAAAGGGGGGAATAAACCAAGGATTATATCTTTCTATCTTCGATAAAAATTCATTATCAAGGAATAAATAATTTCTTAATTCAACAAACGCATCAATTCTTTGTTGCAACAACATCACCTATATATATTTGTACTCGAAAGCACAAAAGTAATACGAATGGCAATAAAAATTACAGAAGAATGTATCAATTGTGGCGCATGTGAGCCAGAATGCCCCAATAATGCTATCTATGAAGGTGGAATAGAATGGTCTATGGCTGATGGTACTACCCTAAAGGGTGAATATATACTCATGGATGGCAGTTCTGTAGATGTCGCAAAGAAAATAAATCCCGTATCTGACGAATATTACTATATTGTATCTGACAAATGTACTGAATGTACTGGCTTTCATGAAGAACCGCAATGTGCAGCAGTATGTCCTGTAGATTGCTGCGTTCCTGACCCTGATATAGTAGAAACGGAAGACGAGCTCCTTGCCAAAAAGGAAAAACTCCACTTATAAAAGTATATAAAGACCTATTGCTGCTCCTAATTGCGTAGTAAGATTATCCCAACCATGAGGGCTAATTATTTCTATTGCAGCACAAAGTATTCCTACAAAAAGAAATATAGGCGTAAATGCCCATAGTCCTGAAATAAAATAATGCGCTAATACTAGAGCAAGTATGTTACAAACAATCACACCTGCCGTACCCTGTACTGTTCTGTGCGTGTTTCCTATAGGAAGAGTTCCCCATTTTACACCTATAGGCTCTCCCACAGCATCCCCTATACCCGTAAGGAAGTAACCGTAAATGGCAAACATTTTTCCCAAAACAAGATTATTGAATATCCCCCCAAATAGTGTCGCAAAATAGGGCGCAAGAATATAATACGAAATATGAGGACTATCCTTTTCCCTACCCAAGGCGCGATAAAGGATAGATTTTTCACCTATTAGAACTGCCGTAAAAACAGTAATCGTTGCAGCCCACCCCATAATAAAAGTTCCTCCCAATCCATAATGTGCCTGTAAAAGTCCTGCTACTATAAATATGCCAAAATGGTAGATTTTCCTACTGTACCCCGTATTCCACTGCCATCCTACTTTCATCTTTCCTGCAAAAAACAGCAGCATAAAAGAATATATCAAGGTCAGTGGAAACAACCAAAGTATCAACGCTAGTGGCGGAAAATTATCTACAAAAAAGTGATATAAGATTTTTATGTACAACATTGTACTACCTTCTACAAATATCCGTCAAAAAACAATATACTTACATACTTATTAGCTTAAATAAAATTATTTTTCATTAAAAAGTATAAATATTTGATTTAAATAATATTATACTAAATATCTATACTTATACTTTAATATTTTTATTTTCTATAATTTTAATAAAAGATAAAAAAACTATCCTAGTGATATAAAAAGAAGATTGTAATTTCACCGAATAATATGTTTCATAATTACAGGTACACGGACGTAGAAAGTGCATTGTCCATGATTAAAAGTGGCAATAGAGTATTCGTGCAAGGTGGGGCACAGACACCCCTTTATTTGACAAGAAGTTTAGCAGCATTTGCACCCATACTCAAAGATGTAGAAATCGTATTTATTTCCGTACACGGAGATATAGAAATAGATAAACCTCAGTATGAAGGTATTTTCAATATCAACTGCTTATTTATCAGTGATAGTGTGCGTACAGCTGTGCGAGAAGGACGCGCAGACTTTGTTCCTGTATTTCTCAGCGACATACCAGATTTGTTCAAACGAGGATATATGCCATTAGATGTAGCCTTGGTACAAGTATCTCCGCCCGACAAGCACGGATATTGCTCATTAGGATTAAGCGTAGATGTAGCAAGAAGTGCTGTAAATACTGCCAAAATTATTATAGCCCAAGTCAACCCCAATGTCCCCCGCACTCACGGAGATAGTCTTATCCATACCGAAAGGTTTACAGCTATGGTATATGCCGAAGAGCCACTTCCTGAAGTAAATTTCAGTGACCATGTAGGCCCGGAAGAACTCATAATTGGCAACTATATAGCAGAACTAGTTGACGATGGAAGCACCTTACAATTAGGAATCGGCACAATACCTGATGCAGTACTTCGCTCGCTCACCCATCACAAAAACCTAGGTGTACATACAGAAATGTTTAGTGACGGCATTATTGATTTATTTGATAAAGATATCATCAATAATACAATGAAATCAGTACACCCCAATAAGACAGTAACAGGCTTTGCCTTGGGCACACGACGCCTGTATGATTATGTGAATGATAATCCAGCATTTATATTTTTGGACATAGACTATGTAAATGACCCTGCCGTGATACGTCGCAATCCTAAAGTCGTAGCTATCAACAGTGCTATAGAAATAGACATCACAGGTCAGGTATGTGCAGATAGTATCGGAACATCCATGTATAGTGGCATAGGGGGTCAGATGGACTTCATACGAGGAGCGGCACTAAGTGATGGTGGTAAGCCTATTATTGCACTAACGTCCAGAACCAAAAAAGGTAAAAATAGAATTGTGCCCTATTTACAGCAAGGAGCAGGAGTAGTAACCACACGTGGCCACGTTCACTATGTAGTCACAGAATATGGTATTGCACATCTATTTGGCAAAAATCTTCGGCAACGTGCCAAGGCTCTCATAGAAATCGCACACCCAGAGGACAGAGAGATGTTGGAACGAAGTTGTGTAGAACGCTACAAAAATTTTACTTGCTGAATACCCATATTTTAACATAATTTATTTTACTTATGTAACAAAAGTAACGCACTACGCCTTACCAAGGTCTCATATTTGCACTATCAAACGGCAGATGGAGAAGACCAAGGCTTTTGCAACAAAATATGGACTGACAATCATGGGCATCTTCCTCGGTGCGATAGCAGGATATGCCTACTTTTATTTTGTGGGCTGTAGCAGTGGTCACTGCCCTATTACTTCCCGACCTGTAAATAGCACACTGTATGGTGCAGTAATGGGTGGTTTGCTATTTAACATTATTCAAGACTATATACATAAAAAATCATGACAATCATTGACGTACGATCAGCAGGAGAATTCATGGGCGGACACGTTTCTGGCAGTATCAATATCCCACTTCAGGAGATTCCTGCCCATCTCGAAAAGATTAGAACAATGCCGCCACCGCTTATATTATGCTGCGCCAGTGGCAACAGAAGCGGGCAAGCTACCGAATTTTTGATGCAAAAAGGAATAAAGAGTACTAATGGTGGCAGTTGGCTACAAGTAAATGCAATGTGTCGTTAAAAAGTAATATTATGCTAGAAAAAATAAAAAATATGTTAGGATTCAGCCCCAAGGAAGACCTTAAATCTTGGGTAGCTCAAGGAGCTATCATCTTAGATGTACGCACAAAAGGTGAATTTCAGGGGGGGCATATCAAAAATGCCGTAAATATTCCATTGCAAGAACTTCCACAGCGACTTAGCAAGCTCAGCAAGGAAAAACCTATCATCACCTGCTGCGCTTCAGGTATGCGTAGTGCATCAGCGAAAAGTTTACTCCTTTCCAAAGGCTTCTCAAAAGTCTATAACGGTGGTGGCTGGGCATCTTTGCAAAGGGAATTGAATTAATAATTATATTTGTATAAAATGAAAGAAAGAATACTGAAAGGTTGGACACCCCTGCGTTGGCTATACCTTATTTTAGGCATTTTTATTGTCATTCAGTCAGCTTGGGCGCAAGAATGGGTGGGCGTACTATTTGGCAGTTATTTTGCCGCTATGGGACTTTTTGCCTTTGGCTGTGCTGCTGGACAGTGTAGTATTCCTATGGGAAATCATAAAATTAATAAAGAAAAAGATATTCAATACACAGAAATACAATAACTTATGAGAAATAATATTTTTATAGCATATACAGTCTTGGCAATTTTCCTTTTAGGCTGCAACAATGGAAACTCACAATCTGGTGGCAATATCAGTGTGGCAGATTTTAATAAAAAATTGCAAGAACATCCCGAAATTACCCTTATTGATGTGCGCACTCCCGGAGAATATGAAAAGGGGCATCTTGCCAATGCCATAAACATAGACTGGAATGCTACTGATTTCTCCGAAAAAATAACTGCTTATGACAAAGAAAAGCCTATCATGCTCTATTGCTTGAGTGGCGGCAGAAGTGGAAGTGCCATGACAAAACTCAAAGAAATGGGCTACAAAGAAGTATATAATATGGATGGTGGCATCATGAAGTGGAGAGCTGCTAATATGCCGGAAGTAACGGCAAATACTGCGGCTGCTTCCCAAAGCATGACCTTACTGCAATTTCAAGATGCCTTGAAAACCGACAAAAAAGTATTGGTGGATTACTATGCAGACTGGTGTGCCCCCTGCAAGAAGATGAAGCCCTATTTGGAAGAGATTAGCAAAGAAATGGCAGACAAAATAGTGGTATTGCGTATCAACGCAGATGAAAACCCTGAGCTGTGTAAGGCTATGAAGGTAGAAGCACTCCCTGTATTGCAAATCTATCAGAATGGCAACAAGACTTGGGAAAACCTAGGTTTTTTACCTAAAGAGAAAGTCATAGAGGCTTTGAGTAAATAATTTGTTTGCTTAAAAATTCAATGTTTTATTTTCAGTTATTGAAACACAAATCAATTTCAACTATTTTCATTAATGAACTTCGTCTATGGTAATTTTGTTTTATTCATTACCTAGACAAAAATGCTTACATCACCTATCACTACACAAATATTTTCGGTGAGACGCATGAGTTGCGCTTCCTGTGCGACACGTGTAGAGCATGTCTTATCTCGACTAGACGGGGTGGAGGAAGCTGTAGTCAATTTTGCAGCGGCAACCGTCAAGGTACGCTATAATCCTAAGCTCGTACAGCCTTCCGTATTGAAAGAAGCCTTAGACAAGCAATCCTATATCCTAGACATACAAGACGACAAAGACTTGCTGAAGGCAAAGACTTTGAAGCAACTTAGAAGATATTGTCTTTTGGCTATTCTTCTGTCCATTCCCATCATGGTATTGGGTATGGCTGCTATGCATGTACGTTACGTAGCTTTTCTCCTTGCCCTGCTCAGTACACCCATAGTGTTTTTTATAGGCAGAGACTTTCATCAGAGTGCTTGGAGGCAGTTGAAATCTCGGCATCTGGGTATGGATGCTCTTGTATCGCTAAGTACACTTATAGCCTATACTTATAGTCTTATCCATACTTTTTTTCCAAAATATTGGACTTCTAAAGGCATAGAAACTCATCTGTACTACGAAGCTGCTACTATGATTATCACCTTCGTCATTATAGGCAGATATTTAGAAGAAAAAGCAAAAAAACGCACTACCGCAGCCCTACAAAATTTAATAGGACTTCAGGTATCTAATGCTACACTCGTGGACTACAATGGGGAACAGATAGAAGTTGCTATAGACAAAATCATGAAATACGATACCCTCTTGGTGAGGCCTGGAGAAAAAATAGCCGTTGACGGCAAAATCATTGAGGGTACTACCTATATAGATGAAAGTATGCTTAGTGGAGAATCTTTACCCTTGTATAAACAAGTGGGCGACAAAGTCTTCGCCGGCACCATCAACCAGAAGGGCAGCATAAAGTTTCAGGCTTTAGAAGTGGGCGACAATACGGTATTAGCACATATCATCAAGAAGGTAGAAGAGGCTCAGGGCAGCAAAGCCCCCATACAGCGACTTACTGACCGTATAGCCTCTGTTTTCATACCTATAATCATGGTGGTAGCCTTTACTACCTTTGCTCTTTGGAATATTTTTGGCGGAGCAGATGGCTTCTACCTCGGACTATCCTGTAGTATTGCAGTGCTAGTGATAGCCTGTCCCTGTGCCTTGGGTTTGGCTACGCCCACTGCAATTAGCGTAGGTATGGGCAGAGCCGCAGAAAAAGGCATCTTATTTAAGGATGCCGAAAGCATGGAACACCTGAGAAAAACTGACACTATAGTCCTAGACAAGACAGGGACACTTACCAAGGGAACACCACAAGTGAAAGAGTTCTTACAAATAGAGAAAAGCGATATTGCCATGGCAGTATTCAAGAGTTTGGAACAGAAGTCTGAACATCCCTTAGCCCAAGCTGTTGTTATTTATCTCCAAGATATTCCTTCAGTAAAAATTAAAGATTACCATACCCATACCGGACAAGGCGTAACAGGAGTACACTTGCAGACACACTATGCTATCGGTACGATGGCATTTATTAAAGATAGAGGCATCCACATCCCTTCACACGTAGAAAAACAGCTATACACTTGGGAACAACAAGCTCTCACAGTTATCGCTTTTGCAGATGACAAACAATTACTAGCATTGGCAGCCTTACAGGACACCCTTAGGGAAGATGCCGTAGCTACACTCCAAACTTTGAAAATAAAAAACATTAGGGTCGCCCTTCTTTCAGGAGATAGTGAGGCTGCTGTAGCTGCTATGGCTAAACAGATAGGCATATTAGATTACCGTTCCCGAATGTTGCCACAAGACAAAGCCTCATACATTGCGGAATTACAACAAAAAGGATATAAAGTACTCATGGTAGGTGACGGTATCAATGACAGCCCTGCCTTAGCTCAAGCAGATGTGAGCATGGCTATGGGCAGTGGCACAGACATAGCCATGGAAGTTGCCAATATTACTTTGCTTCATGGTGACTTACAGAAAATACCTATTGCAATACAGCTATCTCACGATATACAAAAGGTTATTTATCAAAATCTACTATGGGCATTCCTTTACAATGCAGTTAGCATACCCATAGCTGCCGGCATTCTGTATCCTAGCTTTGGAATTTCATTACATCCTATGTTGGCAGCCGCCGCTATGTCCCTGAGTAGTGTATCCGTAATAACCAATAGTCTGAGACTACGTAAGAGGTGATAGCCTTTCCTATCCTTGGATAAGGCTTTGATACCATATCTTCTCCTTATGCGCTGACTGCCAAAGCATAATTTGTGCAGGTGTAAGTATTGTTTTTACTTGTGCTTCTACGTCATTTTGAATATTTATTACAGCAAAATAATATCCCTGCAACTGCTCTTTATAATTTTCACGAATAGCTTTTAGTTGCAACTGTTGCTGCGTTTGAGGCAAGTGCATATCTTTAATACTGTCTATTTGTGTGTGTTGCTGTATAAGCACAGAAGTATATGGGACTTCTTCCATTCTGACTTTCTCTATCATCTGACTAAAAATGGGTAAGAGCTGAGATTGCTGCTGTGGGCTAAGTGTCAAAGGCTTTCCTTGTACCTCCACGATGACATGAGCCAAAGTTTCAGGCGACAGCAATTGTATCAAATGCTCACCATAAGGCTTGGCATAGCTATTCATAATTAACAACATGCCCAAAAGAATTAGATTCATTTTTTTCATAAAATTTAGATTCATTTTTTTCATAAAATATTTTTACTCCTTAGACTTAAATAAACGAAAAGGTTTAATGTATATTATTTTCCTACTTTAAAGATTAGAGGACCTAGAACCAATACTTCCTACGCATAGAACATCGGGAAGTTTCACATAGAGAATCTTGCAGTTTTCGCTTCTTCTCATTGGCACATAATTTCAATGCTACATTCGCACATTGTCTCAAGTAAAAATTATTCTTACCTTTGAAACATGCAGGAATCGCTTACCAAGCTCAAAAAAGAGTATGCTTTGATGCCTAAGGAAGCAGTAGCAGAAATTCAGGATGCACGCAAATCTCTATTTATAGGTATCCCTAAAAATATTAATCCCGACGAACGTAGGATTTCGCTCACCCCTAATTCCGTGGCCACATTGGTAAGTCAGGGTCACAGAGTACTTATAGAACAAGATGCCGGTGCTGATGCCAATTTTGATAATGAATCTTATCTGAACGCAGGCGCAGAATTGTGTAGCGACAAGGCCTCGGTATATAGGGCCAATATCATCCTGAAAAGTGCCCCACTGATGGGCGAAGAATATGCGCAAATACATCCCCATCAGGTACTTATAGTGCCCCTACACCTGCCTACGCTATCAAAATCCGGGCTAAAAATCCTCATGGAGAAAAAAGTTACGGCACTAGCTTGGGAGTATATCAAAAACGAGTACCACTACTACCCTATCATGCATAGCATGAGCGAGATTGCTGGTGCTTATACCATCGTATTGTCTGCCAAGTATATGAGCAATGAATATGGCAAGGGCATACTCATGGGCGGTATTTCGGGGCAGCCGCCCAGTAAGATACTAATTATAGGTGCTGGAACCGTAGGCGAAAATGCTGCCCGTGCCGCTATGGGTCTTGGTGCTCAAGTGCAAGTGTTTGACGATAACATTTACAGGCTGAGCAGGATACAAAGCCGCTTAGGCACCAGAATATATACTTCTGTATTAGACGCTCTGAACTTAAAGAAAAATATAGTGCGCGCTGATGTCGTAATCGGAGCTTTAGCACCACAGAATGGCACATGCCCCAAGGTAGTATCCGAAGACATGGTAAGAGGCATGAAAAAGGGTGCTATACTCATAGATGTGTCTATAGACCACGGCGGCTGCATAGAAACTTCTCATCCTACCACTCACGAGCATCCCATATTTGTAAAACATGGTATCATCCATTACGCCGTACCCAATATTTCTTCTGCCGTTTCGCGTACTGCCTCTTATGCCATCAGCAATATCCTTACACCCATACTCAAGAATACTTCAAAAATGGGCGGCATAGAGCAAAGTATAAAACTCAACGAAGGATTATGTCACGGTACATACCTATACAAAGGCCACCTCACCAAAGACTTTATAGCAGAAAAGTTTAATCTGAGGCATACAGACTTAAATTTGGTACTAGCCGCAGATTTCTAAATGCATTTCGACAAGATTTTTGACCCTGTAAGAAAAAAATGGTTGGTGGCTACGCCAGAAGAACTTATCCGTCAGCATTGGATACAACATTTACATCTTGAAGGTGGCTATCCTTATTCTTTTTTATCCATAGAAAAAAAAATCAATGTCAATAAACTGGAAAAACGCTACGATATTGTCGCCTACAATCACTTATCACAGCCCTATTTACTGATAGAATGTAAATCCCAAAGTTCCAAAATTCATCAAAAATATTTTGAACAAGCAGCCATTTATAACATAGCAATAAAAGCCCCCTATTTAATGGTTACAAATGGCGTACAAACCTTTATTGCACACATAGATTTTTCCTTAGGAAGTTATACCTTTATCCAAAATATTCCAAAATTTAAAGACGCATGAGAACCATCCTACCCAAAGAATCGTATCTACTCAAACACGGCAAAGTTCTACCCTTCGGTGTTTATGATGACATCATTGCGCACCCACAGACCTCCTTTTGGGACAAGTCAGCATTATTTTCATTAAAGCGTTTCTCCGAACGCAAGGCGTGGATATTTTTTGGCGTATATAGCCAAGACCTTTTTGCAGGCATAGCTATCGTAGATGCTGGTTTCGTATCCACAGCATTTACCTACTTTTATGTTCCTTCGCGTTCCCTATTTATTGAAGATAAGACTACCCTTCCAGCAGGATTTAATATTGCTTTCGACCCTAATATGAATAGCCATTGGAAGCTGGGATCTTATGACATTTCTACGCTTAATAATGTCATGCATTTTGCTTATAAAGGTAAGTTCAACCTTGCCCTACATGCACAGCTCACCGATAATGGTCTTAGCACAATAGCACCGTCACAAGGACGACCTTTCAATTTCACCTACAAAAACTTGCCGCTGCCCGTAACGCTCGACATTGACTATAAAGGAGAAAGATTCCACATTCAAGGTGACTATGGAGCCATAGACTTTACAAAAGGCTACCCTCCGAAGTCCACAAAGTGGAATTGGGCATCAGCCATAGGCACTACTGCCTCTGGAAAATCTATGGCCTTCAACCTCGTGAAGCACTTCAACGGCGAACTGGAGAACGCTCTATGGTGGGGCGACCAGAGAATATTGCTAGGAAATACTGAGTTCCTAGTCCCCAAAAAATTAGATGAAGACCCTTGGCAAGTAAGTACTACTGACAGCATCATCCAATCCACCTTTACACCCAATGGCGCAAGGAGTGAAAATCTTAATATCATAGCCATGAAAAGTATCTTCACACAACCCTTCGGCACCTTCAAAGGAATTGTAAACATGAACGGCATCACTGAGGAATTCTCTGCGTATGGCGTATGTGAAGACCATATTGCAGTATGGTAACAGCTACATGAAATTTCAGGAAATCATACATACCCTAAAGCATAATAGCTATGCACCCATATATTTTCTATGTGGAGAAGAAACCTATTTTATAGATATTATTGAAAGACATATAGAAGACCACGCCTTAGACCCTAGCACTCGCGACTTCAATTTATCTATATTTTATGGCAAAGATGCAGAGCCTTCCGAAATTATAAATACCTGTATGCGTCTGCCAAACTTCGCCGAAAGGCAACTTGTAATCGTCCGAGAAGCACAGCAGTTGAAGTCTTTTGAGTTATTAGAAAAATATATTGACAGGCCTGTAAGCTCTACAATTTTGGTATTGAGCCACAAGTATAAAACACCTGATAAGAGAACAGCCTTCGGAAAAAATATACAGAAGAAATCCGTTTACTTTGAAGCAGAAAAGTTCAAAGATAGTGAGCTACCCTCTTGGATAATGGACACATGTAGGCAACTAAATATGAAAATTATTCCGGCACACGCCCTACTCATCAGCGAATACTTAGGCAATGACCTTTCGCGTATCTACAATGAGCTGCAAAAATTGCGACTGGTAGCCGAAAATGCCACTATTACAGAGCAGCAGATAGAGCAGCAGATAGGCATCTCCCGAGAATATAACTCTTTTGAGCTTACTAAAGCTTTTGAGACGGGCAACAGGGCAAAGGCTTTGTTGATAATAAATTATTTCAGTAAAAATCCTAAAGCCGGCCCCATACAGATGGTGCTGGCAACGTTGTATAACTATTTCAGCAGGCTTTTTTGTGTAGAAAAGATGGCAGGAATGAATGATGGAGAAATAGCCTCTGCCGCAGGAATACCCCCTTTTGCGGTAAAAAATTATCGCAGCGCATTGAACATGTATGATGCAGCAAGGATACGCAATGCCCTACATCTAATAGCCCTATATGATAGAAAATCAAAAGGCATAGAGAGTGCCGCCGATGATGCAGCACTGATGCAGGAGTTGGTATTTAAAATTATGCAATAATTTTAAACTAAGCTATTCCAAAGTCACAGATTTTTCCTACCTTTGCCTTCTCAAAACGGAGTTGGTAGCTCAGTAGGTCAGAGCATCGGATTGTGGTTCCGAGGGTCGTGGGTTCGAGCCCCATCCTTCTCCCTAGAATTGGCACAATACAATGCCAAAATATATTTCAAAAGTCATCTCTTTACCTTCGAGATGACTTTTTTATTTTTAATAAATACTATTCTCAAAAATGGTTGATGAAATTTACTATCGCAGAAACTATATCCTATAATATAGAATATATATATATATATTGGTATGATACGTTATCGCTTTGTAGCCACCCTTTCTAGGTTAATATTTGTCTTCTGTTTCACGTAGATAGGAACTGTCTCTATTTCCACGTTGGCGCGCTCCAAGCCGAAGTCTTCTACCGTAGAAAGACTCAACTTCTTGATGACACTATAGCTCTTGGTCAAGAATTGCTCTATACCGGTAAGATTATTATCTATAGACACATGCGAGTTCATGATAATAAACTTGAAGTCGGCAGGCATATCATGTTTGCGTAGTGACGGATATTGACTTAGTGGGTCTATTTCACCTTGCTCCACCATTTCCTCTACAATTTTACTGAACATTGTATTGACCTTATGTTCTACTTTAAAGCCAAACTTAAGTTTGATAAAAAATACATGCTTAGGTATGATGGTATTAACCATGTATGTAGCACCATAAGGATCATTCGTAATATCTACGTGGATAAACCAATATACATCTGCTCGTTTTGGTCGCTTGCGAAGGATGGAATAAATGATATTGGAATCTATGTGGTGCTGATCATTAGCCATACACAGATATACAAGATTTGTAGATTCCTTGGGGATGGTTGTATCCTGCTGTAAGTCGCGAATTACAGCTATATAATCTTTAATCTCGGCAAATTCCACATGCTTATTTCTCAATTTACGAGCATAATAGAAGATAATCATGAATACAAAAATGAATATGGATATCATAACTGTAAACCAGCCTCCATGCATTAATTTATCAAGGTTTGAAAGGAAAAATGCTCCTTCTACCATCACAAAGAATATAGTAAACATTGTAATAATTAATATTGATTTTCTCCTTGTAATAAATAAATAAGTGAGTAATGATGTAGTCATAAGCATATTTAGCGTAATTGCCAGACCATAAGCTGCTTCCATTTTTCCGGATTCTTTGAAAATGATTTGCACTAATAAACACCCCCCTAATAACAACCAATTTATGGCAGGAATATATATCTGCCCTTGGCTTTCTGAAGGATAAAGCACCTTGAAATTAGGCAAAAGTTTAAGTTTTACAGCTTCATTTACCAAGGTAAATACACCACTTATCAAGGCTTGACTGGCAATAATTGTAGCTGCTGTGGCTACAAAAATTCCGTACGGCAAGAACCATTCCGGCATCAAGGCATAAAATACTTTATTTTCGCCCCACTTTTGTCCTTCAAATTGTATTAGGTATGCTGCCTGTCCAAAATAACAGAGCAACAACATTACTTTCACAAACCCCCAACTCACTCTAATATTCTGTTTGCCACAGTGTCCCAAATCTGAATACAGAGCCTCTCCTCCCGTAGTGCATAAGAATACGGCTCCTAAGAATAGGAATCCCCCTTTTGTACCAAATATGAGATTAATCATATATTTGGGATGGAGTGCATTGATTACCTCAGGATGCTCAATAATTTGTATAGTACCCAGAATACCTATCATGCAAAACCATATAAACATGATAGGGCCGAAAGCAGAACCCACTACTTTTGTCCCAAATTGCTGGAATAGAAATATTATGATGATTATGGGTATTACGATATTCATAGTTTCAATATTGGGATTGAGTAATTGCAGTCCTTCTATAGCAGAGGAAATAGATATAGGAGGCGTGATAAAACCGTCAGCAATCAGGGTTGCGCAGCCTATGAGGGCAGGAAAAAGTACCCATTTTGCTTTATATCGGCGTACAAGAGCATAGAGTGCAAAAATTCCACCTTCACCCCTGTTATCATTATTCAGGGCGAGATACACATATTTTATGGTAGTAATAAAAAGCAAAGTCCAGAATACCGAAGAAACACCTCCATAGATCAATTCCTTAGTAATCACATGATTGTGTATAATAGCAGTCATCACATATATAGGAGATGTACCTATATCACCGAAGATGATGCCCATAGTAATAAAAACACCTGCTAAAGTAAGTTTGTGTGTAGAAGAATGTCTGGACATATAATATTTGTCAAATTATAGGATTGGTATGATATTTATGCAA
Organism: Chitinophagales bacterium; assembly: GCA_044227665.1. GTDB lineage: Bacteria > Bacteroidota > Bacteroidia > Chitinophagales > JADIYW01 > JBGAWK01. Next base: position 36,143 of record JBGAWK010000004.1, read on the forward strand.
TATTAAAGCAAATATACACGTGATTAAAATAATGAAGACTATTTTTGAAATATTTGTCCTGGAGTTAAAATATATTATTTTTTATATATTATTTCTATATTTTCCCTTGTCAGTTGTGGCACAAAAAGGAATAGTTTGGAATGAAAACGCTCCTTTGGAATGGGAAGATTATAAAGGAAAAGTCCCTATATCTAATATGGCAGCGACTACTGCATGTCAAATAAAATTAGATATAAGCTGTGATGATGATATATTCACCTATACAATTACCGCCGTGATGATGCCTGAAAAGTCTTGGGTTAAGAAAAATTTGGCAGATGATAACTTACTGGAACATGAACGTTTACATTTCGATATTTCTGAACTTTATGCCCGCAAAATCAGAGCAGCATTTGCCAATATACATACAGATTGCCATCATTTTGATATTTACGACAAAATCATACATAAAATGGTAAAAGAAATGGAGGCAGTACAGCAACGGTATGACAAAGATACGAATCATGGCACTATCTATAGCCCACATGAGGTGTGGCGCAACAAGATAGCCCTAGAATTAGATGCACTGAAGGATTATGCCAGCACGCACTAGACTACTTCCAGCTGATATTCAAGGTAAGAATCCACTATGGACTGCGCGTAATCTTTGTCAAAATATATTTTATAACCAAATTTGGCAAAAACAGGATACCTGCCGTCAAGATTGTCCTTGTCCAAAAAGTTGTAACCACTAAGGTACAACTCTGTATCTTTGACTTTAATCTTATATACGAGGCGGTGTTCCCCTCTCTCCAATAGAGCCATTATCTCTTCTTTGGTACAGGCTATATCTTTAGTAAGCTTAATTTGCCCTATATTTTCTCCATTAAAAGGCTTGTCCGTAAATACTAGATAGAAATTTTTTACATAACAACAAAGGCAATATAAATCTTTGTATATAATTGCTGGAGTATTGATATCACCTATCAGCCGAACCGGCATATCAAAATGTTTAAATAACTCTACTACTCTCTGATTTCTCCTGATGATGTCTTGTTCTGTTACCATTCTTTACTAAATAATCTATATATATAATAATTGTTCAATATCTAAAACAAAAATTTTTCATTTCTTGTTTAGCTTCTTCCAAACCTATTGATGAAGCTTTCTGCAAATCCATACATGCGGAGGACATCTGATTGAGGTTTTTTTTACATAGAGCCCTAAAGTAATAGGCCAAGGCATTTTCCTGTTCTTTCACGATAACACTATTAAAATCATTAAGAGCCGCCTCATAGTTTCCTAGATGGTAATTGGAGACAGCCCGACCATAATAGGCTTTGATATATGCTGGCTTCATCATAATGGCCAAATCATAATCTTCTTTCGCACTCTGATACTCTTTGAGTTGCATCTTAGCAGCAGCTCTACCTTCGTACGCCTGAAATATTGTATTATTCATGGCTATTACATTGGAGTAATCTACGGTAGCACCGAGGAAGTCTCCTTTGGCAAACTTACAGAAGGCTATGCAGTAGCTGGTACGCCAGTCAGATGGAGAAATATTGTGTGCCTTATTGGCATTAGCAAGAGCCTCATCATAATGCATTTCTTCCAGTAATATCCATGCTTTGAGCATATATCCATCCACATTTGAGGCATCTTCCTTGAGGCATTTATCCACCAATTTTAAAGCTGCTTTCAGATTGCCATCTTGGTATGCACGGTTGGCATCTACAAAATATTTGATGGTATTATTATCCTCCAAAAGTTTTATGGGGGCGAGGAATTCAAAACCTTCGCCATAAGAGAAGGTATCCGTGCGGCTTATCAATACATCCGGCTGTGCGCATAGATTCCCTATAGAAATAAAAAATAAAAACGAAACTATGAAATGCACATACATGCCTATTGCCAAACTAAATTCGGATTCAAAGTTAGATTATTTTTACTTTACAAGGTAAAAATTTAGATAAATTAAGGATAAAGGTCTCCGAAATTTCTACCATATATGACTTTGAATGAAATTGTAGCTTTTCATTATTCTCATCTATAAGGTATAGATAAAATATTTTTTTACCCTTATTTTTTTTCAAAAGCTTAAATAAAATATCTATAAACTCATCATTCACATCCGTATATAATGCCGCCACTACCATGCCCTTAGCTTTCAATTCCAAGACATCTTGTAAGTATTGTATATTGGAAATCTTGAACTCATACCTTTCATTATCATTATAGTATGGTCTCAAGAATCCTTGAAATAGGAGTCTGTTTCCTATTTCAAAATAGGACATAAACTTATTGTAATCCTCGCTAAAGAACCTTAATTCCATATCTCCTTCCAAATCTTCTATTTTCACTATGGCAAAATACCTTCCTTTGCTATCCATCTTTTTCTGCACATCAGTGATGAGTGCCGCTACCGCAATGCTATTGCGGTTTTTGAAATCCATAATATTACTCAATGTAGCCTGCGCATACATGCTAATAGTGATATCAAACTCATCCAAAGGGTGTCCTGTAAGATAGATACCCATCACTTCCTTCTCCTTCTGAAGACGTGTGAAGTCATCATATTTATTAGCATGGGGAACATCCGGCGGAATAATCATATCATCTGAATTACCCCCAAACAATGAAATAGTACTTGACTCTTTCTGTTGCTTATATTGATTGCCGAAACGTATGAGTCTATCTACATAGCTACCACCATCCTTATTTTCTACAAAATATTGTGCTCTATGGATATTGGCAAAACTGTCGAAAGCCCCGGCTTGCGCAAGCATCTCTATATTTTTTTTATTTACGGCTCGAAGATTTACCCTTTTGACGAAGTCGAATACGTCTTCAAAGCTTCCATTTGCCTCTCGTTCTGATATTATTCCAGAGACTGCTGCCTCTCCTACCCCTTTTATTGCTGACAGGGCATAGCGAATTTCGCCTTTCTTGTTGACAGCAAATTTTATATCACTCTCATTGATATCGGGTCCCAAGATAGCTATATTCATGCGGCGACATTCATTCATAAAGAAGTATATATCCTTTACGTTGTTCATATTATGCGACAATACTGCCGCCATGAACTCTGCCGGATAGTGCGCCTTGAGATATGCAGTATGGAAAGCAATATAGGCATAGCATGTAGAGTGCGACTTATTGAAAGCATAAGATGCAAATGCTTCCCAGTCTGTCCATACTTTTTCTAGTACTTGTACATCCAATCCTCTCTGTTGTGCTCCTTCCATAAATTGTGGCTTCAGCGAGTCCAGTTTCACTTTGTCTTTCTTGCCCATAGCCTTGCGGAGGTCATCGGCACGGGCCTTAGAAAATCCTCCCAATTTTTGGGACAGCAACATCACTTGCTCCTGATATACTGTAATCCCATAGGTATCCTTCAGATACTCTTCCATCTCTGGAAGGTCATAGTGTACAGTCTCCTTACCATGCTTGCGCTTTATATAGTTTGGAATATATTCCATAGGTCCTGGCCTGAAAAGGGCATTCATGGCGATGAGGTCTTCAAAGCAGTCCGGCTTCAAATCTTTGAGATGCTTTTGCATACCTTCGCTTTCAAACTGGAAAGTGCCTATAGTTTCTCCTCTCTGGTATAATTCGTAGGTTTTGCTGTCATCCAGAGGAATCTCGTCTAGGTCTAATTTTGTGCCATAATTTTTCTCTATCAATTGTACAGCAAAGTTTAAGATAGTAAGTGTTTTCAGCCCTAGAAAGTCCATCTTCAACATTCCAGCACTTTCTATATACTTACCATCAAACTGTGTGACAAGTAAGTCCGAGTCTTTGGCTTTGCATACTGGAACAAAATTCTTTATGTCTCCAGGTGCTATAATTACGCCGGCGGCATGTATGCCTCTATTGCGTATAGAGCCTTCAAGCTCTTCTGCGAGCTGTAGGGTCTGCCCTCGCAATGTGGTATCATTCTCTCTAATATCTTTGAGTTCCGGTACATCACTATAAGCAGTCTTTAGGGTAATCTTGGGCACTTCCGGCACTAATTTCGCCAACTTGTCAGACTCTGAAAGTGGCAATTTAAGCACTCTGGCTACATCTCTTATAGCACTCTTTGCTGCCATGGTGCCATAAGTGATAATTTGTGCTACCTGACTTTGTCCATACTTATGGATGACATAGTCTATAACCTTCTGCCTGCCTACATCATCAAAGTCTATATCCATATCAGGCATAGATACTCTTTCGGGATTAAGAAAGCGCTCAAAGAGGAGATTATACTTTATAGGATCTACATTGGTAATTCCTATGGCATAGGCTACCGCAGAGCCTGAGGCAGATCCTCTCCCAGGACCTACAGCTACCCCTAATCGCTTGGCTTCACCTATAAAGTCCTGAACTATAAGGAAATACCCCGGAAACTTCATGTCTCGTATTACTGAAAGTTCAAAATCCAACCGCTCCTTTATAGAAATAGGTATGAGGTCTCCCCACCTTCTCTTTGCGCCATCATAAGTGAGAAACTCCAGATAATCATCTTGTGTGGCGAAAGATTCCGGTATAGTATATGCGGGCAGCAATACATCTCGTTCCAAGGAAAGATGCTGTACCTTCTCCGCTATTTCTAATGTATTTTCTATAGCCTCTGGTATATCTTTGAAGAGTTCCTTCATCTCTTCCTGAGTTTTGAAGAAGAACTGGTCGTTGGCAAATTTAAATCTGTCGGGGTCGCTGATGTCTTTGCCAGTTTGCAGACACAACAATATATCATGGGCTTTGGCATCAGCCAAATTCACATAATGTGAGTCATTGGTAGCAATGATTTTTATATCATTCTTACGCGCCAGCTTTACCAATACTTGATTTACAGCTTCTTGACTCCATCCTGTACCATCTATATCTTCGATATGATGACGCTGTAATTCTATATAGTAGTCATCCCCAAATATTTCCCGCCACTCCATCAGTATCTTCTCGGCTTCCTCCTCACCTTTGTGGATGATGGCTTGAGGCACTTCGGCACCTATACAGCAGGAGGTAGCGATAATCCCTTCCGCATACTGCTTTATCAGTGATTTATCTACTCTGGGGAAATCATTGTACAATCCATCTATAAACCCCAATGATACTATTTGCATTAAATTACTGTACCCTTTGGCGTTCTTTGCCATTAGCAATTGATGGTATCTTTTATCTCGGACATCTCTAGTAAATTTTTTCTGGAATCTATCTTCAACCACATACACTTCACAGCCTAATATTGGTTTTATCTTATATTTTTTTGCTGTAGAAAAAAATTTAAAAACTCCAAACATATTGCCATGATCCGTAATGGCTGCCGCAGGCATACCATTGGCAGCAGCCTTCTTCAGCATCACATCTATATCAGAGGCACCGTCCAATAAGGAATATTGGGTATGGCAATGCAAATGGGCAAAATCACACATAATAACTATCTCTCCAAATATCCCTACTTATGAGGAGTACAGCAAGAGGATTGCAATATTTATTTTTGCACAGTCTTTTCGGTGATAAGATTTTGGGATAAATCCATGTCTTCATGATTATTTGCAGAAATTACGCCCTGATCTTCCAATTTCTTTACCAAATAATATATTTGCTCCTTCACTTTGAAAGTAGTTGCAGTAGAATGGCCTACCGCAATATTAAAGCGAAGAATAAGTGTTACACTACCATTATCAAATTCCTTGAGATATACTGACGGTTGCGGTGCATTTAGGATTTCCGGCATAGCCTTCAGAAGTATCCAAATTTCTTCACGGAGTGCTGAAATATCTATATTAGGTTTTACCTGAAATTCTATATCCGATTGCACACTACCGAGTTTAGTATAATTTGTTAGAATTTCGCCTGTAAGCTTTCCATTTGGAATAATCACAGTCTTATTATCGTTCGTAATCATGATGGAATTAAATAATTGGATTTCTCTGACTCTACCCACTTTATTATGTGCTTCAATCACGTCGCCAATTTTGAAAGGTTTGAACATGATTATAAGTACACCTCCGGCAAAATTTGCCAAACTACCCTGTAATGCAAGACCTATGGCAAAGGATGCAGCACCTAATACAGCAACAATTGATGTAGTTTGTATGCCTACAATATTCAATACTACCAAAATCAGAGCTCCCCTCAATCCAAAATGAATCAGATTCTTCATAAAAGACTTTAGTGAAGCATCCATTTTCTTGTAATGTTCTAGCCTTTCATCAAATTTTTCTAAAATTTTGTTGATTATCCACCACCCTAATGCCAAGATTACAACTGCTGCTGCAATTTGGACGATATAATGCAATGAATTTGAAAACAATGTGTTTATTTGTTCATCGGCACCTTTACCTAAGATTTTAGACAACAAACCTTCTCTATTACTATATTTCATCGGAAAATAAAAAATTTATACAGTGTTATTTCAATTTAACGAAAGTAAAAAATAAAAGTAAACATTTTGTCATGATATAATTAACATTCACGATTTTAATTAGTTTGCAATTATTTCATTAAATTTGATACCTATATTTGCCCTATAATTTTAAAATGCTTGTTTTTTTGAAATTATTTTATTTTTATTTATATTACAAAATAAATTACAAATGGCAAAGTTTAATTTAGATCAGACAGACGTAAAAATTTTAAGTTACTTGATGGAAGATGCCAAAATGCCTTATACAGACATTGCAAAGGCATTATTTATCTCCAGTGGCACAGTACATGTACGTATCAAAAAATTGGAAGAGATGGGCGTCATCAAAAGTTCTAATCTCCATATCAACCAAAGTACTATGGGCTTTGACATCACAGCCTTTCTAGGCATATATCTGAGTAAAAGTTCAAAATATAGTGTGGTAGCCAAAGAACTGGAAAAAATATCAGAAGTCATTGAACTAAACTATACTACAGGCATGTACTCTATGTTTGTAAAAGTAGTATGCAAAGATACGAAACATCTACGTGACCTTCTTCACGACAAGATACAGCAGATAGAAGATATCACTCGCACAGAGACTTTTATTATATTGGAAGAGAGCATAATCAGACCTATCCAATTGGATGCCGATGAATATCCAGAATAGTTTTCTACTTATGTAGATTCTTTTTCTTAGAATATGTAAATGCTAATAATATTTTTGCGCTATGCAAGTTTATGAGAATATTTTAGGGACAATAGGTAATACGCCTATCGTAAAAATCAATAGGATAACGGCAGATATCCCTGCACAAATATATGTAAAGATAGAGACTACCAATCCCGGCAACTCTATCAAAGATCGCATGGCACTAAAGATGGTAGAAGATGCTGAAGCCTCTGGCAAATTAAAGCCAGGAGGCACTATCATAGAATGTACTTCTGGCAACACAGGTATGGGACTGGCTATAGCCGCTTGTGTAAAGGGCTATAAATGCATATTTACCACTACCGACAAGCAATCAAAGGAAAAAGTTGATATCCTCAGAGCCTTCGGTGCTGAAGTTATTGTATGCCCCACAAATGTTACCGCCGAAGACCCTCGCTCCTACTATGCCGTTGCACAGCGCCTCTCTAAGGAGATACCTAACAGTGTATGGATGAACCAGTATGACAACCTCTCCAATCGCCAAGCACATTATGAACAGACCGGCCCCGAGCTATGGAGACAGACTGACGGCAAAATAACGCATCTTGTAGTAGGTGTAGGCACAGGTGGGACTATCTCCGGTGCAGGCAAATACCTGAAAGAACAAAATCCCCATATCAAAATGTGGGGTATAGACACGTATGGTTCTGTATTTAAGAAATATCATGAAACGGGTATCTTTGATACAAATGAAATATACCCCTACAGCACAGAAGGTATTGGAGAAGACATATTACCCGAAAATGTGGACTTCAGCGTTATAGACTACTTCGAGAAAGTTACAGATAAGGATGCCGCCATCATGACAAGAAGGCTGGCAAGAGAGGAAGGTATATTTGTAGGCAACTCCGCTGGTTCGGCAGTCGCAGGTTTACTTCAGCTCAAAGACAAATTGGCAAAAGATGACTTTGTAGTCATCATTCTGCACGATCACGGCTCTAGATATATGGCCAAAATATTTAATGACGACTGGATGCGAGAAAGAGGATTTCTGCCTCCTCTACAACTTCAAAAGACACCTTCGGTAAAAGATATTTTAGCAAAGAAACACAATAAAAACTTCCACAGCCTACAAGCTACTGCCACGCTGGAAGATGCGCTAAAGCTCTTCAAAGATCAAGACATCTCTCAGATTCCCGTAGCAGATGGAGACAAATTCATCGGCAGCATTAGTGAAAAAAATATTCTCAAGTTGCTCATAGAATCCCCGGAAAGTAGAAATGCGCCATTGGATTCGCACCTGTCACCTCCTTTTCCTACTGTACAATTACACGACGATTTGGCAAAGGTTTCCAATATGATTACCAAAGAAAATTCGGCAGTACTGGTATATGACAATGATGCCAGACCACACCTTATCACGCAATACGACCTTATCCAAAATATTGCATAATGTATAGCAATTTGGATAGGATAAAACACTATTTGTCCTACAAGAAAAAGGCGAAGTCGGCATTTCGGCTTCATTCCCCTTTTGTATTTGATTTTTATAGGCACGTGCTACATGACAAGAAACCTTATGAGGCTTACACTCTTGTTGAAAATTTTCGCAAGCTATCAAAAAAAGATAGTACGCAAATAGAAATTACCGACTTCGGTGCTGGCTCTCGCATATTCGATGGCAATATCAGAAAAGTAAAAGATATAGCCAACACAAGTTTGAAGCCCAAAAAGTATGCCCAACTCTTGTTTCGCATAGCCCAATATTATAAGCCTGAATACATCCTGGAGCTAGGTACTTCACTTGGCATTACCACGGCATATTTGGCAAAAGGAAACCCCAAAGCCAAAATCCTCACTATGGAAGGATGCCCTGAAATTGCAGGAGTAGCCCAAAAGAATTTTGAACTATTAGAACTCTCAAATATAGAGATATTGATAGGTAATTTTGATGATACCTTGCCAAAACTCTTAGCATCCAATCCAAAGTTTTCCTTGGTTTTCATAGATGGCAACCACAGATATGAGCCTACCCTACGCTATCTTTCACTACTTTTACCTTATCTAGATAACGATGCCTTTCTAATATTCGATGACATCCACTGGTCGGAAGAGATGGAGAAGGCTTGGCATGACATTCAGCAACATACGGAAATCACCATGACTGTTGACCTCTATGAAATAGGCTTGGCATTTATCCGCAAAGAGAAAAAAGAGAAAGAAAATTTTGTGCTAAAATTTTGATAGCCATCATAAAACGGTACAAATAATATCCGCAATTGTGGAGTAATCTCTTGAATTTTATCTTACACCAAAATATCCAAACGCAAACCCCTGCTCTTCAACATAAGATAGAAAAAGAATATCAAAGACCTTTTGCCAATTCCTGCAAATTATCTTTTTCTATCTTTACGGTAATCCAAGAGGAATCTAAGCTAGCATTTAGTGTCTTATAGAACTCTATAGCTGGCGTATTCCAATCCAATACATGCCAACGGAGTTGGTTAACCCCATTTTTACTACCTTCTCTTATCAATTCATTGACGAGTAATCTACCTATGCCCATACGTCTATGACTATCTCTTACGATAAGATCATCCAAATATATCATCTTACCCTTCCATGTAGAATATCCATAATAATACACTGCGGCACCCACTACCACTTCTCCATCTTTGGCTACATAAGCTTTGTAATAAGGCTGTTCACATGTTCCCTCATAAAAAAAATTGGCAAAAGTATTGGAGGGTTCCTCCGGCTCTTTCTCATAAATAGCAAGTTCTTTTATCAAAGTGTAAATTCCTTGTAAATCATCTGGTGTAGCTCTAGAAATTTCAATATTTTTCATCCTGCAATACTTTATATTTGCAAAGGCAAAAATACACAATGATGCAAAGACTTATTACCATAGATGAATTTATTAGCTCAGAACAACAAAAATTTTCTAAGGCCACGGGCGAACTTTCCAGACTATTGAGAGATATAAGCGTAGCTGCTAAGATAGTAAACAGAGACCTACGCCATGCCGGATTAGTAGATAATATTCTCGGTAATACTGGCAATGTAAATATACAAGGTGAAGAGGTAAAGAAATTGGACGAATTTGCCAACACTATACTTATTAAGTGCCTGAAAACCAGTGGTGAATGTTGCGGCATAGCTTCAGAGGAAGAAGATACTTTTGTAAGTTTTCATAAAGATGAAGAAAGTAGTACTGCCAAGTATGTAGTACTTTTCGACCCTTTGGACGGTTCTTCCAACATAGATGTTCTAGCACCTGTAGGTACTATCTTTTCTATATATAGGAGAATTTCTCCATTAGGCAGCCCCTGCACTACAGCAGATTTCCTCCAGCCGGGAAAAAAGCAAATAGCGGCAGGATATATTTTATATGGCTCCAGTACTATGATGGTATATACCACAGGAAATGGTGTAAATGGGTTCACCTTAGATAATTCTATTGGAGAGTTTTGTCTTTCCCACCCCCATATTCACACGCCTGAGGAGGCAACTACCTACTCCATAAATCAGGGTAATTACAACTCTTTTCCCGATGATGTAAAAGAATTTGTCAACGACTGTATGGATGACACTAAGCACAAGCCCTTTTCTCTAAGATATATAGGTTCTATGGTAGGTGACTTTCACCGAAATCTTATCAAAGGAGGTATTTTCATGTATCCAAAGGATAAAAAATCAGGTAAGGGAAAGCTTCGTCTGATGTATGAATGTAATCCTATGGCATTTCTACAGGAGCAGGCTATGGGTATCGCCACAGATGGTACACAGCCTATTATGGACATCATCCCTCATGAACTACACCAAAGAGTTCCTATATTTATAGGCTCCAAGAATCTTGTGCAGCGGTTCTTATGAGAATGGGAAATTATTTTCTCATCACGCTACTATGTAACATTACTATTATTTATGGAAAATTCAGCACAAGTATATATAGGCTACATTCTGGCATAGGCATCCCAATATTTTCCATAGCCACAGGAGTGGGTATCAGTAGTATTTTTTTAGAAAAAAATATCTGCAATAAGTTTGGAAGAGGTGCAAAATTTAGATAAGAATACCCTAAATAGTTTTGACCATTATGCCGTAAGCCAACATTCCATTGCAGCAGAAAAATGTAGTGATGCTTACCAATATTACTCCCGGTCTATGATTTGCAGGCAAAAATGCTAGCAACCATTGGAAATATATTATTCCAATGTGGATAGAAACGTTCACTTTCAATACAGCCTTTAATTTAAGCATTAAAGCTCTTGCAGGACGGATAAGACCCTATGCTTATCGCTTGAGCGACAGAAGTTATGGTAAATCAGCGCGAAGTTCTTTCTATTCAGGACACACATCATCTTCAGCGTCATCCACATTTTTTACAGCTACGGTCTATTCGCGATTATATCCTAATAGTAGAGGGGGAAGCCAGTAGTATGGGCAGGTGCGGCACTACGCCCAGCAATTGCAGGCATTTGTAGAGTAGCAGCAGGACAGCATCATTGGACAGATGTCATCACGAGATATGCCATAGGAGCATGTATAGGCACACTTGTTTCCTTTTGCATCAAAAAAAATTTGAAAATAAAATCCCCACAAAAAAGGCTGTCACATTGTAAATATATCATATTAAATCATAATTTTACGGTTTATGGCTGAATATACGCCTTTATATCCCAATGCCTCAGACATGCCTATAGCACGTATAGCGCGCCGTCGTGAAGAGATATTGGAGAAAGTCATAGAAAACAGTTTGGAATATATAGAAGACCATTACCCCAAGAACTTTGCCATCAGAAAAGAAATAGCTAAGACCTTGTATTTGGAGCGTATCCGCATTCGCAACGAATCTTGGGAAGTAGATCCCGAAGATGAGCCTCAGTTCTGGTCCGACATCAAAAGATCTTTATCTAATAGCGATCCAAATCTTACTGAAAAAGACGAAGCACAGCGTGTAGAAAAAGAGATGGCAAAGAAGATAATATCTAGATATGCACAAGAGATTATCAGCAATTTCGACACAAAAGTATATAAGTTTGCAGAGCAATTTTTGCCTCGATTCTTTGGCAGATTATTGAATGGCACCACCTTGGGGTGGCGCGGTTTTTTTAGCCCCAAAGTATTGCTGGAGAACCGATTGTTTGTCACTGGTCCCATAGAAAAGATACGCAGACTAGCTACAAAGGGCACCATAATATTAGTACCTACACATTTCAGCAATCTGGATTCTATCATTATTGGATTTGGGATGCATACTATTGGGTTGCCTGCCTTTCAGTATGGAGCAGGTCTAAATCTTTTTAACAGCAAACTTGTAGCCTTCTTTATGGGCAACTTAGGTGCTTACAAGTTGGATAGACGTAAGAAAAATCCATTGTATCTAGAAACGTTAAAAGCATTCTCACGAATAAATATCTTAGAAGGTGCCAATACTATTTTCTTTCCTGGGGGTACCCGCTCACGTTCTGGAGCAATAGAAAAAGACTTGAAACTTGGACTCTTGGGAACGGTATTAGACGCACAAAGGGCTCACTACGAAAATATATCCACCGACAAGCCTACAAAAATTTTTATCCTTCCTCTCACTACAAGTTATCACTTTGTATTGGAAGCCTCGTCCTTGATAGAAGAAGAGCTGAAACGTAGTGGCAAGGAACAATTTATTCTCCCTGATGACCAATTTAGCAACTGGAAAGCGTGGATAAAATTCTTTAAAGAACTATTTCTCAATTCCTCAGAAATTACGCTTTCCCTCAGCGACCCCATGGATGTATTTGGTAACAAACTAGATGACGACGGTAACAGTATAGACACCTATGGCAATAATATTCCTATCCAAAATTATTTTTCTACTAAAGGGAAAATGAAAGCTGATGAACAACGCGAACAAGAATACACTAGGTTGTTAGGAGATATTTTAGTAGAAAAATTTCATACAGGCAATACCGTTTACTCTTCTCATTTAGTATGTTTTACTGCCTTTGAAATAATCAAGCAGCGCAATAAAGACTTAGACTTGTACTCATTGCTGAGATTGCCTGAGGAAGATAGAGAAATAGACTGGGATGATTACATCTTTACTTGCAGCAGAGTCCGTGATGAAATTTATCATCTCAACAACAATAACAAAATTAAGATTGCGCCACATATTACTGGAGAAATAGAGGAAGTGATAGAGCATGGCATCCGTAATGTAGGCATGTATCATGCCCAAGTACCTATACTCAGGCTAGAAAATGGCAATATGAGTTCTGAAGACTTGAAATTATTATTTTACTACCATAATAGACTAGAGGGGTATGAACTTCATAAGTACATCTGACAAACCTCCTATCGGCGTGATAGGTTCCGGTAGTTTTGGTACTGCCATAGCCAATCTTTTAGCTGAGAATAACGATGTCATCCTTTATGCCCGTAGAGATGAAGTAATCCATGCTATCAACATGGACAAATCCCATATTGGACAAATAATACATACTAGGGTTTTTGCTACTAAAGACATAGAATTTTTGTGCAAGAATTGCTATCTCATCTTTCCCAGTGTGCCCTCAGACAGTTTCAGGACTGTAATGAAGCAGTTTGCTCCATATCTTCGTCCCGATCATATTTTGATACATACTACCAAGGGATTAGACATCAAACTTCCTGAAGAGAAAACCCTGCTGGATAATGACATTTCACTTTCCACCAAAGATATAATCACCATGAGTAAGGTTATCATGCAAGAAACCTTGGTGAAGCGTATAGGATGTCTTTCGGGTCCCAATCTTTCCAAAGAGCTGGCAGATAAGCAGCCAGCAGCTACTGTTATAGCCTCTAAGTTTGATGAAGTAATCAGAGAAGGTGAATTTGCGATAAGAAGTATTAGATTCCAGACCTATGGCAACTCCGACATCTTAGGTGTAGAGCTCGCAGGCGTATTGAAAAATACTATGGCCATAGCCGCCGGAGTAGTTGGCGGTCTTGGATATGGACACAATGCTTCCGCCTTCCTTATTGCCAGAGGACTGGGAGAGATAATACGCATAGGTGCGGCACTAGGAGCTATGCCTTCGGCATTTCTAGGCATTGCAGGCATAGGTGATTTGGTAGCCACATGCACCAGTCCCCTAAGTAGAAATTATACTGTAGGCTATAGACTAGCTAAAGGCGAGAAGCTTTCTGAAATCATTGCCACATCTTCAGAAGTAGCAGAAGGCATCAAAACGGTAAATATTTGCAAAAAACTATCCGAAAAAATGGATATACGAATCCCAATAATAGAGACTACATACAAAGTATTATATGAAAATCTTGCAGTAAGCGAAGCCGTCAAATATCTTATGAATTACAGATGGATAGCTGATGTAGATTTTATATAACAAAATCATTATAGACTTTTACCTAAAGTGTGGATATTACATATTATTTATTCTCAAAATAAATATTCATTTTTAACATCATAAATCACAATCTATCTAATACAATTCTGTTATTTTGACATGAATTACATTTTGGTAGGTTTTTTGAACTGATAGTATTTTATGGAAGCAAAATTTTCACCAGAAGTCAAGGAAGTAATATCTTTCAGTAGAGAGGAAGCATTAAGGCTGAACCATGACTTTATAGGTATAGAACATCTTCTACTGGGACTCATCCGAGAAGGAGAAAGTATGGCAATAAAAGTTCTAAAGTCTTTAGATGTAGATCTTAGACTACTAAGACATAAAATCGAAGAAAGTATCAAAGACAAAATTAGTGCATTCCCTGTCAATGCAGCAAGTTTACCACTCACAAAGCAAGCAGAGAAAGTATTGAAGGTAACGGTATTGGAAGCAAAATTCATGAAAAGCGATGCCATCAGTGCTGAACATCTTTTACTATCTATACTAAAAACCAAAGACAATGTGGCAACACAACTCTTGAATAAAATGGACCTAAACTATGAAGTCTTCAAAGCCGAACTAGACTATATGACAGGCAATGGCAATACAGCGTCTCCCGAGATGTCCTCAGACTATGCTGATGAAAACTGGGAAGAAGAGGAGCAAAAGGCAAAAAGCTTCTCTAGTGGTAATACCAAGAAATCCAATATCAAATCCAATACGCCTGTATTAGATAATTTCGGCAGAGACATCACCCGACTTGCGGAAGAAGACAAGCTAGATCCTATTGTAGGCAGGGAGCAAGAGATAGAACGTGTATCTCAGATACTCAGCCGAAGAAAGAAAAACAATCCTATTCTCATCGGCGAACCTGGCGTAGGAAAGTCGGCAATAGTAGAAGGATTGGCTCTGCGAATTATCCAAAAGAAGGTATCTAGAGTATTATTTAATAAGCGTATCGTCATGCTCGATTTGGCAGCACTAGTTGCTGGAACAAAATACAGAGGACAATTTGAAGAACGCATCAAAGCAATAATGACAGAACTCGAAAAGAATAGAGATGTTATTTTGTTTATTGATGAGATACATACTATAGTAGGCGCTGGCGGAGCTACAGGATCGCTGGATGCTTCCAATATTTTCAAGCCTGCATTAGCACGGGGTGAACTACAATGCATAGGGGCTTCTACCCTGGATGAATACCGACAGTATATTGAAAAAGATGGCGCATTGGATCGTAGATTCCAAAAAGTAACTATAGATCCGCCAAGTCCCGAAGAGACCCTGATAATCATCCACAATCTAAAACCCAAATACGAAGAGTTTCATAATGTCACCTATTCTGATGAGGCATTGAAAGCCAGTGTAATGCTATCTTCCCGATATATCTCAGACAGATTTTTGCCAGACAAAGCTATAGATGTAATAGATGAAGTAGGGGCTAGAGTACATCTCAAAAACATACATGTACCTGAAAATATCACTCAGCTAGAAACAGATATTGAAGCTATAAAGGAAAAGAAAAACCTAGTAGTACGAAGTCAGAAATATGAAGAAGCCGCAAGTCTCAGAGATAAGGAAAAACAGCTCTTGGATGACTTGGAATCCGCAAAGAAGCAGTGGGAAGAAGACAGCAAGATTAGGAAATATCCTGTTACAGAAGAGGACATCGCAGAAGTAGTAGCCATGATGACGGGTATACCCGTAAAGCGTGTAGCGCAGTCTGAGAGCAAGAAACTTGCCCACATGGCTGATGACCTCAAGAAAATGGTCATAGGTCAGGATGAAGCTGTGGCGAAGATTACCAAAGCCATCCAAAGAAACAGAGTGGGTCTCAAAGATCCCAAAAAACCTATAGGAAGCTTCATATTCCTAGGCCCTACAGGCGTAGGTAAGACAGAACTCGCTAAATCTTTGGCTCGCTATATGTTCGACACAGAAGATGCCCTCATCCGTATAGACATGTCCGAATACATGGAAAAGTTCAGCATCTCTCGCCTCATAGGCGCACCTCCGGGATATGTAGGCTATGAAGAAGGTGGGCAGCTTACCGAAAAAGTACGCCGCAAGCCCTACTCTGTCATCTTATTGGACGAGATAGAAAAAGCACATCCCGATGTATATAATGTATTGTTACAAGTATTGGATGATGGGCAGCTTACAGACGGCATGGGCAGAAAGGTGGATTTCAAAAACACTGTAATCATCATGACTTCCAATATAGGCGTACGTCAGTTAAAAGATTTCGGCACAGGTGTAGGCTTTGCTACCTCTGCCAAAGTAGATGCCATAGACAGCCATACTAAAGGTGTGATACAGAAGGCTCTCTCAAAGACTTTCTCTCCCGAATTCCTCAACCGTATTGATGATGTCATCATCTTCAACAGCTTAGAAAAACCTCAGATACACGCTATCATAGATATTGCATTGCACCATGTATTCCGCCGTATAGAAGCCTTGGGCTATCTTATTTCCTTATCCGATGCCGCCAAAGATTTCTTATCAGAAAAGGGCTATGATCCACAGTTTGGTGCCAGACCTCTGCATAGGGCTATCCAAAAATATATGGAAGACCCCTTAGCAGAAGAAATATTAAAATCTGAAATGAGCGAAGGTGATACTGTATTTGTGGATATAAATCCCGACGATACGGCAGTGCTGAAATTTACAGTAAAAAAGGGAAAGAAAAAATCTGCCAAACCTGCCAATAACGAGCAATAATCAACTCATAATATTAATAAGAAAGTTTAAGTCCTCAGCATGGGGATTTGCAATCTTATTGGCAATATAGGCGCCGCCTATATGTTCGGGGAGTATTACTTCATTGGCACCCGCCATCTTCAGTTTATTCACGTTTTCGGGATCGGAAGCTCTGCTGTATATCGTGATATTTTTATTCTTCTCTCGTGCAGACAATACTACAAATACATTTTCAGCATCAGAAGGTAGTGTAGCCACAAAGGCTCTAGCTCTCTCTATGCCTAGCGCATCCAGCACCTTGTCATTGGTAGCATTGCCTTCGATATAGATAATATTCTTTCTATCCAAAATATCTATCTTCTGAGGATCTTTTTCTACTATCACATATTGTACATTATTGCTGTGCAATGTTTCCAAAATAGCATGACCCAAGCGGCCATAGCCACATATTATCACATGATTGTTTAGCGATGCTAATTTTTTTTCCATCCTTTTGTATTTAATATATAAAGTAAAATCCCCTTCTAATATAATAGTCGTAATCCTTGTCACTGTAAATGACAGCAAGCCTATACTTGTAAAGATAATAAACATAGTAAAAAGCTTCCCTAAAACCGATAAAGGGAAAATCTCATGAAATCCTACAGTAGAACCCGTGATTACTGTCATATATAGTGCATCAAACCAATTTGCATCTTCTATATACATATACCCCAATGTCCCAGTAATCAATAGGACAACGAAGATGGTAGTACACAAAATAAGTGTATTAATTATCCGAGATGTATAGTCGGTATTAACGGAATACATGGTTAAAGAACGCAAAATACTACGTATTTGAAAATTATTAAGAATATAGGATAATTATTTTATTCCTTACACCAAAAAAATAAACCATCTATCTTTGTATGATAACTAGAATTTTGAGAACACGGACTTTTAAAGAAAATAAGATTAATATTATCACCTTAGGATGCAGTAAAAATCAAGTAGATAGTGAAGACATAGCTTCCAGACTCAAAAATAATACCTATGAAGTAGTACATAATAGTGATAAAAGAGATGCCAATATCGTGATTATCAATACCTGTGGTTTCATTGAAGCTGCCAAGGAAGAATCTATAAATACGATATTGCAATATACCCAACTTAAAGCTAAGGGCAAGGTAAATAAAGTATATGCCATGGGCTGCTTAGTTCAGCGGTATAAAGAAGAACTCTCCAACGAAATAGAAGGCATTGATGGCTGGTACGGTACTGCTGAGATGCCTGCCTTACTCAAAAGCTTAAAAACAGACTACAAGAAAACATTAGTAGGAGAACGTCTCTTAACCACGCCTTCACATTATGCCTACCTCAAAATTTCCGAAGGTTGCAATCGCACTTGCTCGTTTTGTGCCATACCACTTATGAGAGGCGTACACCGCTCCAAGACCATAGAAGACATCATTGCTGAGGCTGAAAGTTTAGTGACTCAAGGTGTAAAAGAAATTATACTTATTGCACAAGAACTTACCTATTATGGATTGGATATATATAAGAAGAGAGCTTTAGCAGAATTGTTATACCGTCTTAATGATGTTTCCGGTGTACATTGGATTCGCCTACATTATGCATATCCTTCCAAGTTTCCCCTAGAAGTACTGGATGCCATAGCACAATGTGACAAAGTATGCAAATATCTCGATATTCCACTGCAACATGCTTCTGACCATGTACTTTTATCTATGAAACGTCAGATTACAGTAGCTGAGACACGTACATTGATAAGTACCATTCGTGAAAAAATTCCCAATATAGCTTTACGCACTTCTATGCTCGTTGGATTTCCTGGAGAAACAGATGATGACTTCAAGCAACTATGCGACTTTATAGAAGAAATGCGCTTCGACAGATTGG
The DNA here is from genome assembly GCA_044227665.1 of Chitinophagales bacterium. Lineage (GTDB taxonomy): Bacteria > Bacteroidota > Bacteroidia > Chitinophagales > JADIYW01 > JBGAWK01. Next base: position 55,137 of record JBGAWK010000004.1, read on the forward strand.
GCGTATTCACCTATTCCCATGAAGAGAATACAACGGCATATTTGCTTGAAGATGACGTCCCTCAAGAAGTAAAAATTCAGAGAGCCAATATCCTCATGGACATTCAAGAGCGCATATCTGAAGAGCTAAATGCCAAAAAAATGGAAACTACACAAAGTGTAATTATTGATAGAAAAGATGGCAACTTCTTCTATGGACGCACACAATATGACTCTCCCGAAGTAGATAATGAAGTAATCATAGAAAAAAATGGTGAAAAAGGCATAAAAATTGGACAAAGCTATGATGTCTTTATTGACGACTTCGATGCGTTTGATTTGTATGGAAAAATCTACTAAGGTTTTCTATCCTTATAAGCACGAATTTCTTGCAATAGTATTTCATCTTCAAGTCCATTGGCAAATGCTTGCTCTAAATAAGAATACGCTTGAGCTGTATCTTTCCTATACAAGTATATATAGCCTTTATTCTCTAAGTAAATATATTTTGGAGATACCCTCTTGCCAATAATTTCATTGATACTATCCGCTTTCTGAAAATCATATATCCTACAGTAAGCATCTACAACTTTGTATGCTATCTGGTTATCCGACGAATTGGCACTAAACACTTTGTCGTAGTGATACGCAGCAGTCGCAATATCATTTCTTTCCATACAAATATCAGCCAGTGACATCCTTGCATTGTGGTCATCCTCATCCATTTCCAATGCATCCACGAAATATTGCTGTGCCGGTCTCAAGTCCCCTTTCATATAATAAGCAGTGCCTAACAAGTGTGTCAAAAAGTTGTCTCCTTTATATACTATCATCCCCTGCTGGGCATACTTCATAGCCTTACTTAAATACCTATCTCTATCATTTTCAGATTGCGATACAGCTGCCATGTCCAAGTACGTAGATGCTGCAATCCGATTAGGCTCATACGTATTTTTCAAATAGGGCATATCTCTCTCAAATAATGTATCATAGTCTTTCCATTTCCTAGACTCACTACAACTAAAAAATGCGTAACATAGGGCTATTGCTGACAAAATATACGTTTTGTAGGTATCTCTAATAGCCAAAAATCTAACTACGACCATCACTACTAATAGGCAAAATCCCAAGGATGCAATAAAAGCATATCTATCGGCAAATAGTCCCGCTACTGGCACTAAGAGATTTAAACAATATAGTAGCGAAGATAAAAACAAGAGCAGTACTAGCCCCTGACTCCGCCTACGTATAGCATAAACTATTGCCGAAGCAATAGTGAGCATTAGCAATATCCACCCCACAATATTTTGGGCACTGAATATACTATCCAAATTTACATATCCAGTACCGTAATAGAATCTGTATCCCCAAGGCATAAACAAAAATTTGAGGTATTGCCAATAGGTAATCCCAACTAATTTGACCCTATTCAAAAAATTGAAATCATTAATATATGGATTTTCAGTTATACTATTGAGCGTATAAATATTATTCTCTACCGGCACATAATGATCTATCAAGAAGAATAAGGCAAAATAATATAATGTCAAAAAGGCAAAAACAATCCCAGAAGCAAATAAAATTTTAGATAATGGCATTGCGTGCTTTTCATAATAATACAATACAGGCAAAAAAATAACCATAAATACTGCATCCTGCTTACACCAAATCGCACATGTAAACAGCAGCAAAAACATAGGCAAATTTTTAAATTTATTATTGCGTATAATATATATAAATAAAAGAATAGAGTATGTCGAAAAGAGCATACTAAGTATATTATCTCTATTCTTAATATTAGATACTACGGAAGCATGAATAGGGTGACATAAGAACAAGAGAGCCGCAAAAAATATCTCTTTATTATCAAGTAAAATATATAATTTACGCAATAAAAGAATCCCACTCACACACAACAAAATATACAAAAACACATTAACCCCATGACTAACTCCAACTATAAATTTACCAAACAAGAGATATTCGAAATAGAATGTAGAAATACTTACAGGTCTGTAATCTACAAAAGCAAAGCGACTAGTAAAAATTTCTTTTATCCCCTGCCATACATCTCTCGTAGTAGGCATATTCTGAAAGACCAATTGATCATCAAGATTGTAATCAAATGAAATTGACTTTGCATATAAGAATAAAATTAAAAACAGAAATAATATTCCATATTTTTTACTTTGTAAAAACAGAAAAATATGCTCTTGTTGTTTATACATTTGTATAAAAAATTTATGTATCAAAAATGTCAAAAATACATTTTTATCATAATATTAGTTCCACAATTGAAAGTTGCTAAGCCTAACTATAATTTCAAAAAAATTATTGACAAGTATTGTGTCTATTGTCACAATACAAATGGAAATGCTCCCTTTTCATTGGCTAAATATGAAGATGTCAAAAAACGTATGATTATGATGAATATAGTAATCAACAAAAATATAATGCCGCCATGGAAATCCAAAAGCTATTCGAAAGGACAATGGTACGGAATTCATTACAATAGCATTTAAGGGCATTTGTCTGAATTCCTCATAGCGCATATTCGGTTACAGAAAGGAAAGCCTATGCAGAATGGATATTGTGTACAATTTAATAGGACATTTAGAAAGGATGTCTTGGACGCTTATTTGTTTGAAAATATCTACCACCTTCGTTCCATCATAGTAAACCGGAGGAATAACTATAACTATAATCATCCAAATAGTAGTATATACAACTGCTCTCCCATCGAATTTAATAAAAATTTACAAATAAAAAATTACATTTACATACTGTAAAATAATTGGGGGACTTAACCCAAAACGTTTTAATAAAATCTCTGATTTCGCTGATGAAGTTGCAATTTCAAGATTTTATGGAGGTGTACATTATCAATTTTCTTGCTCTTTATGACTGCAAATTGGTGAGAAAATTGGTAAAACTGTATATTTAACATATTAATTGTTTTATTAATATGTTAAATATTATTTTAAATCATAATTATTATATACATTTGTGCAATATGCATTCAAAATTTGCCATATTTTTTTCAATTGGTCTAATAATGATTACACTAAATACATTAAGTCAAGTTTATAGCACCCCTGAACTAAAAGCAAAAGAAGAACAAGATTTAAAAGAGAAATTAATTACAAATCCTCAAATTAATAGTATAGACTCAACCTCAATTAATAATCTTTCAGCAGGTTCTAGTAATACAAAATTTATTCTCAAGAACTATCCAGGATATTACAAGCTTAAATCTGTAAAATTAGATAGTATTAACAAAAAAAATCATATCAACATATATCACGATTTAAAAAAAGAAGCACTGTCAATTACGAAGGTTGAGACGGCTTGGCTTAGTTTCGAAAATAAAGAGATGATATTTGTCAAGTTAAAAACAGGTATAGAGGGTCATCTCTCCTTCGAAATTGTTGATAACAAGATTATTTTTACTTGTAGAAAATGTGAAGTAAACAATTTTAATATTTTAATGAGAAGCGATAAGAAAGCTATTTTACTTACAAAAGAACCCGATGGCAATCCTTGCTACCACAAATATAAATTCAAAAAAACTAAATAAATAAAATATGAAAAAAAATCTACTTATTCTATCTCTAACTTTATTGTACTTAGCAAAGAGTTATGGACAATTGGCAGATATTACCTATTCTATCCGGACAGGCAATATTACGAGTTATGAGAATGCTACAGGGGGTGATTGTTGGGAAACAGGTACTGAGGAATACACAGGATATCTCGACTCTTGGGACAACGTAAATAGCACATGGGTGGGTACAGGCTGTCAAACCTGTGACAACAACGGAAATTGTACATACGCTAGTGATATAGCTTTACAAACCCGCTCTAACAATGCTTATACTGTAACATTTAGAATTGATGCGTGGGAGGACGATAAGAGTGGAAGGTGTTCCTATGACGGACCATCAGATGATTGCCGTAGAAATGAAACAAATACTACAGATATTAGAGAACTAGCCTACCCTTCTAATGGCACTTACACGAATACTAGCACTTGGGGGAGCACAGGTAATCATACGTACTATTTTAAATGTACTTGGAAATATTCGGGTACTGCAAACCTTATTACTCCTTCTGCATCCTGCCAGTCAGCTAATGTAGCTACAGGTGCTATTCGATCGTGGTCAGTAAATATGACTGCAGGCACTACTTATGCATTCAGCAATTATGGTTCAGGTGCAGATACTAAAATTAGGATTTATAATACTGATGGCTATACAATTATGGCATCAAACGATGATAACGGACCTCATGTTGCTGGTTCAGCAGCTTCGATAGAATATACAGCTCCATCTACCGGTACATATTATGTAGAGTTATCAAATTTTGACAGATCAGAACTTACCACTAATTCAACACTATCCTATTGGATAAAACCTACTTCTATTGCTGGATTTGGTAGCAATACATGGAATATATTAGGTTACAATAAGTCAGATTTAGCATTATCAAGCAATACTTATGTAGGCTATTATAATGTTAATTCACTATCTTACAATACGAGCTCTGGCCCTGGAATTTATACGAACACACCTACAGATGCTACAGGATGGACGGGAGGGTGTGTTCACCCTGATTACCATACAGTAGTAGCTAAAAGACAAGGATTCCCTTGCAAGATTTATCAACTAGATATACCTAATCACGATGATGATATAAGAGTATTTGTAAATGGAAATCAGGTATATGAACATTTAGGCTGTTGCGATAATCATAGTAATATCTGGACAGGCTACTTAACCTCTACTTCTACTATTGAAGTTCGTCACATTGATGGCGTAGGTGGTTCGAACCAAGGTCTTACACTTACAGATGTAACCACAGCTTTAAACGGAGGTAGTATCGCTGGTATTACCAATGGAACTACAATATGTACAGGCGGAGACCCTGGTGCGTTCACGAGTACTGCGAGTGGAAGTGGTGGAACTATAGGCATTACTAATGGTTCTCCGTCAGCAGAAACATACCAATGGGAGTCTTCAACAACAAGTAGTACTACAGGATATTCAAATATTGGAGGTGCTACCTCTACAACTTACGACCCAGGAGCACTTACTGCAACAACATGGTTCAGACGCAGAGTAACAGATGCTTGTGGTACAGTTAGCTATTCTAACGTAATACAGGTAGTAGTTGTAGCAGATCCTACTGCACCTACTGCAACTAAATCACCAGCTGTGGCGACAGTATGTGCTGGTGCTACACTTACGCTTACTGGACCTACTGCTGGCGCAGGCGGAACAGGAACTTGTAACTTTGAATATCGCTATAGCTTTGATGGTGTAGGCTATACTTCTTGGAATACATCAGTGCCTTCTATCACGGCTGTAACGGGTACAAATTATATAGAAATCAGAACAAATTGTAGTGGAATTGGATGTGATATTAGCCCTACAACTTCCTACTCATGGACTGTAGCTGCTGACCCTACTGCCCCTACCAATACACCTACACCTTCGGCTTCTACCGTGTGTGTGGGCGCAACATTAAGTGTATCTGCTGGAGGTAGTTCCGGAGGCACAGGTACTTGTGCTTATGAATACGCTATAGATCCGGGTACTGGAACATTTGGTACTTGGGGCGCTACAAATTCAGTTACCGCTTCATCTATTGGAAATGGTACTTATAGAATAAAATCTAGAAGGAACTGTAATGGCAATGGCTGCGATATTTCTCCGGAAAGTGCAATTACTTCATGGACTGTAGTGGCAGATCCATCAGCACCTACTGCTACCAAGTCTCCAACAGATGCCACCGTATGTGCTGGACAAACACTTACGCTTACTAGTCCTACGCTAGGAACTGGCGGTACAGGTACTTGCAACTTTGAATATAGATTCAATACTGGTGGTGGCTTCTCTGCATGGGGTAGTTCCGTACCTAGCTTTACTGCTGTTACAGGTGCAAATACTATAGAAATCAGAACAAATTGTAATGGTAATTCATGTGACGCATCCCCTGCATCTTCATATTCGTGGACTGTAGCTGCAGATCCGTCTGCACCTACAGGTATGACCAAGTCTCCTAATGATGCTAGTGTATGTGTAGGAGCAACACTCACTGTTACAGGTGCTGCCGCAGGAACTGGCGGTACTGGTACTTGTAATGTAGAATACAGATACAGTACTGATAATGGAGGAAACTATTCAGGGTGGTCTACATCGGTACCTTCTATCTCTACTGTGGTAGGTACTACAATTATTCAAGCAAGCACTCTTTGTACGGGCTTAGGTTGCGATAGAAGTGCCACAAGTCAAGTATCATGGGTGGTAGAGCCTGATCCTTCCGCTCCTACTGCCACAAAGTCTCCAAATCTTACGTATGTATGTGATGGAGAAGTCGTTACATTGACTAATATTACAGATAACGGTGGTGGAACAGGAACTTGCGATATTGAATATGCCTTGGATAATGGCTCAGGCAGCTACGGTTCGTGGACTACTACAATACCTTCCTATACTGTATCTGCTCCATCTGGAGATATACGTATAAAAATGCGAAAAAATTGTAATGGTGCTGGATGTAATATTAGTAATGAAACATTATACTCTTGGGATGTATTTACTAAGTCAACAGATCCTATATCTTTAACACCTACAGCAACTTATGTATGTGATGGAAGTACTGTTTACTTATTAGTAAATGGTGGATCTCTAGGAAATGATGGCTCTCAATGGTATCTTTATGATGCAGATCCCAATGCAGGAGGTAATTTATTAGCATCCAATGCTTCGGGATTCTTTACAATATCTAACATATCTGGCACCTATGACTATTATGTAAGAGCTGAGGGAGATTGTGGTGTAACTAATACTGTAAATGCACTTGTAGTAACTTCTGCAGGTACAGATGCCTCTACTTATGATGATTGTCTTGTTTCATCAACTACATCAAATACTTGTAATGTTAGTGGCTCTCAAACACATTACTTTGTTAACTCATCAAATTGTGAAATATTCCAAATAAATTCTAATGGTGCTAATCTAGGAAGTACCACATTAACTAGTACCGTTGCAGGAAATGGTCCTGTTGGAGATGGTGGTGATTTTGCAAGTTGTGATGTAGCTAGCGGTGGTCCTGGTGGAGAATACCATGTGGAAAGGGTCTTTAACTTCTCTTCTGCAAATAGTCCAAGTGGTGCTAATATTACGCTTACACAATGTATTACAGATGCTGAATACAATAATTATGAGGGCTTAGCTGCATTCACAGATCCAGACTATCAGAGATGTTATGGGACTACAACAACTGCTGCAGACCTATCAATAACATGCTTTAATAGTGCAGGTAACGTAGCCTATGTAGGCTCTCCTACCTATTCATCCAAAACGCTTGGAGGAAATACTGTACACTGTTATACATTTACTATTGCAAGTAGTAACCTTAGAACTAGAGGAATAAGTGAATCCAATATTACTGCCTATGGTGATTGTGAGTGCTATCTTCACTCCTCTGGTGGAGAAGGTGGTCCTCTTCCTATAGAACTTACGAACTTTACGGGTACTTATACCAATAATGCCGTAAGATTAGATTGGGCTACTGCATCAGAAAAAAATAATGACTACTTTGAACTATTACGTTCTACTGATGGTACAAATTTTGAAGTCGTTGCAACCCTAGATTCAAAAGCTCCTTTTGGCACATCTAATTATGTAATTAACTATGAATACACAGACAACAATGTTGTAGGTGGGGTTGTATATTATCAATTGAAACAAACGGACTTTGATGGTACAACATCACTATCTAAGGTAGTATCCGTAGAAATTCCACAACAATTACTAATTAGTGATTTCCGTCCTAATCCTGCTAAAAATGATGTATCAGTAAAAATTAGTACTACAAGATCTACTGACGTTCAGTTTGCATTAGTAAGTATTGATGGTAGAAGGGTAATAGAAAACAACTATAGCTTCAGTAAAGGTGTAAGCCAAATAAATGTAAACCTTTCAGGATTAGCTTCAGGTACTTATATCGGAGAGTTCATTATAGATGGTATTAAGTATAACAAAAAACTTGTTATCACTCAGTAGTAATCCTCTTTATTTTAAATAAAAAAGGGAAGCATTGCTTCCCTTTTTTATTTAAAATTATTTACATTTATAATATAAAGAAAACTATGTACGATTACGTAATCATTGGAAGTGGATTTGGAGGTTCTGTCTCCGCATTAAGATTATCAGAAAAAGGGTATAAAGTTTTAGTGATAGAAAAAGGTAAATGGTTAGGAGCTAATGACTTCCCAAAGACCAACTGGCAATTAAAAAAATGGCTCTGGATGCCAAGTATAGGATTACAGGGATTATTTAAGTTAACCTATTTTAGACATGTAGCCGTATTAAGTGGTGTAGGTGTAGGTGGAGGCTCATTAGTATATGCTAATACGCTACCCATACCTAAAGAAGAATTCTACACAACAGGGAGTTGGGCAAAATTAGATAATTGGCAAAAATCTCTTGAAGCGTATTATGCTTTGGCAAAAAAAATGCTAGGTGCTGAAAAACATCCCTATATAAGAAGACAGGACGAAGTGATGCGTACGCTCGCAGAGCGTATAGGAAAGCCAGAAGCATTTGACGCTACAGAAGTTGCTGTATATTTTGGAGAAGACGGCATTACTGTTCCTGACCCCTATTTTAATGGAAAAGGCCCTGATAGGACTGGTTGTAATCAATGTGGAGGATGTATGCTGGGTTGCAGATATAATGCAAAAAATACCTTAGATAAAAATTACCTTCATCTGGCACAGCAATTAGGCGCACAAATTATAGCTGAGAAAATAGTATATGACGTTAAGCCACTAAGTGAGGATGGTGGACAAGGCTATGAAATATTTTTCAAAGATGCCTTGAAAAGTATTATGCCTGAAAAAGATAGTATAAAAGCAAAAGGTATCATCTTTGCAGGAGGCGTACTGGGTACGGTAGCATTACTTCTAAAATTAAAAAAATCTAGCCTTCCTAATTTATCCCATAAAGTTGGGGCAGATATACGCACAAATTCTGAAAGTTTAATTGGTGTCACAACCTTTGATAAAGACAAAAAATTTAGTGAGGGCATAGCTATTGGTTCTATTGTAAATATTGATAAACACACACATATAGAGCCCGTAAAATATGCCGATGGCAATGGTTTCTGGCGGTTATTTATGGCTCCCATGGTACAAGGCAGTACGATTATAAGTCGCTTCTTTAGGATGATAAAAGATATTGTACTTCACCCTATTCAGAATCTTAAAATTTTTCTAGTAGATGATTGGTCCAAAAGAACCCAAATTCTTCTATACATGGAAAGTATAGACTCTACATTGCAATTCAAAAGAAATATATTTGGTGGTATGTCAACCTCTATAGAACAGGGGAAAGCCCCTACGGCTTTCAATCCGCAAGCCCAAGTAATGGCAAACCACGTAGCTGATATTATTCATGGAAAACCTATGGTCATGAGTTCAGAAACCTTACTTGGTATCCCAACTACAGCACACATATTAGGTGGCGCAGTGATGGGTAGCGATGCATCTGAAGGCGTAATTGATAAAGATAATTATGTATTTGGCTATAAAAATATGATGGTATGTGATGGCTCAATGATTTCTGCCAATCCAGGTGTAAATCCTTCCTTATCTATCACGGCAATATCAGAATATGCTATGAGCAAGATACCAAATAAATCTTGATTATACCTTCAAGTTGGAGATAGCTATCCAGCACATAAGCCCTGCTCCTATTTCCAAGCAATCTTCATCTACATCAAAAGTAGGGGTATGTATGCCAGATGTAATTCCTTTAGTTTTGTTGCCTGTGCCCAATCTATAAAAGCACGCAGGAACTACTTGTGAGTAATAGGAAAAATCTTCTGCTGTCATGCGTATATCCAAAGGCATTACATTCTCTCTTCCTAGAAAAGCAATGGCAGCATTTTCTGCTATTTCTGTTAGATGTTCATCATTATTCAGATACGGATAACCATGCTCAATTCTACATTCTGCCGAAGCCCCCATACTCTCTGCTACGGTATTCACGAGTGAGACAATTTTTTCCTTTGCTACACCTCTCCATTGCTCATCAAAAGTCCTCAGTGTACCTTCCATAAATACCTTCTCAGGGATGACATTAGTAGCACCATCTGCTATAAATTTTCCTATTGTGAGCACTGTAGGCATAGTAGGATTGGCATTCCTGCTTACAATTTGTTGAAGGGCAACGACAATATGAGAAGCAACCAATACGGTATCTATAGCCAAATGTGGAACAGCCCCATGTCCCCCTTTTCCTGTTACTGTGATAAAAATCTCATCACAAGATGCCATACTTAATCCTTTACGAAAAGCTACCTTGCCCACTTCAAGCTGAGGAAGTACATGCTGACCACAAATTCCGGAAACACTAGGATTTTCCAACACTCCTTCTTTTATCATTATTGATGCCCCACCGGGAAGTCGCTCCTCCGCAGGCTGAAATATAACCTTCACAGTACCCTCCCACTCATCTCTAAAATTTTGTAATAGTATGGCCGCTCCCAGCACACATGTAGTATGTACATCATGACCGCAAGCATGCATCACTCCATTATTACAAGATTTGTATATCACATCATTCTGTTCTTCTATGGGAAGAGCGTCCATATCTCCTCTTATTGCAAAAACCTTACTATGTGGATTCTTACCCTCTATGATGGCTACTATACCATGTCCTCCAATATTTCTAGTGTATTTTATGGCAGCCTTTTCTAATTGTGCACATATATAAGAGGCGGTTTTCTCCTCGTGGAAGGACAATTCTGGATGCTGATGCAAATATCTACGCACCTCTACGAGATAGCCTTTGAGTGTACTCACTTTTGATTTTATATTCTCAATCATTCTTCCTAATTAGTAAATACAAAAATGATGATTTATAGTATATAATTTATGGTTTTGATAATAAATAAAAATCATAAAACATATAACTTTGTAATAGTGAGAAGGGTCTTGCCTATATTTTTTTTACTCTTATTTCTAAGTCAATATATAATAAAACTTGGCATTGTCATAAATTTCAATCTATTTCAGGAAGAAATTATCGCCAACTGCTGTATAAATAAAAACCGTCCAGAATTAGAATGTTATGGTAAATGCTATTTACAAAAACAAATACGCAGCGTGGACAATAACAATCTCCCTGTTCAAAATAATGGAATAAAAAAGTTTCAAGAAACAGATTTATTTATCATAGAAGATATGGATTTTATTCCTAAGCTTTATACCAAGACTTTAGAAAAAAGAATTTTTTCATTTTATGCCTCTTTTTTAATTGACCAAAATGCTCTTTTTGGCCTTTTGAAACCTCCACAAATGCTAGGGTGAATTTCCACTATTCTAAGCACATAATTTTTCACTCTATCATTAATCATGAAAAAAGCAATATTTATTTGTTGCTATATGGCTATTGTATCTTTCAATATGGCATGTGATATCTGCGGATGTTCGGCACGAGAAAATACACTAGGTATCTTGCCACAAATACAAAAAAATTTCATAGGCACAAGCTATCAATATAGAAGCTTTAGTTCTTCACATATACCTGACGATACATCAGATGATAATATAACTGGATTCAGTAAGGAAAAATATCATACACTTTCTCTAACAGGAATGTATTCACCCATATCCCGTTTGAAAATCACTGCTCAGTTGCCTTTCAATTTTTATAATAAAAACGAATATGGCACTAGTGTATATTCTAGAGGTATAGGTGATATTGCATTCATGGTCCTTGGAGAAGTTTATAGCACAAAACAGTGTAAACCAAACGGCATTAAACATTTACTAATGGCAGGTATAGGCACAAAGTTCCCTACAGGTAGCATCAATAAAAAATATGGCATTGCAATTTTAGAGCAAAACATGCAAACTGGGACTGGATCTTTTGATTTTCCGTTTCTTGCATACTATGCACTTAAAACAAAAAAATCAGGCATCAGGTCAGAATTACAATATATACTTAGCACCGAAAATAAAAAAGACTTTAAATTTGGCAATCGCTTTAGTGGTAATCTTCAGACTTGGTACTGGTATGAAAAGAAGCAATGGAATGTCATCCCCTTTGTAGGTGCGCAATTGGATTGGTCTGGAAAAGACAAAAATCTAGGTATAATTAATGATTATTCCGGTGGCTGTATGCTGAACGGGATGATAGGCACTGATGTATTTATCAAAAATTTCGGGTGGGGAGTTTCCGTTAAAACCCCTTTATATCAAAATATTGGAATGGGACACATTGACAACAAAATCAAGTGTAATATTCAATTTATTTATTTAATACAAAAAAACAAAAAATCATGAAAAAACAATTTTTATTAGCACTAATAGCAATTACTTTATCGTCAATAATATCTTGCAAAAAAGATGAAGTAGATACTTCTATTGACCACGTACTTATCACTTCACCAACTACCGGACAGACCTTTGATGCATTGGACACAGTACCCATAAGAGCCTTGTTACAAAACAATACAGAAATGCATGGACTTGTAGTATCTCTTGTAAACCTAAGTGATACTACTGTTGTCTTTCAAATGGATGAACATGTTCATGGCGTTTCGATAAACCTAGATACATTTTGGATAAATAATGTGATGATGCATTCAGATATGCGCTTATATATTACTGCAGAGATTGACCACGAAGGCACAACGGTAACAGATTCTGTAAATTTCCATTGCCATCCATCTATGCTATAATAAAACAAAAGAAAATTTATGAAAAACTTTAAAATAGGATTTACTATCCTTATATCCATCTTTTTGCTTCTTTCATGTAAAAAAGAAGAAACTATTACCACTCCACAAACACTAAAGTTCCATTGGCATTCTATGGTAGGTGATGATGACGCAAAATTTGCTACGAATTACACTACCAATGGAATAAATTTTAATCTTAGTGACTGGAGATATTACGTATCTAATTTTGTGCTCATTAAATCTGATGGTACAGAATATCCTGTAGATGGAAGTGTATTTTTAATAAAAATCTCACAAGATGAATATGAATTAGAAAATATACCCACAGGTTCCTATAAAGGATTCCGTTTTTCGCTAGGTCTTGATTCCGCAACTAATCATAAAGACCCAACTACTTATGATGCCTCAAATCCTCTCGCAGTACAAAGCCCAGCAATATATTGGACCTGGAGTTCAGGCTACATCTTCATGAAAGTAGAGGGAAAATATGACTCTTCGATTGCTCAAACCGGCCCCATAAACCAACCTTTCTTTTATCATGTAGGAACTGACATGATGAAGCAAAGCATAGACTTTAGTACTCATGCATTTACGATCACTGAAGGTGGTAGCAATACTATACATATAAGTATGGATATTTTAAAAATGCTTGACAAATTAGACCTTAGAACAGAGAATGCAACGCATACAATGGATAATATGCCATTGGCAACAAAAGTTAGAAATACTTGGACTAGTGTTTTTGAAGTAGAATAATTTTTTCAAGTTAGGGAGCAAGCCTTGCTTGCTCCCTAATATATTATATTATGATTCAGAAAATATCTATATTCATCTTACTACTTCTGCTATTAGGTTGTAAAAAAGAGGAATATCATGCAGAAGAATATAAACTAAATATACCTATAGGTTTTCCCAAACCATCGATTCCTGCTGATAATATACCTACGTCAAAAAAAGTAGCATTAGGAAAAATGCTATTCTTTGATCCAATACTATCCCGTGACAGCACAATATCATGTGCTTCTTGTCATTTTGAAGACAAAAAATTTACAGATGGGAATATAGTAAGTATTGGTATTGAAGGGAGAAAAGGGTTGAGAAATGCACCTTCATTAGTAAACGTAGCCTACCTTCCAAATATGTTCTGGGATGGTGGAGTTCCAAATCTTGAACAGCAAATATTAGCTCCGATTGAAAACGTGAACGAAATGGACTTCAACGTACCTGAAGTCATTGAGCGTTTACTCAAAAATGATACATACAAACAATTATTTATAGAAGCATTTGACAGACTTCCTGATATATATACATTTACTAGAGCTATAGCCAGTTTTGAAAGAACGCTATATTCTGGGCTTTCACCGTATGATGATTATACCTATAACCACAATCACAATGCACTCAATGCCTCTGAGATTAGAGGTATGGAGATTTTCATGGGCGAAAAGGGTGAGTGTTTCCATTGTCATGGATCCTATTTGTTTACTGATCATAGTTTTGCTAATAACGGTCTTTATGAATTTTATGCAGATTCTGGCAGAGCAAGAATAACACTTCTACAGAAAGATGTAGGAATGTTCAAGGTCCCTTCTTTACGCAATATAGCTCATACTGCTCCCTATATGCATGATGGTTCTCTAGCAACACTAGAGGATGTCATAGAGCATTACAATTCTGGTGGAAAAAATCATATCAATAAAAGTCCTATTATTAAACCTTTACACCTTACTGCTGAAGAAATAGAAGATCTTTTAGCATTTCTTCATGCATTATCTGACGATAAATAATTATACAATATAGAGTAAACATAAAATACGTATTACCTTTGCCTGATGTCTGTAGTCTTGTCCAATACGGAGCAACATATTTTCAGAAAGATTAGTGAATCTGCTAAATCTATAGGTGTAGATGCATACGCAGTAGGAGGTTTTGTTCGCGACAAAATTTTAGGACGAGGCTGCAAGGATATAGATATAGTATGCAATGGGAATGGCATAGATTTGGCAAAAAAATCAGCAAAAAGTTTAGGAGATTCCTTTCAAGTCAATTATTTCAAAAATTTCGGCACTGCACAATTTACATATAGAGGTATAGATATAGAATTTGTAGGAGCCCGAAAAGAGTCCTACAACCGAGATAGCAGAAAACCCATAGTAGAGGAAGGTACCCTATATGACGATCAACTACGTAGAGATTTTACTATCAACACCCTATCTATATCACTCCATGAGAAAGATTTTGGTGCTATCATAGATCCCTTTAATGGCATAGAAGACATTCAAAATAAAATTATCCGCACACCTCAAGATCCTCTAGTAACCTTTGACGATGATCCACTGCGTATGCTGAGAGCTATACGTTTTGCCTCGCAACTGGGCTTCAAAATAGAACAAAATACCTATAAGGCTATAGCTCCACTTGCCGAAAGATTGAGAATAATATCACAAGAGCGCATCACCGCTGAATTACAGAAGATAGTTGCTTCTCCGACACCCTCGATTGGCTTCAAGCATCTGTTTAACACCCAACTCCTGCATCAATTCTTTCCCGAAATGGTGGCACTGCAAGGCGTAGAGGTCATAGATAAATATGCTCATAAAGATAATTTTTACCACACACTGAAGGTTTTAGACAACGTAGCCAAATATTCTGACAATATTTGGCTACGATGGGCTGCCATATTACATGATATTGCCAAGCCACTCACGCAGAAATTTGAGGAAGGTCACGGCTGGACATTTCATGGACATGAAGCATTAGGGGCAAAGATTACGCCTAAGATTTTTAATAGATTAAAACTCCCAACCGATGAGCGTATGCGCTATGTACAAAAGTTAGTAGCCCTACACTTGTCTCGATGATCTTCTACTGCTATGTGAGGCAGATATTACTTCTAAAAATGAAGAGAAAGTAAAACGCTATATCCATAATCTACAATTAGTAAAACAAAAAATTGAAGAAGTAGAAGCAAGAGATCATATAAAAAATTGGCAACCACCCATCAGTGGTGAACTCATAATGGAAACTTTTGGCATAAAACCCTCTAAAGAAGTTGGAGTCATAAAAAACAGCATCAAAGATGCTATACTTGATGGAATTATTCCTAATGAATATTCAGCAGCATACCATCTTATGATTACCAAAGGCAATGAGCTAAATCTAAAATTACTGAACAAAATGGCCTCAAAATAAATTCCCTAGTTATCACATATTAGTAGAATTTTGAAAACATAATAAAGAAAAATAACATCTGTTAATTCCTATAAAAATTTACTTTTATAAAAATTTCTTCATGAAAAATTGGATAATAACATTTTTAACGATAACGATTTTTACTTTCTGTAAAAATGAAAAACTGCCGCAATGTGATAGCATATCAAATGTCTCATTGGGAAATATCACCAAAAAACATGCTAAACTTCAAGCCCAAGTTCATATATCAAACCCCGACAAAGAAAAGTCTTTTACATTAAAAAATATTACATTAGATATACATATTAATGGCATAGAATCCGGCACTTTGGTTGCCGTTACGCCAAAAGATGTTTCTGCCGGAGCAAAGCTTACTATGCCTGTTAGCTATGTATTGAACACAGAGGATTTCGTAAATCAAGATGATATAAATGGACAGTACAATATAGATTTCAAAGGCTCGATGACCCTAAAAGATATATCTTCAGGAGATTTGATAGAAGTACCTATTCACAAAGCAGAAACTATTACGGTAAATATCAAGAAGATAGAAAAACAAGAAGAAAAATCATCAAAAAAAGCGAGCAGGCAAGAACGAAAGGCTTTAAAAAAGGAAAATCGTCAGTAGGCACAAAAATTGTATTACCATAGCTTATGAAGAACTTAAAAGGATTGACATTAATCATTCTGCTTTCATCTATTACTCCTGCTGCAATGGGAGTAGAAGAGTCTCCATACTTTGTAAAAATGAAAGATGTAAAACTCAAATCATTATCTTTCAGCGAGTTAAATATCAACTCACAGGCAGTATTTTTTAACACTTATAATGCCAAGGCAAAGCTAACAGAAGTTTCTATAGATATATATGTAGAAAATAAATTTATAGGCACTGTAACTCAGACTGAGGATGTAGATATTCCTAAAAAAAGTGCTTTTGACATCCCTATAAATATTGCCGCCAAGACTTCTTCCTCTATAGGCAGTGTCTTTTGGCAAGGCGGAAGGATGGTATTTGGCAAGACGGTAGAGATAAAATTTGAAGGCTACATCAAAATAAAAGCACTAAATTTCGTACCGTTGAAGATACCTATATCCTCTACAGAATATTATAGTCTTAAAGATATATTATGACAATTTATTTGTCATAATATATCGTACTTGGGCAACATCTTCATGTATAGCTGAAATCATCAATTCTAGACTGCCAAACTTTTTATCTTCCCTAATCTGATCATATAGTATTAGATTAACTTCTTCTCCATAGATATCACCTTCAAAATCTAATATATATACCTCTATACGCAAATCTCGTGATTCGGTAACAGTAGGGCGATAGCTGATACTCAATGCTCCCATATACATTCCGCCAGCTACTTCAACTATGCACGCATATACACCTAGTGCCGGGATAAGCTTATGCTTAGAAACAGCAATATTGGCGGTAGGAAATCCTATAGTGCGACCTAATTTATCACCATGAACTACATTTCCCTTAATCGTATAAGGATGTGCCAATAAGGTATTGGCTTCATTAATATTTCCTTGCATCACCGCCTGCCGTACTTTGGTAGAACTTACAGAAATATCATCAATAGTCTGCGCCGGAATTTCTTCTACCTTATAGTGATAATGCTCTGCGTACTGCTGTAATAACTGCATATCTCCTCTCCTATCCCTCCCATATCTATGGTCATATCCCACTACAATATATGAAGGGTGAAAATTCTCCACTAGAATCTTAGAAATATATTCTTCAGCATCTATAGAGGCAAACTGTTTTGTAAAAGGCATAATAACAACATGGTCTATACCTATTTTAGCTAGCAACTCCAACTTTTCTTCTAGCGTAGATATAAGAAATAAAGGGTTGTGAGGATAAAGTACCAATCTAGGATGAGGTAAAAAAGTGAGCAATATGCTCTCACCTCCTATTTCTTCTGCAAGATGTTGGATTCTGTTGAGGATAAACTTATGTCCCAAATGCACTCCGTCATAAGTGCCTATAGTAAGCACGGCATTTTTGAATTCAGGCAATTCTTCTACACCCCTATGTATCTTCATTGCTTCTGTATAAAACTACATAATTCCTCTATGCTATGCGCATTTTCCACTTTATAATCACCTATAGCGGTACGTTGTAGTGCACGGAGGTAAGCTCCAGCATCTAATTTCTTCCCAAAGTCATGAGCTAGACTACGTATATAAGTTCCCTTACTACATAGTACAGAGAAATGTACTTCAGGAAGCTCCACTTTTTCTATATGAAACTCATAAATATGTATAATTTTAGGGCTGAGGATTACAGGCTTGCCTTTGCGTGCATATTCATAGGCATTCTTTCCCCCTACTTTTACCGCAGAATGGATAGGCGGTGTCTGCTGTTGTTCACCTATGAAAGTTTGTACCGTTTGGAGTATCAGTTGCTCATTTATGTGCGTAATATCGTAAGTGGCATCTATAGGCTGCTCTGTATCATAGCAGGGCGTAGTAGCACCCAAATGAAATATTCCCTTGTACCGCTTAGGCATATTTTGTATTTCTTCTATACGCTTGGTATTAGTACCCGTACATAAAATCAGTAATCCAGTAGCCTTGGGGTCTAATGTTCCAGCATGACCTATTTTTACCTTCATACCTTTGTTTTTGAGGGCATATTTTATCTTGTTGACTACGTCAAAAGAAGTCCAATCCAAAGGCTTATCTACACACCATATATTGTCATAAGTTATGGCCATTATAATATGGCCATTTTTACGTGCAACAAATGTAAAATGATAATGATACCACCCAATACTATCCTATAATATCCCCACGGCTTAAAGCCATAACGTGTAAGTAATCCAATAAATGATTTTATAGCCAAAATTCCTACGACAAAGGCTACAAAATTCCCTAATGCCAGTATAGGTAGTTGCTCTAAGGTTATAGCCTCTCTATAGGAATACAATGACTTTGCCGTAGCTGCAAACATCGTAGGCACTGCCAAAAAGAAGGAAAACTCCGCAGCATTCTTTCTATTCAATCCCTGAAACTGTCCTCCTATTATCGTTGCTGCCGACCTTGACACGCCCGGAACCATTGCAACAACCTGAAATAACCCTATTTTTATAGCTTCCATATAAGTAGGTTTATCCTCTTGCTGCAACTGCTCATTTTTAATAAAGTAAGCATCTATAAACAGAAAAACTATACCCCCTACTAAAAGTGCGATGCCTACAGCCAAAACATTTTCCAACAATTTGTCTATGATATCGCTAAATAATACTCCAAAAAACACGGCAGGTAGAAATGCGACAAATAACTTAATATAAAAAGTGATATTCTGAAAAAATCTTTTGAAATATAATACCACAACAGAAAGTATGCAGCCCAACTGTATCGCTACTGTAAAGAGCTTAACAAAATCAGTAGGCTTTATACCCATTACGGCACTACCTATCATCATGTGCCCTGTAGAAGAAACGGGCAAAAACTCGGTAAGACCTTCAATAACGCCTAAAACAATAGCCTCTAAGGTGGTCATCTATGCAATCAGTTACGAGGCTTGATAAGTATGCCTGCGGCAATCACTAAAAACCCTGCTGTTATCGTAATAGGTGCTAGCGTTATTCTTCTAAAAGAATATACAGCCTCAGCATCAAACACTTTTGGGTCTGTACTTGCCCCTCCTGACATAAAAATAAATCCTAATAGAATCAATACTGCACCAATTCCCATAAGCAGATAATTATTTTTTGCAAAGAGTATCTCTTCATCTCTAGCAAAGTCAAAAATTCCAGATTTCCCCTCATTCTTCTTAGATACAGGGGCTACTTTTGCCACTTTCTGTGGCTGTGAGGTAGGTTGTATTTTTGGTTTAGACATAGTACAAAGTTAATGCTTTAGTACAATTCATCGAGCTTTGTGTACAAATATTTGTTAACAGAAAAATACGTACTGATGGCGGATATAATCATTCCACATACAATAAGACCAAAGGCTATACTCCCAAGAAGTATTATATCCTCATTTACTATTTGCAAGTCACTGATTCTGTATTGTATATAATAAATTAATCCTGCCAAAAACATAATAGCTATGCAGGCACTAAGAATACCTGTAAGAATACTCCTAAGGATATAAGGCTTCATGATAAATCCCTTTGTAGCACCTATAAGTTGCATACTTCGTATCGTAAAACGCTGGGAAAACATGGACAGCCGTATGGTATTATCAATCAGTGAGAAGGCTACCATCAGCAAGATTATTGCAAGGACAGAAAGCACATACATAATTTTTGAAATATTGGCACTGATGACATCCAAGACTAGGGATGAGTAATTGACACTACTTATCCCTGCTATCTTTAGTAGAATATTCTTTATTCTTTCCAAATTATCCTTATCAGAATATGCCGCCTTTAAATGAAGAATATAAGCATCATAAAGAGGATTTGTCTTTAATATCTCTATAAAATCTTGGCCCAATTCCTTTTGGAATGATTTGGCGGCTTCCTCTTTACTCCTAAAAGTATAATCTTTGACATAGTCTTGCTCTTTGAGGAAAGTCCTCACCTTGTCAAGTTGCATAGGCGTGATTGTATCAGCAAGCTCTATCTCCACCTCTACACTTTCTTTGAGGTTGTTCATCATTTTATGTACGAATACATAACCAGAAGCCAATAAACCTACCAAAAAAAGTATCATCGTAATGCTGATAATGGCATACAAGAATGTAGGCTTATTCTTCCTCGGTGATTTCTGACTTAAATTTTTTGACATAATTTGAACATTTACAAAGATAATCGCTCAAAAAACACTTCATTTTAATAGTTTTCCATATATGTGAAAACCTCAAACTATAAAACTATATGACTCCGCAACCCTTTAACAGTTATTAACCGCGATTAATATTTTTTTTGTTGTAACAAAAATCCGAAGGTATAATATTTGTAAGATAAATTATTAAATTAAACATTTATGAACGTGAGTGTAAAAAAGTTATTCGGATACCTGGCAGTAGGCATAGTAAGTGCTGGAATTGTGCTTTTTGCGCAGCAAAAAATTGCTGACAGAAATAATGGGTCGCTATCCGGATTTCAGGGAGGAAACACTGCCAAATTTGCATCCCTAAGCGGAAATCTTGGCAGTGATGCTTTTGTAGAAGCAGCAAAATTGAGTACGCCCACGGTAGTACATATTACTACGGCAGCTAAGATGTCTAATAGAAACGATGCCCCTGATTTTTTCGATCCTTTCAATTTTTTCTTTGGACAGCCTCAGCGTCCACAGAAGCAAAATGACGAACCTGTACCTATGGGTAGCGGCTCTGGAGTTATTATTTCTTCCGATGGATTCATAGTAACCAATAACCACGTCATTGAAGATGCCGATGAGGTAGAAGTTATCCTCAACGATAATAGAAAATATAAGGCAAAAATAATAGGCTCAGACCCAAGTACAGACCTCGCCGTAGTAAAGATTGAAGCTGACAAGTTACCTCATATAGAATTTGCCAATAGTGACGATGTACAAATTGGGCAATGGGTACTCGCCGTAGGCAACCCCTTCAATCTTTCCTCTACCGTTACTGCTGGTATTGTAAGTGCCAAAGCCCGAAACATTAATATCATCAGAGAAAAAGCCGGCAATCTTGCTATAGAGTCTTTTATACAGACTGATGCTGCCGTAAATCCTGGCAATAGTGGCGGTGCTCTCGTAGATCTCAGCGGAAAATTAATAGGTATAAATGCAGCCATAGCAACACCTACCGGCACTTACGCAGGTTATGCTTTTGCCATTCCTTCCAACTTGGTGAGTAAGGTAGTAAAAGACATTATGGATTACGGAACGGTGCAGCGCGGATTTTTGGGTGTACAAATCGGAGAATTAGATGACAAAACGGCCAAAGAGTTGGGATTGGACAATGTGAAAGGTGCCTATATTGCTGAAGTCAATAAAGGTAGCGGTGCCGATGAAGCCGGCATAAAAGGTGGCGACGTCATCGTAAAAATTGCCGACCATGATATCAATACTTCACCCGAATTACAGGAAATGGTAGCAAGATACCGCCCCGGTGATAAGATTCCGGTAACCTATATCCGCAATGGAAAGACTCTTACTGCCACCGTAACACTTAAAGGCAAAAATAATAGCACCACAATATCGAAAGCCGACAATGATAGTGGTGGTGATGTATTGGAAGAATTGGGTGTGAAATTGGAAGAAATAAAAGGCTCTGAAGCCAAAAAAATAGGCCTTGTAGGCGGCCTGAAAGTAACGCAAATCTTAGATGGCGTAATAAAAGACAACACTAATATCAAGGAAGGATTTGTCATTACAGGTCTCAATAACAGACCTATAACCAACATAGATGACTTTAAATCCATATTGCAAAAAAGCAGAGGTGAGGGTGTGCTTATTCAAGGCAAATATCCAGAACAGAATGGTACTCTATATTTTGCTTTTGGATTCTAAAAGAGAGCTTATAGTTTGAATTTAGGACTAGCATATTTGCCTCCCGATGGCAGTGGTGATTAGAAGAAGTGCAGTGGTGAGGGGTTCAATCTTGCTTCTATCTTTAGTGTTTTTATCACAAAAGATGATGGTATTTTCTTCTCAATGCAGCAATATAATGTAGGTTCTTACGCTACTGGAATGCCTGATGTACTTATTCCGTGGGAAAGTACTAAAGCTATATCTCAATACGGATTTTATAACTACACACAAATTGTAAAAAAAAGTGGCAACACCGTTTGGTATTGCCACCCACATTAATAGAACAACTAAGAAAGGATAACTACTCTCTACAGCTTGTTTTTCTTATAAAAATCTACGTTTGACGTAAGTCCCACTTGCAGTGTATGATTATGCTCTACTTTGATGCCGTCTGATTTGAGGATAGTTTGTTCCAAAAAACCTACTTCCAGTCTCCCTACCTTTGGAATCTTGTAACCTAGTGCTATACAGGCTCTATTCTGATCAAAAATATTATACCCTACATGTTTACCAAAATTTATCATAAACTCATCATATAGCGTCAAATAGAAGGATTTATCAGAAATGGTCTTCCCTTTGAAAGGTACTGACGCTTTGTTTAGCACACGCACTCTATTCTGATATACTGCGTCCCCAGGTGAATAGTCCCCGTTCTTCAATACCGGAAGATACAGCCACCGCTGCTCCATACGAATTCTATTGACTACTTCAAAGCGGTTAAAAATACTTTTGTATTGTACTTGTTCATACAATCTATGTTCGGGAAAGGCCGCTTTCACAGGAAATTCGCCGTAAGGCCATGTTTCGGCAAAACAATAGCCTATAGTAGCAAAAGCCTGTGGAGAGAAATGGTAGTTTATACCGGGGCGAAACATAAACTGTTGCTTACCTGTAATGATATTATGTGCTCGCCACTGCACTTCTAAGTGAACGCCCCACTTATCACTTACTTTATGATCGCCATTATAGATATACCAACCATTGGCGTTATTTGTATGGATACGTGAAGACTGTGCTTTCGCCGTATAAGCATATAGCAATACTATGATATAGAAAATTGTTTTTTTCATTAAAATTGTTTTTAAAAAAATAAATATAAAATATTCAGCCCCTAGGAAGACCTAAAAGCTGTTTCATGATAACCCTTTTCGTGTGGACCTAAAAAAATCCTAGAATAAATCCTAAATACTACTAGTCCATCCAATAATAAGGTAAAGGCTATCAATAACGATAGTAGGATCTGCGATTCTCGGATATGCCCCAGCAGTAAATCTTCGCCAATAAATGCTGGAGTAATGGGAAATCCCGCCAATCCCAAACATGCCAATACAAACACAAAGGCTACTCTCGGATATTCATAAGCATGTCCATGAAACTTGTCCAAAGTCAGATTCTCACGATTTCTGTGCATTCTATATATCATGAACAGTCCTAGCAAAGAAGACAGTAAGACTCCACTTAGGAATAGGTGTACTTGTACAAAATCAAACTGCTCATTCATACCTATAGATATCGTAGTAAATAATTGACTAAATACAATCAGCACCCACGCATTTACAACATGACTACGAGATACAAATGCACGCAGTATAAGCATAAGTGACATCCCTGCAGCCAATTCCGGCATAATTCTATATAAAGGTACAGGCAGCAACGATTTATGATATACATAATACAAGCCCAAAGTAAAGCAAAGGATACTTACCGTCATTACAATTTTCATGGGAATGATGGCAATAATCCTACCCATATCTTTTAATGGCTTCCATAAGAAGTGATAATGTATTTTATCTATATTCCACTCCTTTATACTTAGAATAAATATTGACTTACGTATGCGGCCAATAAAGCTGTCATCAAATCTATGTTGCGGTGGTATAAAATGAAAAAACTGGTCATGAATAAGATAGCTCAATACAGAAGGAGACACTAAAAGTTGGTAACAACGTAAAAAAGCATTACTAATAAAATGTATAAATGCTAGTGTATGCCACCCCAATGCAATCTCTATAAATATTACGCTTATCTGTGCTATTGAGGAATATGCTATCTGTGTTTTTACACTAGATTGCACTCTAGCGATAAGTGTAGATATCACAGCTGTAAATACTGAAAGCCCTATAATTATCAGTTTAAATGCAAAGCTATCGCCATACATAGGATAGCAACGCAGCATCAGAAATATGCCAATATGTACTGATAAAGCACCATAAAAGATAGCACTAGAGGTACTAGGACCTTCCATAGCTCTCGGCAGCCACGATGAAAACGGAAACTGAGCCGACTTGATTGCTGCTACTAATAAGCACATGAAAGTAATGACATAAACCATATTGGGATGCTCAGATACCGTATTCTGTATAAATGTAGCTTGTGTAAATTCGCTAAAATGAATACTTCTCCCAAAATAATGATGGCTAAGCCATACCACCAACAGTAACAGAATATCTGCAAGCCGATACAGAGAGATAACTTTTAGGGCATTTTTGACAGGAAGATACCGATCTCTATAGAATGAGATTAGGAAGAATGAGGTTACTCCAATAATTTCCCATCCGATAAATAATGTCTCAAAATTTCCTGATAGTATAATAATATTAATCCCAGCAAAAAAGAACAAAATATTGTCATAGAATCTCTTATACCCACGCTCTCTATGCATATAGTATTTGCTGAAGACATTAACTATGAGTACTAAAAATGTACTTACTGCCAAAAAAAATGCAGATACTCTGTCGAAATAAAAGTCTATAGAAAAATGCGTTTCTCCTGTATTGTATAAGTCTATGCCATGAAATAGCATAAACTTCCTACCGTTAAATACCCAAATGATTATGAGCGACATAGTAAGCATGGCGTGTAGAACACTACTAAAAATAGATACACCACTAATATATTTTTCCTTCTTATTACTGGAGAAGAATATAAGCAGCATAGCCACTATCGGTATGCACACTAGTATAGGCAAAATGTAACTTTCCATCTCTTAATGCTTAATAATATGAACAGGAATATTTTCTTTTGTAGCATCTACTATATGATTAGTTTCCATCTCCTTATAGCTTTTTATCAATTCAAAAAGATTTTCAGTAGTACGTATATCAACAGTTAATGGCTTATATAAGCAAAAATTATTCTCTTCAAAGTAATAGTAGTCATTAGTATCCGGATGTATTGACATGAGATGCACCCACCCCTTTTTGAACCAATCACTCAGTATATCATCAGCATCCAACACCTTTTTTATCACTTCTGGATAATGTTCTACAATTATCATCAGACGTACCGGGTCATGTACTTCTATCATCTGCAAAGGCAGTCCAGGTCTCAGGTCTCCATCACTACTATTGGCTACACCTATCAGTCCCATTACATTGTGCGGCAGCTTTGTCCCAGCACCTAATTTATAATTATCAATTCTAGAAAAATAGTATTCCAAATTTATACCTCCGCATACAGGTGGTAGAGGTCTAAGTACTGAAAGCAGATATTCTCCCTCGGGATCTAACTTGTAATTGTAAGAATTCAAAAATGCTCTTCTATCTAAGAAAATATTTTTAGTCATACTTCGGGTTCCTACAAAGCAGAGTGCATTTGTGCCGTGACCCAATTCCGGACGAGGTTCAAAAAATGAAACAGAACGCTTTTTGATGGCTTCTCTTACATGTTTGATATCTTTATGAATATTTATAGAAGCAAATCTTCGGGAACGTTCTCTAGCATTCAAATCCAAGGCGTTTTCAAAAATTTCCAAATTTCTCGCATGATTTTTTGAATTTTCTACATTAAGAAATTTAGTGTCAAAAAAAGCAATTTCATCAGCAGCAGTATCGTGTAGTGCTCCTATGAATTGTGTAGCCTCCGGGATATAAATATCTTTGGCAATCAGCAGCTTACGCACTTCCTTGTGATTAGCCATAGTAGCAAATACTCTGGCATTTACAGACCCCGGTCTTCCACTACATGCACCACAGTCATGAGCACCATGATGTGGGTTATTGGCACTACTAGAGCCATGTGCTACTATATACACCATATTTGCAAAGTCCTTCACTAAACCTATACCTCTCAACAAATTTTCTACACGAATAGCCATCTCCGGCACTGTAAATCCTATCTGAAGTCCATTTTCTATTTCATCAAGATGCTGATTTTCAATTGTAAGCTCTCCATCAATATTCATGTGTGCAAAAGCATCCGAAATGGCAGGACTCATCTTTGGATTGAAGATGTCATTTACAAGTTTATATGCTGCCATGCCTCCCAGTGCAATGGAAGAAGCTATTCCTCTGAAAAATGTATGTGTCCTTTTATTGTAAATAGATACAGAACCGCGTTTTGGTCCATTGTGCACCTCCTTTATAAGATATTTGGGTGTTATAGGAGCAGGACACAATTTCTCATAGAATTTGCCATTAAAAGGCTGAAAATAGAACTCTACCCCAAAGAAACCAGGACATCCAAAGGTTTCGCTCTCGGCATCCACGGTCTCTATATACCTACGCAAGGAACATTCTCTTTCGTCAATACAAAATATGGCTTGAAAATTTTTAACCTTATTTTCACCCTGCTGCTGTGCACGATTATATTGCACCGTTTTCAGAATATCGTCATAATAGCTCCATTCAAATGCCGTTTGCCACACTTCCAGTACTTGTTGTAGCTCGGTCTTTTCTACCACCATAAATAAGTCTATGGGCTTCTCCGCCAGTCCTGAGGCTAAAGGCTCCCAAGACTTCACATTCATTTCCAAGCTATCTATCTCCAGTAATAAGTCTATGATAATCAGCTCCTTCAAGGCTATTTTCTTTTTATACAGCAAGGTATCTGGCATATCTTCTATAGCATTGACAATACCACTCCATCCTCTATGCGAAAATTGTTGGTCAAATAAGTATTGTTCGTAATAGGCTTCATTTCCTACCAATATTTCTAGGAGACTTCTTATAGATAATTGAGGGTCATTCAATAGACTTTTAGCTTTTTTGGAATAAAAAAAACTACTTAGACTACCCTGTTCTATCTTCTTGATTGCCGTCAATATTCCTTCATTCTCATAAGGAAAATGCCATATCGCCACCCCTTGATCTAAATAGCTGCATAATATCCTGAACAATAAGGGTTGCGTAAGGTTATCTAAGTCTATTTTATACTTTTTTTTCCATAAAGAACGTAAATTGCCTATTCGTGGCTCTACCTTACTATCATAATTTCCAGAAAGCAACTTCTCTTTCCAAAGCCCAAAGTTATCATCGCCATACATTTTGCTAATTACCCTATCTAATACATCTTGCCTAATTCGTCCCTCCTGAAATAATTTGCGATACTCATATATAGAAAAACAGACTTGATAACCAAATATTTTTGATGCAGTAAATATTGCCTCAAAGAATTCTTTTTCTTGGAAAGCATGTAATGTATTATGATGCACAAAATCCTTCAAGGGTGTTTGTGTCGGTAGATAGTGTTTTAGATGATGAATAATAAGATTCTCATCGAAAGTATTATAACTCATGGTGTTGCAAGTTTAGCTTTTTTCTGTGCCGATAGCGGATGTGAAGATAATGGAGTATGCTTATCGAGACCCATAATCTTTACACTACCTCCCGACTCTTCATAATCATGCTTATAATGTTTTAGATTTTCCATCACAGAGTGATCTACCAATTTTGTTCCTTGTAAATCTATGGTGACATGGAATCCCGGAGGTATGGCTTCCAATTTTTCTTTTATTCCCAAGTAATTAGAAAACACAGCTGCTTTGTCTATCTCTACGAGATAATTATCGCCTTCGGAAGATACTAAAGTGGGCGCTTTGAACATAGAGGAGATGGGTGTTCCATGAATGAGGTGAAATACCATCTTCAGCAAGATGCCGGCAGCGATACCTACAAGAAGATCTTCATATAACGTAAAGAATATGGTAACAAGGAATATTGCCAATTGCTCTTTACCTATTCTAAAAGTATGTATGAATTCCTTGGGATGTGCGAGTTTGATACCTACTGTGATGAGCATAGCTGCTAATGCCGTATTGGGGATGAGCTCTATAAGATGTGATGCTAGTAATACAAAAACAAGTATAAAGAAGCCATGGAAAAAATTCGCCCATCTTGTCTTAGCCCCATTATTGACATTGGCAGAGCTACGTGCTACCTCCGAAATCATAGGAAGACCTCCAAGTATGGCTGCCAATGTATTACCAATGCCTACAGCTATAAGATCTTTATTTACATTCGATTTACGCTTGTATGGATCTAGCATATCTATGGCTTTTACGGTAAGCAAACTTTCTAATGTACCCACTAGGGCAAACATAATTACATATTTAATAAATACTCCTGCATGGGCAATTCCAGAAAAGTCAACATTGATTTTAATATTTTCTAAAAGATTTCCAATGTGTACCAATGCATACGTGGGCTCCGTATTTTGAAAGTCTAAAAATAATTCGGCGGGTATAGCTATCAAGAGGACTACTAAAGGAGCGGGAATTTTCTTTATAAAAGAATTTTTGATATATGGCCATCCCATCATTATGGCAAGACTCACGAGACCTATAGGTGTGGCTTTAGGGTCTAGGTGTGCCAAGAATTGTGGTATGTGCGCCAGTAATTCAAACGGCCCTTTGCCCTTGGTCATTGCCGGGTCTATATCTAAGAGTACAGGAATTTGCTTTACAATGATAATGATACCTATAGCGGCAAGCATACCATGTATAGCAGATAGCGGAAAAAAATCCGCAAGTTTCCCCATTTTCAATAGTCCGAATACTATCTGTATGATGCTGGCGACGACCATAGCACCCAATGCTAGATGCCATCCTTGTTCACCGCCGCCAAAGTCAGCGACGGCTCCTGCTAATATGACTATAAGTCCTGCTGCCGGTCCTTTGATGGTAAGTGGCGACCCTGCAATAAATGCTACGACCATGCCACCAATGATGGCTGTAACTAGCCCCATGAGTGGTGGAAAATCCGAAGCTTTGGCAATACCTAGGCTTAGTGGTAATGCTAGGAGAAATACTATAAATCCCGATACTGCATCGGTAGCAAAATTTTCTTGCAGTCCTGCTAATCCATCTTTGGGCAGGGCGCGTTTTATATATTGATTTGACATAAATAATTAGTTTAGTTGTGAGAAAAATTATCAGATGTTACTATAACACTGATGGAAAATCCGGGTAATACAACTAAGCTAAATAGTCTTTAGCACAATGAAAAAGGATGTAAAGTTTGGGAAGATATAGTGATACCAAAAGATTTCTTCTATACTGATTTATATAGAACGCAATTTTGTCATCAAAATATTTTTCCGCTATTTCAAAATTGGCTATTGCCTTTTCAAAATTTATTATGATATAATGTAATGCATAATTACTACCGCCACTTATCTTAAATAGGGTATTTATTTTCTCGTCTATTTCATGGTCATAGAATACGTGTGTATCTTCTTCTATCTCTGTAAGAGAAAATTCTGTGTGTGTGTAGGCATCATTGAGTGGCAATACACCCAAATTAATGGCATGAAGCCAAAATATAACTATAAAGGATATTTTTAATTTGTATGCCATTACAATATCAACTGGCAAATATAACCGTCAGCATAGCTTTGTACGTCACAATAATTTGTTAAGTTTTTAATACAAATGTTAAGAATATACAAATTTGCAATTTATACGCCTCTCACTATGCCACGCTCAGAATTTCTGATAAAGGTTACTATATCGTCTATATATTTATTGGAAGGAAATTCTTCGACAATCTTCTCTATAGCCTGAGACGTATTGAAGCCACTTTGGAACAAATATCTATATGCATCTTGAATGAGGTGTATATCTTCTATCGTAAAATTTCTTCGTTTCAGCCCTATAGCATTGATACCTATACATACTCCGGGGACATTCGCTACCATTGCGAATGGTGGAACGTCTTTTCGCAGCATTGTACCTCCTGTTACAAAGGCATACGCGCCAATCTTTGAAAATTGGTGCGCCCCCGTCATACCACCAAAAGTAACATATTCGCCCACCTCTACATGTCCTGCGAGATTAGTAGCATTTGACAACACACAATTGTCTCCAATTTTACAATCATGTGCGATATGTACATAGGCCATGAGCAATACATGATTACCTACAGCGGTAGTGCCTGTAGCTGCGGTGCCTCTATTTACAGTAACGCACTCTCGTATGGTAGTGTGGTGTCCTATTTCTACGGTAGTATATTCTCCACCAAATTTGAGGTCTTGGGGGATACCACCGATAACGGCACCAGGAAATATTTTGCTATTACCACCAATTCGAGTGCCTCTGAACAAGGTTACATGGGGACCTATCCATACATTGTCGCCTATTACTACATCTTCATCTATATATACAAAGGGTGCAATATCACAGTTTGTTCCGATGTGGGCGTTGGGATGAATGTGTTTCAAGGTTTGAAGATTTTGGCTGTAAGTTCGGCTTCTGCTACAATATTGTTACCGACATAGATAGTTCCTTTCATGTGACATATCCCCAATTTTACAGGAGAAAGTAATTGCATCTTTATAAGCAAAGTATCTCCCGGCACTACGGGATGACGAAATTTACAATGGTCAATTTTCAGGAAATAGGTGAGATAGTTTTCGGGGTCGGGTTTATCTTTCAGTACGAGAACACCTCCAGTCTGCGCCATAGCTTCCACCTGCAATACTCCGGGCATGACAGGCTGTGCTGGAAAGTGACCAGCAAAGAATGGCTCATTGAAGGTAACATTTTTAACGCCTATTATAGAATTTTCTGATACTTCAATTATTTTATCTACTAATAAAAAAGGGGAGCGGTGAGGTATCAATTTCTGTATTGCAGTAAGGTCATATACAGGTTTTTGGTTGGGATTTATCTTTGGCAATTGTTTCTGTATAAGTTGCTCTTTGATATGATTCTTTAGTTGTTTGGCAAAGGCTACATTACTCTCATGTCCGGGACGTATTGCCAGTATTTTACCTTTGATTCTACACCCAACTAATGCCAAGTCACCGATGACATCTACTAGCTTATGGCGTGCCATCTCATTACTGAAACGCAATTCACCTCCATTGACGATGCCGACTCTTCTTATATCTTTTATGTCTTCCTGAAATACTTCTGAAAGGTGCTTAATTTTATGTTCCTCTACCTCCTCGTCAGAGATGACGATAGCATTGTGTAAGGCACCTCCCTGTATCATTCCCAGATTATAAAGATGCTCTATCTCATGGAGGAAGCAAAATGTCCGAGATGCTGCAAATTCGGGGACAAACTCTCCTAAATTATGTAGTCTGGCGTACTGCTTACCTATGGTTTCGGAATTATAATCTATAAGTACTGTAATATTATAATCTTCGTCAGGAAGTGCTGTAATTTCTACATTTTTTTCTTTATTGGTAAAATAAAAAGGCTGCTCAACGACGAAGTATTCGCGTTCTTTTTCCTGTTCTTGTATGTCTGCCTTTATTAATAAATCTATAAATGGCATGGCACTACCGTCGAGTATGGGAATCTCCTGACTATCTAAATCTATATAAATATTGTCAATATCCATAGCTACTATGGCAGCGAGGAGGTGCTCTACAGTAGAAACTTTTACCCCATTATGTGAGAGGGTGGTACCTCGCTGTACTTCTGTAACCAAATCACAATCAGCTAAAATTTCCGGCATACCCGCCAAGTCTGTTCTTCTGAATACTATGCCCTTGTCTATCGGTGCGGCAGACAATGTAATTCTAGTATGCACGCCTGTATGTAAGCCTATTCCTGATAATGAGACGGTATGCTGTATGGTTTTTTGGAATATAGGCATTAAGTGTAGGTATGGCTGAGGTTATTGGACTTGCAGTCTGCGCTGTATCTCGTTAATCAAATCATTATATTTTCTCAGTATCCTAGGCCAGGATTCAAAACATTGATCATTCTGCGGATGTAGATTTGCGCAATTAGGTATGGATATTTCGCTCTGAATTTTCACATTATATTTTAGTGGTGATGTGCCACCACTTGTTACTATTATTCTGGTACGTACTATCGTATTGCCTAGGGAATATCCTGTCTGCTTATCCGTATATCTGTATTCTTTTGCAGCCCAATTTGTCCTTAGATAGATAGTATTGGCATCTATGGATTCTATTTCATCAAATTTGCCTTGTATGATACTGGCGAGTGTCTGCCAAGCTTCTGGGCGTGACAGCGTAGGATTTACTTCTACAGAGAAATTGATATTTGCGATATTACTTTGCTCTGACTCACGGAAAGCATCGTCTTCAATCATTTTTATGGCATATACGGGTTCGGGCTGCTGATAGTCCATTTTATTACATAGAACCAATTTTTGGGTGATATAGGATTCTTTTTTTATCTCTATTTCTGTGCATTTGTTCTCTGGTATTTTCACGGAATACGAACCTTTACCCAATTCCTTGCCATCTACAAAAATTTTTGCATCTTCGGTAGAGGTATTTATCTGTACTAATCTTTCTTTTAGTTTTATCTCTTTACTTAGCGGAGCTGTAGCTTCATTTTCTTTATTACAGAACGTCTCTTCGCTACTTACAAAGCCATTTTTAAGAACTCTTACGGTAACACATTTTTCGTAGGGAATAACAATATCAGTACTACCCTCTCCCCTTTTCTTTTCTTCTACAAAGATTTCGGCGTCTGTAGGCTGCGTCTTAATAGATACTATTCTGTCTTCCAATTTCAATAAGGTAGATATTTCAGGGGGTGCTTGCCCTTCTTTGTTGTAGTAGGTCTTACTTACAGGAACATATCCTGCCTTTTTTACATCTATAGTTACGCTCTGACCTTTGGGAATAATGATAGAATAGGAGGATAGCTTTACTTCTGTTCCATTAATAAATATCTTTGCATCCGCAGGAGAGGCATTAATTTTCATGACCCTGTCTTCGAGTTCTATTTTGTCTGTGATAGCTCCTTCTTTCTTTCGGGTATAAGAGCGTTGGACATCTGTATAGCCTTCTTTTCTGACTATAACGACATACAGCTTATCTTTTTCCATCGGAAAAATAGCAGTGCCCTTGCCTATTTTTTCTTCTTTAGAATTTGATTTCAAATAGATTTCTGCATCGGCGGGAATTGTGGTGATGCTCATGGATTTTTGCGATAGCGATATTTGGCTAAGGCATAATAGAGAAAGAATGAGGTAGATTTTATACATAGTAAATAATTTTGACGGTAAATTTAATAAAAATGAAAAAAATAATTACAGTTTTTTGAATCGTGCATAAGCTTTATAATAGGTATTAAAATCTATAGCTGGAGAGCCGCTAAGTTTCAGCCCTTCTTTTTGTGTGCCTTTGCTCACGCCACTCTGAGCATTTACTAAGGTATAGGGAGCTATACTTATGTGTCCTACAAAGCCTGCCTGCCCTCCAATCTGACAATGATGTCCCAATTTTGTGCTGCCGGAAATCCCTGCTTGTGCCGCTATGACAGTATGTTCCCCAATTTCTACATTATGCGCTACCTGTATAAGATTGTCCAATTTTACTCCTCTGCGAATTATCGTAGAACCAAAGGTAGCCCTGTCTATGCAGGTATTGGCTCCTATTTCTACATCATCTTCTATGACGACATTGCCTAGTTGGGGAATCTTTACATAGACTTTATCTTTGGTAGGATAGAAGCCGAATCCATCTGCGCCTATCACGGCACCACTATGAATTATAACATTATTTCCTATATATGTTTTGTCATACATAGTGACATTGGCGTATATGATACAGTTCTCTCCTATTATAACCTGATTTCCTATTACTACATTGGGATATATACAAGTGCCTTTTCCTATCAATGATGAGTCACCAACACAAACTCCCTTACCTATCTTTATACCGAAATCTTGCGTAAGCGCCTCATCCAAAGGAAAGTTATGTTCTTCCACTTTTACAAAAAATGCAGTCACACTCAATAACGCAGCATATGCATCTTTCACCAATATTACTGTTGCCTTATCATGGGCTTCATTATATACATCTTGACTGACAAGGACTATGCCTGCTTGGCTATCCAAAAACTGCTTATAATACCTATGCTGATTACAGAAGGCGATATCGAAGGGTGTCGCAGATTCTAGGGTACCTATGCCACTGACCGCTCTATCAGCATCCCCTAGTATTACTCCTTTTACTTTTTCAGCTATGTCTAATGCCGTCATCATAAACCGTAACAAATATAGTGTTTGACTACTTTTTCGGAAAGAGCATCTATAGTTTTGATATCGGAAAGCTCATAAATAGGTAATAACCGTCCATCTTTCATGGCTATAATGATATCGTCTTTCTCCTGTATATATGCATGATTTACAGCGATATCTTTTATGAGGTAATAGGGATGCTTCTCACCATACAAAAGTTTGAGTCTTTCATATTCCTGTTCAACTGCTTCTTTTTTGTCAAATCTTACTTTAAATAAATTCCTATTGAGTAATCTGGTACATAAATCAGACAACACGCTATCGGCATGAGAACTCCATCTTTTTATAGCCACCCACACATCTGCGTCATCTATAGCTACAAAATTTGCTATGCATGTATTACTATTTTCAAAGTCTTGCTTTGAAAAATCCTTAGAAAAAAAGTATGCCAAGGCTGGAAACCCCTCTAATGATAGATGGTTACTATTGAAAAGTTCTTTTGCAATGCGCAATATATTATGCAACATGTGGTCTGCCGCCAATGAGGTCTTATGTAGATATACCTGCCAATACATCAGCCTCCGCGATACCAAAAATTTTTCTATGGAATATATACCTTTTTCCTCTACGACCAGTTTATCATCATATACATTGAGCATTTTTAGGATTCTGTCATATCCTATTATTCCTTCCGCTACGCCTGAGTAGAAACTGTCTCTTGCTAGATAATCCAATCTGTCGGTATCCAACTGCCCCGAAACTAATTGATGGAAGAATTTTCTATGATACATATTTGTAAATATGGCTATAGCCGTATCCAGCTTCCCAAGGAAATATGCATTGAGCTTTTTCATCAGTACTAATGAAATCTCTTCGTGGTGTACTTCGGGCATGAGCACATGCTCTAGCGTATGAGAAAAAGCGCTATGACCTATATCGTGCAACAATATGGCAGCCATCGCCGACTCCTGCTCTTCAGCAGATATTTCCACGCCCTTGAACTTTAGTACTTCCAGTGCTTCCTGCATCAGATGCATGGCACCTATGGCATGATGAAACCTCGTATGTACGGCTCCAGGGTAGATATATGATGCCAGTCCCATCTGCTGTATTCGTCTAAGCCGCTGGAAGTAAGGGTGATTTACTATATCTAAGAGCAAACCATCCGGGATATTTATAAATCCATGAACAGGATCATTGATTATCTTTATTTTAGTCAAAAAATAATTTTAAGCAAAAATAGCTATTCGCAAGTACTCATTACATCCCGAAAATATTTTTATTAAACTTTAATATGTATGGCTTTAATCACAAACGTTATATTACTGTAAGAACTGGCATCTTTTGGGTAAGATAATAGGGTATCCTTACAAATTTTTGTTATTTTGTAAAAAATACCTTTTAGAATTTATTTATGAATGATGTAAAAATATTATGGGCAGATGATGAAATTGACTTACTGAAGCCACAAATCCTTTTTTTGGAACAAAAAGGATACCATGTAGATCCTGTAAGCAATGGTCACGATGCCTTAGACAAATATAAGAACACACATTTCGATGTCGTATTTTTGGATGAGAGTATGCCTGGCATTACAGGCTTAGAAACGCTCACCCGCATGAAGGAGTATAATAAAGATATACCTGTAGTATTAATAACAAAAAATGAGGAAGAAGACCTTATGGACGATGCTATAGGCTCACAGATAGCAGATTATCTCATCAAGCCAGTAAAGCCTAACCAAATACTACTTTCTCTTAAAAAACTTATAGATAATAAGCGCTTAGTAACAGAAAAAACTACCCACGATTATAGACAGGAGTTCCAGCAGATAATCATGCAAATCAATAATGACATGGACTATCATGAGTGGGCAGAGTTATATAAGAAACTCATCTTCTGGGAGATGAAATTGGACAATGCCAATAATAATGAGATGCATCAGATATTGGAGATGCAAAAGTCCGAAGCCAACAACAGCTTCTTCAAGTTCATACAAAGAAACTATGTCAAGTGGCTGAAAAACCCACAGAATGGAGCACCTACACAATCCCATAATTTATTCAAAAACAAAGTAATACCCAATATTGACGGCGATGCTCCTACCTTTTTTATTTTGATAGACAACCTACGCTATGACCAATTCAAGGCTATAGAACCTTTTATCAGTCTGTTTTTCAGAAAAGTAACAGAAGACTACTTTTACGCCATACTGCCTACCACTACCCAGTACAGCCGTAATGCCATATTCTCTGGACTTATGCCCTCGGAAATAGATAAGAAATATTCCGACAAATGGTTTTATGATGATGAAAATATCGGCAAGAACCTTCACGAGGAATTTTTCCTTAGCGAGCAACTCAAAAGATTCGGTCTGAACTTCAAATATTCTTACAACAAAATTACCAACAACAGAACTGGCAAGGATTTGGAAGACAATATATTGAATCTTACCAACAATATTCTCAATGTAATAGTTTATAACTTTGTAGATATGCTTTCACATGCACGCACAGAGATGGAAGTCCTCAAAGAATTAGCTAGTGATGAGGCTGCCTACCGCTCGCTCACACAGTCATGGTTCGAACATTCGCCCCTATACAATGCAATACAAAAACTGAAAGACAAGAAAGTACGCCTCATCTTTACTGCCGACCATGGTACCATAAGGGTAAAATCGCCTTATAAAGTGATAGGCGACAAGAATACAACAACAAATTTACGCTATAAAACAGGTAGAAATTTGAATTACAATGAAAAAGAGGTTTTTGCTATCAAAGACCCTGCCGAAGGCTTCCTGCCCAAAGCCAATATAAGTTCTTCCTATATCTTTGCCAGAGAAGATGGCTATTTCTGCTATCCTAATAACTACAACCATTTTGCGAACTATTATAAGAATACCTTCCAACATGGGGGTGTATCCTTAGAAGAAATGATAGTACCTTTTGTAGTCTATGAATCAAAATAATAGGCGATTACTATATCAGCAGGCTTACTCCCTGACAGAAATTGACGCTATAGCGTACACCATAGTTGGATTATTAAAAAATCAATCAAAATTATGGCTTTGGGATGCAGAGATGGGTGCTGGCAAGACCACGATGATTGCTGCATTATGTAAGGTACTAGGCAGCAGTGACATTGTAAGCAGCCCTACTTACGGATTTATAAATATCTACAATTGTACTGCGGGCAACATCGCTCACATAGATGCATATAGGCTGGAAGATGAGCATGAAGCTATAGCCATAGGCATAGAAGACTATCTTTTTGATGATAAGAATTTCTGCATGGTGGAGTGGCCCTCAAAAATAGTGGGATTATTGCCCGACCACTATATTTATATTCATCTATATAAAATAACAAATACGCAAAGAGAAATTACCTTATTTGCCGTACCTTAGTTTCTTGTTATGGAAAAATGGTGGACGTTATTTGTATGCACCTTAGCTAGCCTTACCTATGGGCAGCCATGTGCCCAAATTCAGCAAATTACGGTTAATAATCAATCAAAAGATACTGCCTGTGCCAATACCGCTGTGCAGTTTCTCATCAAGGGTACAAATTTTCCTCAGAGTGGCATAGTGGACTGGTATGTAGGTGCCACGCCAGACTTTGACCCATTGTC
Organism: Chitinophagales bacterium; assembly: GCA_044227665.1. Classification (GTDB taxonomy): domain Bacteria; phylum Bacteroidota; class Bacteroidia; order Chitinophagales; family JADIYW01; genus JBGAWK01. The sequence goes on from JBGAWK010000004.1 coordinate 93,340, forward strand.
ACAAGGGATATGGATAGACAGCTCTGTAATCGGTAGTGCTAGCAGTGCCTGTCCATCACGATGTCCTGAGATTGCCGCTATAATGTTCAATAGCTGCGGTGGCGGTAATGAACCTGGCAATGAATATATTTTGCTCAACTCTGGTGACGGATTCAAAGTCAATGACTTAGAGGTGGACTTGCCCAACAATTTTTCTGCAGATAATAGTAGTGGCGACATCAACTTGCCAAGTATAGCACCAAATATTTGTGGATTCAGAGTTCCTGAAAATTTTATCCTCAATGCCGTAACCACAGGCACTTGCAATAGCTCCAATGTAATAGCGGCAGGTCCCGGAGATGTTATACCCGCCGATGCTTGGGTACTCATCTTTACTTCTACAGGCGTAAGTGTTACTTACAATATCCAATCATTATGTCAGACAGGAAATAAAGTGTATATCTTACAGAGCAACTGTACCAGAAATGGCGGAGCATTCACAAATTCAGAATCCTGTGGCGATCAATATACTACAAATATTTATGTAAATAATTGTCCGTGCTCCGATGCGCTCACTATAGATCGCTGTAATCTCCACAACGTTGATGGCGAATATGCCGTAGATATAGGAGTTCCTGTATCATCCGTAGCCAATGGAGGCATTCTGGTAAATAATCCTCCCTGTAGCAGCCCTCCTTACAATACCCTGAAGCCCCTAAAATCTTCCGTAGCACTTACTTGGACAATCCCTCAGAATTTCTGTACCAATCCCAATCTATATATTAAGGCTATTATAAATCCTATAAATGGCTGTGGCATAATTACCTCTAGCAACACGTCTCTTACTATAGTATGTCCTGAAATTGATATTAATACTGTAGCATCAAAATATTGTTCAGGAACAACACTTCCTATTACCATAAAAAATCCTGACCCACTGATCAATTATACCTATTCTGTGAGCACTTCAGGTGGAATATCTGCTACAATGCTGCCCTCCTCTAGCGATGAACAACAAGATATTGCCGTTACAGTACCCACAGGAGTCGTGGGCAGACTGGATTTAACTATTACTGCAAAATATGAAGGATGCCAAAGTTCAAGAATATATAGCTATGAGTTTGGTGGCAACATTAGCTCGGGGCTTCCCGACAAAGTAAGTACTTGTGACAATACACCAGTAACACTCACCCCAGATAGTGGCTATGATAGCTATACATGGAGTACGGGTGCTGCAACACCTTCTATACTTGTTCAAAGTAGCGGAAATTATATTGTAACTATAGGACAAGGTTCGTGTACGCTCAAAGATACGGTGATAGTTACGCTGGGGCAAGAACTTGACATTTCAAGTACCTACAAGTCCCCAACCTGTAGCAATGGTATAGATGGAGAAATTAGGATTGCTGTAAGTGGTGGCATCACGCCCTACTCTATACTCTGGGACAATCTGCGTACTGATTTTTTATTGGATAAATTAGCCTCTGGCAAATATATTTATACTATCACAGATAATAATGGATGTAGCGTAAAAGACAGTATTCTATTGATAGCACCAAAGGCTATAAGTGCCGTCCTTAATATCTCTAATCCAATATGTAGTAGTAACGACAATGGCAAACTTTGGCTTACCAATATCCAAAATGCCCAAGGTGCTATCTTCAGCAGTCTCAATGGTGCTGAATACAGTAATATAGTAAGCTACACCAATCTCGCCAGCGGTGATTATTCGATAGCTGTAAAAGACAATAATGGATGTATTGCCACCTTCGACACTACACTTACAGATCCTTTGCCAATACTCATTACTATGCCTGACATCGTAGAGGCTGCGCCGGGAGAAATGCTCACGCTCTCGCCTGCCGTCCAGAATGCCCAAGGCTCAATCAAATACACATGGACTCCTACTTCCGGACTAAGCTGCACCTCTTGTGCTGCGCCTAAAGTGACAGCAGACGAAGAATATACCTACTTCTTGCAAGTAAAAGATAGTAAAAATTGTACGGCATCAGACTCTGTACATATTCGATTCTATATTCCGCATATTATAGATATTGCTACAGCCTTCGACCCTATGAGTAGAGGTAAAAATAATAGGATATATGTCTTGGGCAATAGGTATATTAAAGAAGTTCGTACTTTCAAAATCTTCAACAGATGGGGTGAACTATTATTTGAAGTTAATAATACGCCCATAAACAACCCACTATATGGGTGGAATGGCTATTATAAAGAAGAATTGCAGCCTCAAGATACCTATATATTTTTTACAGAAGTAGAATTTATAGATGGCTATATAGCTAGCGAGAAAGGGAGCTTCCTACTATTGCGATAGCAGGATTCATCAATTCATCTGAGGATCTTCCGGGTATGCAGACATCAATTTATACTTTCCTCCCAATTGTATCATAATACGCTTCCACATATATTCATGGCTGCGAAAATATTCTTTGAAATTCTTGGCGATAATCCATGCATTGTCTTGCATTTCTTCATAAAGCTGTTCTTTTCCCCATCCTGAATAGCCTATAAAGAATTTAATGTTTTGGGGCATAATCTCCCCTTTGCGAACTAAGTGTTTTAGCTGGTCATAGTTGCCATTCCAGTAGATATTATCACAGATATGTAAGCCTCCATCTATCACATCCCCATAGCTATGGATAAAATTGAGCCTATCCAGCCCTATGGGTCCTCCTAGATATAGTGGGAAACTATCCGTAGGAAAATCTGGAACTACGGCTTTGAGGGTAAAGATAGACTTCCTATTGAGTACCAATCCCAATGTGCCTTCCTCGTCATGCTCAGTAACAAGAATGACCGTGCGCTTAAAATTCTCGTCATCCATGAAGGGCTGTGCCAATAGGAGGTCTCCTTTTACTATGTCCACTATTTTTTCCATCAGAACCTATTTATGATGCTATTTATTTTGGTGTAACCTATTATCCTGTCAAAGTTAGCCCCAAAAGGTTTGAAATATATCAATATAAGATAATCATTCTCTGTATCATAGTAATTTCCTTCGGTAAATCTGAATGAGGCCTTGCCATCATCCGGATTTTGGGTGACATAGGCATAATTATAATATCCTTGTTTTAAATACTGACTTCCGTGATAGGCCTTAGTGGCTTTGTCATACTTCAATAGAGACCTCTCGTCCATACACCAATCATTGAAAGCACCTATCACATATATATCTTCCGGGATAGGATAGTCTGGCATATAGCGAAAATTTACCTGTGCATAATCTGCCTCTACATCAGGATTTCTATATTCTATTACACTTGTCACGTATTTTCCATTGAGGTCGGACTGTACGCTATATTTTTTTGTATTTAAGTTTATATCATAAAAAAGGTCAACTTCTGTTCCCTCGCCTATAGGAAATATCTGCTCTATGCCATTACCCCTGAAGCGTAAGGAACGCAAGTCAAACTGTCGGAATTCTCTGCCGGATTCAAATATACACTTGTCATTCCAATCGAAAGATAGCACATTCTGCATTTCAAAAACCGGCTTCAAATCTTTGATAGCATTGTCCCATCTATTGTTTTGGATAATTGTTGCAAAAACTTCTTGTTGGGCATTGCTGATACCTGCATTCTTGATGTTGGTCTGAAAGGTAATTTCCTGAAAAGTATTGATATCCATGCCTACTTTGGGGATTCTTACTGCCGCATCTATAGTGATGCGAGGCTCTACAATCACTATACGCCACGTGATGGCAGGTTCTTGATAATTATTGGAAAACACGACCAAGGCGTAATTGCCTGATAATATAGGCTGAATATCTTGGTTGGGGAAATCCAACTGATAATGGACATAGGGTGTTTTCACATTATAGGAAAGCTGATAGTTGGCCATCATGGCATCGCTATATCCATTGAGATATTCTAAAGTAGATATATTTACAGGTTTCCAGTTGCGATCACAGGCAATCAAGGTATAGGAGAAATTTTCCATATTGCTACCCAAAAGGTCAAAGCTGAAATGTAAAGGCATCTGTGAATTCAGCCTGAGTATGGGCATATCAAGTGGTTGTCCTATGGGATAACATTGTACTGTATAAATGTCGTCCCTAAATATCTGATTGCGAATTATCTCTGGCAAGTCAGCCTTGCACTGCAACGATACCGACAAGATGGCTATCCAAAATATTTTACTCACTATAATACTATGATAGCAAATATAATACCGAGATATGTAGCTGAGAGCTTTTGGGGATTATCACTTCGACAAAATCTTTACTTCTACCCTCTGATTCAGTTTCCTTCCTTCTTCTGAAATATTATCGGCTATATTTTTGCTTTTGCCGTAGCCTTTATAGCTTAATCTTGTAGCCAGTATTCCATTTTTAATTAAATAATCCATGACCTCCTTCGCGCGTCTATTGGAAAGGTCTTTACAGAAGTCATCGTCACATAAGCCATTAGTATGACCTCCTATTTCTACTTTTAGGTTTGAGTTGTTTTTAAGAAACGTAACTACTTTATTGAGTTCGGAGTAAGATTTTTCTTGAAAAAATGATGCATTAGCAACAAAATAGATATTATTAAGCATAATGACAGATCCTACTTCTACAGGATTCTGCATCCAGTCGTCGCCCTTCTGCACAGCCATAGAACTTTCTATATTCTTCTTGGCTACTACCTGTAATTTTGTCAATGAATCTAATTCCTGCTGTAGTGATTTTATGTCTTTAGACTGGTTATACTTTTCTTGTTCCAATCGCTGCTTTTCATATTCCAACTTTTTCTTTTCTGCATCTAATCTGTCTTTTTCTGCTTGCATTTGAGCTAGGATATCATTGAGTTTTTGCCGCTCTGCTTCTAAATTTTGCTTTTGAGCTAGCAATTGATTTTGCTCATTCTGAAGATTATTTTTTTCTACCTGTAAATCTTCTTTCTGCTGTGATAGATTTTGAATATCTTTATTTAATCCTTCCTTTTGGACATTTAGCACTTCTTTATTCTGCTGCACATCTTCCAATTGCTGTAAGGCCTCTTTTTTCTTCTGAAGTAATTCATCGTTATTCACTACTTCCTGCGAAGGTGTAACTATAGGTTCATACATAGAACTTTTTTGTTCTATGGCTATGGGTGTAGTAGTAGGAACAGATGTAGTAGATGGTTGCTCCTGAATTCTTACAGGCTCTGTGGCAGGCTGCTGTTGCTGCTTTGCTAATTCTTCTCTCAGTTGTTGCAATCTTTGCTCGTAGGTAGAAGTTTTAGGGTCGTCAAATGCCAAAAGATTAGGCGTTTCCTGCTTTATAGATGCAGTAGGTTTCTCGGATGAAGGATTGGAATTGGAAATTGTAGGCGTGGGCTGGTACTTTATATTGGGATCT
>JBGAWK010000050.1:0-17897 GCA_044227665.1 Chitinophagales bacterium
TCCGGCGACTAGTGTTTTTCACTATGCTCAATCTATTTTTGAAGGATTAAAAGCCTTCAAAACTGCAGATGGACAAATTGCATTATTCAGACCTGAGGACAACTGGCGCAGGATGAACGATTCGGCAGAAAGAATTGCCATGCCTTCAATTCCCAAAGAAATATTTATGGATGGCATGTTACAGCTGCTACGCTTAGACAAAGGTTGGGTACCCTCAGCAGACGGCACAGCATTATATGTGAGACCTTTTATGATAGGCAGCGAACCATTTATAGGTGTAAAAATTTCCGACAGGTATCTCTTTATGATTATCACAGGACCTGTGGGTGCCTATTTTAGTGAGCCTATAAGCGTATATGCCTCTGTGCAAGAAGCACGTGCTGTAAAAGGCGTAGGGAAAGCAAAATTTGCAGGCAATTATGCTGCCTCCTTATATCCAGCCGCCAAAGCCAAAGAAAAAGGCTATAAAGATGTATTATGGCTCGACTCCGAACAACATAAGTATATACAAGAGGTGGGTGCAATGAATATATTTTTTGTAATTGAAGGTAGAATTATAACCCCGGAACTAGACGGAGGTTTTTTGCCCGGAATCACGCGTAGCAGTATTATTCAGGTAGCAAGAGATCATGGCTATACTGTCGAAGAACGCAAAATAACTATAGATGAGTTAGTAACCTATTATAAGGATGGTTCGCTTACAGAAATGTTTGGCACAGGAACAGCAGCAGTAGTAACCTATTGCAAAGGATTTGGCTATGAAGACGGTGACTATGCTCTTTCTGTAGAAAACTATGTGGTTGCACCCAAACTAAAAAAATCCCTCACAGACATACAAAAAGGCATCGCAGAAGACACGTATGGATGGATAGTAAGATTGTAGTAAGAGGTATAATGGATTATTAAAAATTTAATAATCCAACTCTTCCAACTCAATATTGCTAAGCATATTATTCAATTCCGCCACAGTTTTGATATCTTTTTGCGCTTTAGCCAATTTTACTCCCATATCTAAAATATCCTTGGCTTTGCCAATATCGTTTATTTCCACTAGATTTTTTGCAAATTGATAATATACAGGCAAATATCTAGGATTTATTTTTATGATTTTTTCAAAAAAAACTATTGCCTCTTGAATTTTTGCCATCTTCTCATATTCCATAGCTATAGCATAGAGTACAAAAGTATCATCAGGTCGCAAAGCATATTGTTTCAATAATAGGTTAAGTCTATCCATATCTACATACAAACTAAAAAAGTAATTATTAATTTCGCAACAAATTTAAAAATTTAGATAGTACAATGAAATATTTAGTATGTATCAGTTTGGTACCGGACACAACTACAAAGATTAGTTTTACTGACGGTAACACTAAGTTCAATAATGCCAATGTAACATGGATATTGAACCCTTATGATGAATGGTATGCCTTAGTACGTGCCTTGGAATTGAAAGAAGCTCATGGTGGAACCGTTACGGTAGTAAATGTAGGGGGTGCAGAAAATGATCAAGTAATCAGAAAAGCTCTCGCCATAGGTGCTGATGATGCCGTGAGGATTGATGCCTCAGGAGATATTGACGCCTCAGATGTGGCTGCAAACATTGCAAAAGTAGCTAAGGATGGCGCCTACGATATTATCCTTACGGGAAAAGAAACTATAAATTACAATGGCTCTAGTATTGGAGGTATGATTGCAGAAAATCTTGATGTCGCATTTGTTTCTTATGCTTCCAAATTAGATATGAATGGCAATATAGCTACTGTAGAAAGAGAAATTGAAGGTGGCAAAGAGATAGCAGAAGTAGCTACACCATTCGTACTGAGTGCCGCTAAAGGAATGGCAGAACAGAGAATTCCTAATATGAAGGGGATTATGGCAGCCAAAACGAAACCTCTTAACGTAGTAGCTGCTACACCGGCATCACACCTTACTACTGTAGTGAAATATGAGCTGCCTGCAGAGAAAGCTGCTTGCAAGATGATAGCTCCCGAAAATATGGAGCAGTTAGTAGATTTATTACATAACGAAGCTAAAATGATATAATATGTCAGTATTATTTTTAATAGAAACAATAGACGGCAAAATCAAAAAAAATGCCTATGAAGCAGCATCGTATGCTGCAAAAGTTGCCGCCGCCAAAGGTGGTGAAGCCATTGGATTGGCATTAGGAACTGCCTCCGAGAGTGACCTAGCATCGCTAGGAGACTTTGGCGCAAAAAAAGTCTTACATGCCAGCAGTACGAGCTTTGATAAGTTTGATTCTGGTGTATATGCGCAAGCAATAGCAGATGCTGCCAATCAATCTGGAGCAAAAGTGATAGTAGTATCACAAAGCCTTAACGGCAAAGCTGTGGCACCTCGTGTAGCAGTAAAATTGAACGCAGGCATCGTAGCAGGAGCTGTAGCACTTCCCGATGGTGACTTTGCCATCAAGAAGGCCGCCTTTTCTGGCAAGGCTTTTGCCTACGTAAAGATCAACTCTGATGTGAAAGTTATAGGCGTAGTGCCTAGTTCTGTAGGTGCAGAAAAAACAGGCGGTACTGCTACTGTAGAAGCTGCTAACATCTCTGCTGCCACTGCTAAAGTAACCGTAAAAGAAGTAAAACGTCAGGTAGGAGATACATTACCACTTCCGGAAGCAGAATTGGTAGTATCTGCCGGTAGGGGAATGAAAGGACCCGAAAATTGGGGCATCATCGAAGACCTAGCTAAAGTATTAGGTGCTACGACAGCATGTTCTCGTCCAGTCGCCGATGTGGGCTGGAGACCTCATCATGAACACGTAGGACAGACAGGTGTGGCTATACGCCCTAAATTGTATATTGCTATAGGAATTTCCGGAGCAATACAGCACCTTGCAGGGGTAAACCAAAGTAAGTGTATTGTGGTAATCAACAAAGACCCTGAAGCACCTTTCTTCAAAGCTGCCGACTATGGCATAGTAGGAGATGCTTTTGAAGTAGTCCCTAGACTTACGGAAGCAATACGGAAATTTAAAGCGGCACAGCACTAATTTTTTTTGCACATAAATATAAAAAAGCCACCACTTGTATGTGGTGGCTTTTTTATATGGGTATTTTCTATTTTGCAATATTTTACTCGCTCAATCATCCCAAAATAAAGCTAACAAACTGTCTAAAAAAGCATCCACTTTCAAATGGATAATTATTATGGACGAAACTAAGTCCCATGCGAGTTATACGAAATTACCAATAAACAAATTGGAGTACTTAGTATTTACAATACCTTCCATGACTTTATAAGATTGCAACAATTATACCTATCTTCTAACTTTTCCAAATATATTAGGGGGGAAATGCTATTTTTGCAGTATGGACAACATACGCAATTTCTGTATCATTGCGCACATAGACCACGGAAAAAGTACATTGGCAGACAGATTACTTGAAGTTACAAAAACAGTTTCTGAAAGAGATTTGCAAGCACAAACACTGGATGACATGGACTTGGAACGCGAAAGAGGTATAACTATTAAAAGTCATGCCATCCAAATGGACTATGCTTTTGAAGGAAAAAACTATACTTTCAATCTCATAGACACTCCCGGTCACGTGGATTTCTCCTATGAAGTTTCACGTTCCTTAGCCGCATGTGAAGGTGCCCTGCTCTTGGTAGATGCTACACAGGGCATACAGGCTCAGACTATTTCCAACCTTTACCTAGCTATAGATAATGGATTAGAAATTATTCCTGTCATTAATAAAATTGACATGGATGGAGCTATGATTGAAGAAGTGAAAGACCAAATCGTTGACCTAATAGGATGTAAACCCGAAGAAATCATACCTGCCAGCGGCAAAACAGGTGTAGGCGTGGATGACATCCTTCATGCCGTAATAGATCGCATTCCAGCACCTAAAGGCGACAAAAGTGCACCCTTACAGGCTCTGATTTTTGATTCTGTATTTAATTCCTTCAGAGGGGTGATAGCCTACTTCAGAATATTAAATGGTACGCTAAGAAAAGGAGACAAAGTAAAGTTCTTTAATACTGGGAAAGAATATGAAGCCAATGAGGTGGGCGTATTGAGATTAAATATGGAACCCCGATCCCAGGTTTCTGCTGGAGATGTAGGATATATTATTACAGGCATCAAAAATTCTAAAGAAATAAAGGTGGGAGACACCATCACTCAGGTTTCTCATCCATGTAAAGACTCTATCAAAGGCTTTGAAGATGTAAAACCCATGGTATTTGCTGGAATTTATCCTATAGACAGTGATGACTACGAAGACTTGAGGGACTCCTTAGAGAAATTACAACTCAACGACTCTTCATTAGTATATGAACCTGAAACCTCTTTGGCATTAGGCTTTGGATTCAGATGTGGATTTTTAGGATTGTTACATTTGGAAATCATCCAAGAGCGGTTGGAACGAGAATTCGATATGTCTGTAATTACGACAGTCCCCAACGTTTCCTATTTTGCCTATCTTAAAAATGGTAAAACCATAGAAATGCATAATCCGTCGGATATGCCCGACCCCACTTATCTGGATTATGTTACCGAACCATATATTAAAGCTCAGGTAATTACACGTCCCGAGCATATTGGCGCCATCATGAAATTGTGTATGGACAAAAGAGGTATTCTAAAGAATCAAACATACCTTACTACTAGCAAGATAGAATTGGTATTTGAGATGCCTTTGGCGGAAATAGTCTTTGATTTTTATGACCAACTGAAGTCTATATCAAAGGGATATGCCAGTTTTGACTACAACATGATAGACTTCAGAGAGTCTGACCTCGTAAAATTAGACATAAAATTAAATGGCGAAAACGTAGATGCTTTTTCTGCTTTAATACATAGAAGTAAGGCGTATGATTTTGGAAGAAGACTTTGTGAAAAATTAAAAGATCTCATCCCGCGTCAACAGTTTATGATAGCCATACAAGCGGCTATAGGACAAAAAGTAATTTCCAGAGAAACTATAAGCGCAATGCGAAAAGATGTAACTGCCAAATGCTATGGCGGTGACATTTCAAGAAAGAGAAAACTATTGGAGAAACAGAAAAAAGGAAAGAAGAAAATGAGACAAATTGGGACAGTAGAAGTGCCACAACAAGCATTTATGGCTGTTCTAAAACTTAATGAATAAGTAAATATTTATAAAGTCTTATTTTTTATTTAGCTTTACTACAAGTATGAATAGGATTTTTTTAGCATTGCTTTTTGTAACAATGACTTTCATTTCTTCCTGTAGCAAGGAAGATTTACGGGCGGAACTAAATAGTAAATCCAGAAAAAGTGCCATAAATGCTCCTTTTGTAAAACCAATAGCCACCAATGGCATCATCCCTTATGGCAATAGTATTGCGGCAGCAGACTTACTTGGCTCTCATCTTACGATTTTTGACGCTACGAATGGCACTATTGTCAATCAATGGGATACTAAAGTCGCTAAAGCATCCCCTGATGATTTGGTCTTACTTTCGGACAGGTCTCTAGTATGGACAGCACCATTCCAAGGCAAAATCATGCATACGAATTCCGATGGACTTACAAAACTTGTATGTACCTTGCCCAAGAACGTAAACCCTATAGCCAAGGCATCTGATGATAGATACGTATATGTAGGATTTTCTACCGGCACATACCACCCTCTACTGAAAATAGATGTAGTAACGGGACAAAAAACTACTGTCGCTGCGCCTTTTGTGCCCATCAATGGCTGCGACATCTATCAAGACAGTCTTCTCTATGCGCCTGTTACAGATGGCATCAGCCTATTAGGAAGAGGACGTATTGTAAAAGTCAACCTCATCACTGGACGATGGGAATTTTTGCCCCTAATGTTTCCTAATGAATCTAAGCGATTGGGGTTTCTTTTTGCAACAGGAGTAGTAGTAGGCAGTGATGGCTATTTATATATTTTAGAGTCTTTGGATGCCAAAGTTTATAAATGCAATCTTCAAACTTATGACACTTATTTGTTGGCAAAACTACATCAGGCAACTTCCGACAATATTACTGAACTTAATGGCAAAATTTATGTGTCTGGATTCGCGGGAAACAAAGTTTTTGAAGTTTCGCAAAATTTTTACAAAAGTCTTTTGATTCATCCATAAAAATATTATGAAAAAAATATTTGATATAGATTCTGTAGTAAGAAAATTCTACCAAACTACGCGTAGATTCCCTCTGAGCATAATTGTTGCCGTAGTAGGCACCGCCGTTTTATTATATGCTGTAGAAAACCAAATCTCCGAAAGAGAGCTAATATTCAATATTGTCATGTATTGTATGCTCATGCTACCTATAAGTTATAGTTTACATAATTGCTTAGAATTATTCTCTAATGATAAGCAAAAGAAAAACGCTGCCATAGTAGGATTTTCTGCAATAATGCTACTTACTGCATTTGATATAATATACTTTATGCACGGCAAGCCCAAAATATATAGGTTGGGCATGTGGTGGGTAGCGGCACACCTTATGACCGCTGTATTTCCTTTTTATAGATACGAACATATTAGCGCATTTTGGGAGTTCAACAAGACTATATTTATCAATTTCTTGACGGCAGCCCTATACTCATTTGTTCTATTTCTAGGGCTCGCTGGTGCTATTGCTTCTATTCAGGCATTATTCTCTATACAATTTGATGGAGAAATTTATGCCAAACTTTTTATCCTCATCGCAGGTGTATTTAATACATATATCTTTCTTGGTAATAGCCCATACCCCATATCAAAACTATCTGAGCCAAAAACATATCCTAAAGGACTGCGCATATTTACACAGTATATTTTATTATCCTTAGTCATAATATATCTTATTATACTTTACGCATATATAGGTAAAATAGTAATCACACAAACCTTGCCTAATGGATGGGTGTGTTCCCTCATCATAGCCTATTCCATAAGCAGTGTACTTTCATTTCTATTACTTTATCCGCTACGAGACAATGAAGAATATGACTGGATTTTTTGGTTCAACAAGCTATTTTATTTCTTGCTCATACCTATATTTATGATGGCGTTTGTAGCTATAGGAAGAAGAGTGTATGACTATGGCATCACAGAAGAACGCTATATTGTACTGCTCACGGCACTATGGCTGGCAGGAATTACGTTTTATTTTATTTTCTCCAAGAAAAAAAATATTATCGTCATCCCCATGAGTTTGTGGGTGACTACAGCATTATTTTCCTTTGGTCCGTGGGGCATATATCAAGTATCCGAAAATAATCAACTCAATAGGTTGAAGTCCTCATTATCCAAAAAGAATTTTTTGCAAAATAACAAAATTCGTCCTCTAACATCACAGGAGGTTACAAAACTGGATAGTGCGGATAAAGTAATTATTAGTGGTTCACTAGAATATCTTGCTCAAGCAGAAAGAAGAAAAAAATTACAAGATAATTTAACGATTTCTATAGACTCTGTAGAAGTTTTCGGAGCTTTGAATATTCCCTACACTTCTTCAATTAATTATTATCCAACTGTAAATATTTATCAGGATTTTATATATCAGGATGCTGAAAGATTCTATAAAATTGAAGATTCTTCACATAGCCAAATTATTAAATTTTCGACATTAGGATACGATGATGAAGAATCGCTAGTTTATTTTAATGATACTTCACTAATAATCAAAAATAAGTCTGTTTCCATTCCTTTAGCTCCAGTTTTTGAAAGGTTTAAAAATGAAGTAAAAATAAGACAGCAAGATGGCAGTGTCATTTTTTTATCTGACGACAATAATAAATTTACTTATTCCCTAAACAACCAAAATATTTCCCTTTACATTACAGATATGCAATGGAAAATAGAAGACGGATATAAATTAGAACGCATTTCAGGATATCTACTATTTCCATGAAAAAAGTAATATTATATTTCATAGCTGTTATATGTACGTTTCTATTAGTCGTTTACTTTATCGTAAGAATTCCAACCATTCACGATGGCAAATTATTAGGAACATTACCTATTCCTTCTGTATTAAAGCCTGAGTCTTTACCTAAAGAAGCCGTCAATTTACCTTCCTTCTATACTTGGGCAGGAGGAGATATTGTCCGACATTACAAGACTCTTCCCAAGCTGCTAAAACGAAGTAATACTACCGCATTTTTGGTAATAAAAGATGGCAAAATCTTATACGAAGAATATGCGAATGGCGTCAAAAAACATGACATCACCCAAGTATTTTCTGTAACTAAGATATTTGTAACAGCAATATTAGGCATAGCCATTCAGGAAGGCTATATACAATCCCTAGATCAATCTGTATCGGATTTTATCCCTGAATACAAGTCCAAGCAATATAAGAACCTGAAAATTAGTCATTTGCTGCAAATGCAGTCAGGACTAGATTATGATGAATATGGAAAATTACTCCAAACGCTACGCTTCTACTATCAAAGAAACTTGAAGAAAATCATCAAAAATCCAAAATTAAAACATAGACCGGGCACTGTTTTTACTTACAAGTCTATAGATACACAAATCTTGGGAGAGTGTATAGAACGTGCCGTAGGCAAACCCTTCTTAGATTACTTTTATGAAAAAATATGGGCTAAGGTAGGCGCAGAAGATGAAGCCGCATGGAGTATAGACAGCAAACTTACACATACTCCTAAATATTTTGGCGGACTAAATATTTCCGCAGCAGATTTGGCAAAATTTGGCATCGTAGTAGCCCATAACGGCAAGAATGATGATGGCGAACAAATTATTCCGGCATCATGGCTCAACAGTTGTGATTCTGAACTTACGAGAGTGGGTGAAGATGATAATAGATACTGTAATGGTTGGTGGTACTTCATGGATACACCCAAAGAAAATATTTATGTAGCTGCTGGATTCAATGGGCAGATTATGCTGATAAATGAAACTAACAATAGCATAATTATAAGATTAGGAAAAAACAAAGGTGGTATTGTATGGTATCCCATCATGCGAGAACTAAGCCGACAGCTATGATTTCCCAAAAAAAGTACGATAAAGCATATACCCTACCCCAGGAATAATGACAGCAAAATATTTAAACCACGAAGTACTAGAGTGACTCATTGTCATCAACATATATCCCAATCCTATTACAACAATCGCAAAGAATATGCTTAATACTTTGGCAAATGTTGTACTATAAAATCCGGGCTTCCTTATGATGGGAGGTGTCTTTCTAGGTATTTCCACAATCTTTTCTTCATGATTTTCCTCTGATGAGGTAGGAATTGAAAACTTCGATTTGTCATCCATTTCCTCATCATATTCGGCAAGTTTCAGAAATGCATTTCTAAATTCTTCAAAGCTGCCTACAATTTCTGATTTAGTATCATTAGTGATTTTGATTACATTATTGTCTCTAAATTTTATCTTCAGAAATTCCATCTCACCACTATACCTCACCCAATCTTTGTCCCATTTATACCACAAGATATCAGACCACTTATAAGTAAATTTTTTTTCTCTTACAAACGACTTTCTGCTATATGGTTTATATTCTGCACATATAAATTCACTATTGATAGTTACAGTAGTTCTAAATATAGAATGACGTATCAATACATATATTAAGCCTATCATAATGAGGATAGACAGAAACATGGGAACACCCATATAAATACATAAGAACATAATTCCTAAGAGTACTTGCAACCATAGCATAAAAAATAATAGCCCACGTTTGGGATCCATCATATTCTGTGTGATAGTACTTTCCGTCACACCTAATTATTGGAATGCATTTATACCTGTGAGTTCCATGCCTAGTACCAGCGTATGCACCTCGTGTGTACCTTCATAAGTAACTACGCTTTCCAAATTCATAGCATGGCGCATCATAGGAAAATCTCCTGTGATACCCATAGCACCACATACCTGACGCAGGTCATGTGCTATGCGTAGTGCCATAGATACATTATTGCGCTTCGCCATAGATACCATGGCAGGAGTAGCTTTATTTTCATTCATCAGTTGCCCTACCCTTAGTGCCAGCAGCTGTCCATTGGTGATGTCGGTATAGGCTTCGGCAAATTTTTTCTGCGTAAGCTGAAAAGCCGCCAAAGGCTTGTCGAATTGTATTCTGTCTTTACTATAGCTTACTGCTGTGTGTAGGCAGTCCATAGCAGCACCTAGCGCACCCCAAGCTATGCCGTAGCGCGCTGAGGTAAGGCAAGACAAAGCTGCCTTTAGACCACGTGCCGTAGGCAATACGTTTTCATGGGGGATAAAGACATTGTCAAATACCAGCTCTCCGGTTTCGGAAGCACGTAGCGACCACTTATTGTGCGTCGTAGGCGTTGTAAATCCATCCATGCCTCTATCCACGATGACACCCATGATATGTCCATCGCTATTTTTTGCCCACACTACAGCCATATCACAAATCGGCGCATTGGTTATCCACATCTTTGCGCCAGAAAGAACGTAGCCACCATCGGCAGATACCAACTTCGCCTCCATACCAGAAGGATTGCTACCATGATTAGGCTCAGTAAGTCCAAAAGAACCTATATATGCACCCGATGCCAATAGCGGCAGATACTTCTTGCGTTGTCCCTCACTACCATATTTCCATATCGGGTACATGACCAAAGATGATTGTACACTCGCGGCACTACGTATAGCGGAATCAGCACGCTCCAGTTCTTGCATGATAATGCCGTAGGCGATAGCGTCAAGTCCCGCACCCCCATATTCTGTGGGAATATAGGAGCCAAAGCAACCCATAACACCTAAGCGTTGTGGTAGATAACGCGGATATTCCGCCTTCTGTGCCCAATCTTCAATATGGGGCATTATTTCCTGATTCACAAAATCTCGCACCGCAGCACGTACATTTTTCTGTTCATCAGTAAGCAAGTCATCCAGTAGCAGGAAATCATAACCGTGATAGGTAAGGTTATAGCTATTCATAATTCACTATTTATTCATTATTTTTATAAATATGGTCTATGACCAAAAAAGAAAACAACCTGTAGCCTTCTAAAGTATAGTGCTGATCATATTTGTAAAATAGATTAGGATATTGTTTCGGCTCTACTAATTTTCTTCCTACTATTTTTTTATATACATAAAAATGAGGTATCCCCTTGTCCTTCAGCGAGCTATCATAAGCATCATATATAGAAAAATTATTGGAAAGCTCATGCAAAGTGGTATTGAAAACAACCAGTAGCTGGGTATTATTATTCTTACAAATACTATTGATATGTAAGATTTCGGTATATATTTTTTTAAGAGATTCTACAGTATGTTTTTTCGCCATATCGTTCTCTGCCCATATACTAGGATTTATTCCCAGACCTTGCGTGGCTATCCATCTAAAAATATAGGAGCAAGAATAGGGCACCTCCCACCACGGAAAATTTATGCGCTGCCATACTGATTGTTCAAAGCGCTCTTCACCCCCGCGATAATAGACATCTGCTACATCAGAAGTATTCAATTGTAAGATGACGAGCGTAGGTTTGAGTCTGGGCCCTAAGCTATTTAATTTTTTAGTCTCCAAAAAAATATCGCTGCCACTTAGCCCTGCATTATAGATTCTAAAATTGCTAATGAGCCGCTCCATCTGCCGCGAGGGCATGGAATCTTGTTCTACGCCTACGCCTTCACTAAATGAATCTCCCAGCAACAAAAAATTAGGCTTACCTACGAAGCTATCCAAGGGAAGCTCCCTATTTCCCTCTTCATTGTAGCTATGCGTATGGTCATATTCTTTGGTAGTGAGTGATACTAAGGAGCCTGGCTCTCTCTGTGTATTATCTTTCTGAATGAAATGCGTAAATGGTGACAAATAATTGGCAAATATCGAAGTATGATTATTTTCATTATAATCCAAAATATCAGTTCTGAATATTCTGAAATAACTCTCAAAGGCAAAGAGTATGGCAACAATAATGAGAAAATTTACTTTTAAAACGCTACGACGTATAAATAAAAAACAGCCTAAAGCTAGTGTGAGATATAGGACTATTGTAGTAACATATCCTCCCGAACCGCTGTAAATAAAATATGCTACTAAGGATAATAGCAGTAGAAGAAGTAACACAAATACCCATAACCCTATTTTTCTCATCCTGTACATTAAAATATTTAGTAAATTTGAGAAAAAAAACTATGAAAAAGCAATTATTTCTGAAAGAAATACAAATGCAATTATAGAATTATATGATATGCAGGGCAAGTTAGTTGATATTATCAGTAAGCCCATAAATAAGTAGCCTTAAACAGCATACTTAGCAAAGGAATTTATCTTATTAGCTATAAGGATGAATATAGGGAAGGCACACAAACTATAACTATCTGTTTTGACCTAATGTCCTAGTGCAGACAAATATCTTTCGGCATCCAATGCAGCCATACAGCCACTGCCTGCTGCTGTTACTGCTTGTCTATAATTTTTGTCTTGAACGTCACCACAGGCAAATACGCCCTTTACATTCGTAAGAGATGTACCAGGTTTGGCAAGAATATATCCCTGCTCATCAGTATCTATATAGCGCTTGAAGATGTCTGAATTTGGCTGATGACCTATGGCTACAAAAAATCCGGTAATGGGAATCTCCACATTTGTATTGTCGTTAGTATTCAGGAGACGTACAGCTTCGACTTTTTCTGCGCCTACTATTTCATCTGTTACTGTATTCCAATATACAGTGATATTAGCGGTATTCAGCACCCTATCCTGCATCACTTTAGAGGCACGCATCACATCCCTACGTACTATCATGTGTACGTGACTACATATTTTAGAAAGATACAGCGCCTCTTCACATGCCGTATCACCTGCACCTACGATAGCCACTTCTTTACCCTTATAAAAAAATCCGTCACATACCGCACAGGCACTTACCCCTCTGCCATTTAACCGTTGCTCACTGGGGAGGTTTAGCCATTTTGCTGATGCACCTGTTGCAATGATTACAGCCTTGGCATATATTTCTTTATTTTCGTCTATCCAGACTTTATGTATGTGGCTGCTGAAGTCCACCTTTGTAGCCATCCCCCATCTAATATCCGCACCCATACGCTCTGCTTGCCTTCTGAAGTCTTCCATCATCTGAGGTCCTTCTACCCCATCAGGATAGCCAGGGTAGTTCTCTACTTCAGTAGTGATGGTGAGCTGTCCTCCGGGTTGTAAGCCCTGATATAATACAGGCTTGATATTAGCACGAGCAGCATATATAGCAGCGGTATATCCAGCAGGTCCAGATCCTATTATCAGGCAGTCTATAGTTTCGATGTTTTCCATTAGCACAAATGTAGTTTTTTTGGCATCTTGATGATGGCATAAAATATTGATAAATCAATAAATTTATCTTATGCCTCCTTTCTACTAGATGCTTTTATATTAATAAATTCTATCGCAAGAGCAAAGGCTAAGGAAGAGTAAATATATCCCTTAGGAATATGAAATCCCATGCCTTCGGCAATAAGTGCCGTACCTATCATGACAAGGAAAGCTAAGGCTAAAATCTTAATCGCAGGATGCTTATTTACAAAATTACTTATAGGCAATGCCATAAACATCATTACGCCTATAGAAAACACTACCGCTAATATCATAATAGATACTTGTTCTACCATACCTACCGCAGTGATTACCGAATCCAAAGAAAATATTAAATCTATCAATACAATCTGAAGTATTACAGACTGGAAAGATATAACTCTGCCTTTTAGGGCTTGCCCCTCGTCTTCTTTCAGGTCTATTTTGTGATGTATCTCTTTTACACTCTTGTATATCAAAAACAGACCTCCCAAGAGCAATATGATATCTCTGCCGGAAAATCCCTTACCTGCAATAGTGATAATTGGCGTAGTCAAGCTCATAATCCAACTTATGGACAGTAGCATCAGCGTACGCATAATAAGGGCTAGTGCCAATCCGACACGTACGGCTTTTTTCTGTTGTTCTTTAGGAAGATTGTTGCTCAAAATGGAAATAAAAATGATATTATCTATACCTAAAACAATTTCCAAAAGGCATAATGTTAATAGCGCAATCCATGCATTAGGGTCCGAAATCCACTCCATAATAATTGTTAATTTTTAATAATACAATTATTATCCAAAATTGTTGAATACTACAGCAATAATATATCAATTAAAATTATTTTTGCTGAACAATGCAAATTACAGATCAAACCGTAGAGAAATTAGCAGAGTTATCAAAATTGTATTTTGAAGGGCAAAAGAAAGAGGCTATAAAAGACGACTTGAATAAGATTATAGGCTTCATGGAGAAACTCAATGAAATAGATACAGACGGCATACAACCCCTAATCTACATCAATGAAGATACTAATGTCACACGTAGAGATGATGTAGCTCATACTATCACTAGAGAAGAAGCATTACAGAATGCACCTCATCATGATGACAAATATTTCAAAGTCCCTAAATTTATCACCCATCGCTCATGAGTGTAATAAAAATAGAAAAGATAAAAAAGCATTTTGTAATGGGTACTGAAATCCTAGAAGTACTCAAAGGTATAGATCTCGCTATTGACAAAAATGAGTATGTAGCACTCATGGGGCCTTCAGGTTCAGGAAAATCTACGCTTATGAATATTCTCGGCTGCCTAGACACGCCTTCATCAGGGAAGTATTATTTACAAGACACCGATGTAAGTGGCATGAGTGACGATGAATTGGCAGAAATCCGCAACAAAAAAATTGGATTTATTTTTCAAACTTTCAATCTTATTCCAAGAATAAATACACTGGAAAATGTGGCATTACCCTTGGTATATGCGGGAGTCTCTAAGCAGGCACGTCTCGCAAAAGCCAAAGAGGTATTGGAAGCTGTAGGTCTAGCAGACAGAATGAGCCACAAACCTAATGAGCTTTCGGGAGGACAGCGACAGCGTGTAGCTGTGGCAAGAGCATTGGTAAATAGTCCTTCTCTACTGCTTGCAGATGAGCCTACAGGAAATCTAGACTCCAAGACTTCCTATGAGATAATGGCATTATTCGACGAATTGCATCGCAAGGGTAATACTATCGTAATCGTCACACACGAAGAAGATATAGCACATTATGCCAAGAGAGTCATCAGAATGAAAGATGGGCTTATAGAAGATGATACTTTATCCCAATGGAAGAATTAGTTACCATAAAGACGTATATATATCCCTACTCCTTGGCAATTGTAAAAAGTTTGCTTGACGAAGAAGACATCTTTTATACTGTAAAAGATGAGCTCATAGTACAAACCCACCCCTTCTATTCCAATGCTGTAGGGGGCATAAAATTGCAAGTAAGGGCTTCTGATGCTGAAAGAGTAACCACCTTGCTAAAAGACAGCCAACTTTGGGATTCCAATGAGATTCTACCACTTTCTACCCCAGTAAGTCGTATGATGAAAAAATATATTTTGTTAGTTTTATTCTTAATAGTAATTTTTCTTATTTTTATTATTGAGCTATAAATATACTGGTTATTAATGTTTAAAATATAACAAAAAATAATATGCGTAAGCCAATAAGGATAAAACTCATTTTTTAATTTCATTATTAAAATAAATCAATATTTTTATGGTATGAAAAAAATAAAACCTACATTTTTTTTGATGCTATTTTTGGTCTTTTTAGGGTGTAATAAAAACAGCATAGACAGACTCTCCTATCCCAATGATTTTTACCTCAAATTTTCTCAGAATGGCTCATCTGTTCTTCTCATGGATACCAATGTAGTGCAGATTTCCAACAATAAATCTCTTACTTGTACCATAGGCAAAAATGGAGAAGCCAATACCGAATTTTTATCTATAAAATATCCTTCCGGCACATCTAAGTTAAGCGGTGATTTTCTCAAAACACTTATAGGCGTGAAGCTTCCCTTTGCCGCTACTGATACTATATATCCCAGTAAATATACGACTACCATAGGCTTCAATATAGGAGGCAAGAATTATACTACTCTTACCCCTCACAAAACCAATAAAAGTGGAACCTACGGTATCACCATACAAAAGGTAGAGTTATTTAAGACGGTAGTACTTTCCCCCACAAAAACAGTAGGGTACTACGATGTGAGCGGAAAATTTTCCGGCTATGCTAGTACCGACGGCGCAGACCCTATATATATTCCTAGCGGTATATTCAGAGTGCTGCTGCAAGAATATAAGTAATCCACAGCTACCGCATCCTTGTTACTTTTAATATTGTCCATTTTGGGACAAAAACATGTATTTTGCACACATGTCAGAAGTGTACATAGAGGAAAGCAATAATGAGCAACAAGTAGTACCCATCACGGGCATGTATGAGGATTGGTTCTTGGATTATGCATCTTATGTTATTCTTGAACGTGCCGTACCAGCTCTGTATGATGGGCTAAAGCCCGTACAGCGCAGGATATTTCACGCCATGAAAGAATTGGACGACGGCAGATACAACAAAGTCGCCAATATCATAGGAAGTACCATGCAGTTTCATCCACATGGTGATGCCTCTATCAATGATGCTATAGTAAATCTAGGTCAAAAAGACTTGATGATAGACTGTCAGGGCAACTGGGGCGATATTCGTACAGGCGACAGTGCCGCCGCTCCGAGATACATAGAAGCACGCCTATCCAAATTTGCGCTGGAAGTAGCCTTCAATCCACATACTACAGAATGGCAGCTATCTTATGACGGCAGAAAGAATGAACCGGTACACCTACCACTAAAGTTTCCTTTGCTTTTAGCACAGGGTGCCGATGGTATCGCAGTAGGCTTATCTACCAAGATTATACCCCACAACTTTATAGAGATAATAGATGCAGCCATAGCATACCTAAAGAAAGAAGAATTTATACTCTATCCCGATTTCCCTACCGGTGCCTTTGCCGATTGTCGCAATTACAATGATGGACGCAGAGGTGGCAGAGTGAGAGTAAGGGCAAAGATGGAAGTACGCGACAAGAAATTTATAGCTATCACAGAAATCCCCTATTCTACAACAACTACAGGAATAATAGAGTCTATAATAAAAGCCGGAGAAAAAGGTAAATTCAAAATAAAAAAGGTAGTAGATAATACTGCCAAAAATGTAGAAGTACTCATAGAACTGCAACCTGGCGTGTCGCCAACAGTAACTATGGACGCATTATACGCCTTCTCTGACTGTGAAATCTCCCTCTCCCCCAATACCTGTGTAATCTATAATGATAAGCCTATGTTCTTATCCGTCACGGAAGTATTAAAATTATCCGTTGACAATACTGTAGCCTTACTAAAAAGAGAACTGGAAATCAAGCTGGGAGACCTTGAAGATAAGTGGCATTTTTCTTCTTTAGAAAAAATATTTATTGAAAACAGAATATACAGAGATATTGAAGAGTGTGAGACTTGGGAATCTGTGATAGACACCATAGATAAAGGCTTAGAACCTTTCAAACCTCTGCTGTTGCGAGAAGTAACTAGAGAGGATATTATTAGACTTACGGAGATAAAAATAAAAAGAATCTCTAAATATGATGCCTTCAAAGCCGATGAACTCCTCAAAGACCTAGAACATCAAATCAAAAATATAAAATATCACCTCAAACATCTCATAGCTTATGCCATAGACTACTATGCTAGACTAAAAGAACAATACAGTAAAGGTAAAGAACGCAAGACGGAATTGCTAAACTTTGAGCAAGTAGAAATCAAGCAGGTAGCTGCCAACAACGAAAAATTATATGTAAACCGCAGCGAAGGGTTCATAGGCTATGGCAAAGACCTCAAAAAAGAAGAATATATACAAGACTGCTCAGACATAGACGACATCATCTGCTTCATGCGTGACGGCACCTATAAGGTGCTGCCTGTAAAAGATAAAGTTTTTGTAGGTAAAGACATCATCCATGTAGCAGTATTTGACAAAAAAGATGAGCGCATGACCTACAATGCTATCTATTTGGATGGCAAAACGGGGG
>JBGAWK010000051.1:0-12500 GCA_044227665.1 Chitinophagales bacterium
GAGATACTTCAATATCTCAAGGGGCATATCCAAAAGTTCTTGCAATGTCATTTCTATGGATAAAAATAGCAGCAATTTTTGGTTAAACAAAGAATAAATAAAAAACTATGCCTGAGATGCAAGTAAATACATAACTGCCATACGTACGGCAACACCATTTTCTACTTGATCTAGTATGATGGCATGTTCACTATCAGCTACATCACTACTAAGTTCTATACCTCTATTTATAGGGCCGGGGTGCATGATTGTTATGGACTTGCTAAGCCTGCTGAGGCGCTGCTTGGTAACACCATAGTAGATGCTGTATTCTCGCAATGAAGGGAAATATTTAGTATTTTGTCTTTCTAATTGTATCCTCAGAATATTGGCGACATCACACCATGCCAATGCTTTGTCTATGTCTGTTTCTACCTTTACACCTAGTGACGATATATGCTTAGGGATGAGCGTAGGAGGGCCGCATAGACATACTTGTGCGCCCAAATGTTTCAAGCATAGTATATTAGAAATTGCTACTCTAGAATGCATAATGTCACCCACAATGAGTATTTTCTTTCCTGCGATGTCCCCCAATTTTTCCTTTATGGAATAAGCATCAAGGAGTGCTTGGGTGGGATGCTCATGTGTGCCGTCACCAGCATTAATAATTCCGGATTTTATATATTTAGACAAAAGCCAAGGTGCGCCAGGGCTGGCGTGTCGCATGACTATCATATCTACCTTCATAGCCAAAATATTGGTGACGGTATCAAGCAAAGTCTCTCCTTTGTTGACAGATGAACTGGAGGAAGTGAAATTCAGCACATCTGCAGAAAGCCTCTTCTGTGCCAATTCAAAAGACATTCTAGTTCTTGTGGAGCTTTCAAAGAAAAGATTGGCTACTGTGATATCTCGCAGTGTAGGTACCTTTTTTATCGGTCTGTTTATGATGTCCTTGAAATTTGTGGTAGTGTCTAAGATGAGTTCTATATCCTTGGCAGTCAGAGATTTGATTCCTAATAGATGTGGTGTGCTTAGTAAACTCATATATTATCTTTGGTAAAAAATACTTTTGGGGATTCACTCCATTCTACTTGAACCTCTACGTCTTCTACCGTATCTACAATTTTGCCGATATAGTCTGCTTGAATGGGCAATTCTCTATTGAATCTTCGATCTATGAGTGTCAGCAGCTCCACAGACTTCGGTCTGCCAAAGTCCATAAGTGCATCTAATGCAGCGCGTATAGTTCTTCCGGTATAGAGTACATCATCTATGATGATTATCTGTTTGTTTTCCAATAGAAAATCTATGGTTGTAGCATTTGCTTGTGCAGGTTTGGATTTAGTCCTAAAATCGTCGCGATAGAAAGTAATGTCTAGAGTGCCGTATGCAATGTTTTTGCCATACAATTTTTCTATGGCATGTCGTATGCGCCCTGCCAAAAATATGCCACGAGGCTGTATGCCTATAAGTACCAAACTGTCAACACTGTGATAGTTTTCAAAAATTTCGTAGCAAAGCCTATCTACTGTAAGTAGCAACTGTGGCGTATCTAGGATAACGCGTTTATCCATGTGCCAAATATACAATATTAATAGCTAATGAAATACTTGAAAAGTATTGAAATTTCAAAATTATAGTTTCTTGTAGACCAATAATTAATTTTCCATGAGGTGTTTTGCTTGAACTTTGGCAGCATCAGTAATATTGTCGCCAGAAAGCATGGCAGCAATATTTTCTATTTTGGCTTCTTCGTCAAGGTCTTGGATAAGAGTCTTGCTTAGCTCACCACTATGGTCTTTGAACACATAGAGATGTTTGCTGCCTTTGGCTGCCACCTGCGGAAGGTGTGTGACGGCAATTATTTGATGTTCGCGGGAGATTCTTTTCAGCAAATCGCCTACAACTATAGCCACCTGCCCCGAGATACCTGTATCTATTTCATCAAATATCAGGGTAGGCAATGCCATATTTTGAGCCGCAATAGACTTTATGGCGAGCATGAGCCGAGACTTCTCCCCACCGGAGCCCACTGTTTCAAGTGATTGGTATCTACTGCCCTTGTTGGGAGCAAAGAGTAGATTGATTTCATCAATGCCGAGGGCATTTACTTGTTCTAATGTTTTCTGTTGCATCATAATTTTGCCGTAAGGCATTCCTAATTCTACTACTAATGCGTTTATTTGCGCTTCAATATTTTGTAATACAGCACATCTTCTTTCAGATAAGTTGTGTGCTAGTTCGAGAAGTTCGTTTTGCTGCTGCTCTATTGTAGTCATCAACAGAGCCAGCAGGTCTTCATTAGTTTCTATAGAGGATAAGGATTGTTGTAATTCCTGAAATAAGGCTCTGAGACCTTGGATATCTATGATATGGTGTTTCAATAAAAGTTTATTGATTTGCGTCTGCTTTGCTCTAAGAATAGATATCCTTTCGGGGTCAGCTTCTAGCATCTTAATATCTTGCTGCAGTTGGCGTTGCAAAGGCTTTAGTTCACTACGCAATTGTTCCAATAGTTGGAAAAAATTGTCATAGTTCTTGGTGTAAGCATTAATCTGGGCAATAAGTTTCGTCAGTTGATTCTGAGAATCCGAAAAATTATTTTCATCTTCAAAAATAAGGTGTTGTACCTGCGCAATCCATTCCTGTATGGTGGTAGCATGTTCTAGCCGTTGTAACTCTTCCTCTATGGTGTCATAGTCTTCTGTGTCTGTCAAGGCAGCATTTAGCTCTTCATACTGAAATTCTAAAAATTCCTTCTGCTGCTGCTGGTCTACTTGGATTGCAGAAAGTTGTTGGTATTGGGATATGTTTTTCTTATAGGACGTATATATTTCCTGATAAACCTTTACAGCAGCACTTTGGTGGGCAATAGCATCAATTATAGGTATGAAAAAATCTCTTTCCGCAATACTTTGCGTCTCATGCTGTGCATGAATATCTATGAGGAGGGTAGTGACGGCCTGAATTATATCTAAGTTTACAGGGGTATCATTAATAAATGCACGGGACTTTCCCTGAGGAGAAATCTCTCTTCTGATAATAATCTCACTATCGGCGTTTTCGAGGTCATATTCTTCTAAAAGCTTGTCAATAGATTCATTTTTGTAATGAAATACGCCTTCTACAAAACACTTCTCGTCTTTATACTGCACCACACCAAGGTCAGCACGCTTGCCGAGGATGAGTCCTAATGCACCCAACAATATGGACTTCCCAGCACCAGTTTCTCCTGTTATAATATTTAGTCCTATATCAAAATCTATATGCACATAGGTGATAAGTGCGTAATTTTTGATTGTAAGACTTTTAAGCATTAGGCAAAAATAATATCTATTCTGCAAAAATTGCCATACAAACTTGTACCTAGCTGCACCTACGAAAAAGAGCAACAAAAGCGTTTAGGTCTGAACTACTCATGTATAGAATCAGAGGATGAGTAAGATTATTTACCTAAGTAAACAAGAACATCTTATATCTAAATCTTCTCCAACTAAAAAAGCCGAGCCAGTCAAAAATCGGCAGTCATGCGTGGAGCGATATTTTTGACTTGATATTTTTGCTTCGTTTTGTATTAATACAAACTCTCAAAAACAATCCAGTCGTAATCACATAAAAGTGTAACAAAAGCATTTGGGTAAATGGCTGCATAAGGACTTGTAGGATTAGAGGATGGGCGCGATTTATGATTGCACAGGTAGGTATATATGGTATAGGGTAATATTTTTCCTATCATGGAGGGCAATGCCGTCACCTCGGCCGAAGGGAGAAATCTCGTTTAGGTTCATTTCACTGAGGTGCAGAATAAACAGTCAAGATTTCTAGATTGCATAGGGTGCAGAGTACTTAGTACATGCTTTTCGATATCCCAGCTAAGGGCTCAGAGGTAGCGTAGAATTTATCCATCAAGTTTTTGCATCCCATACCACTATTTGTAATAATCTTTACAACAGAGATATTTATAAAATTTTAACTATTGTGTGTTGCGGGGAGGTCTATTATCGTTTTATCACAGATTAATATCAGGCAGAATCTTTGGTAGAATGATCTCTAGAACATATCTTTACAAAGTTATCAGGTTCTAACAGATTAATAGGGAACTCCGGTGTAAGTCCGGGACAGTCCCCGCTGCTGTAAGGCACATGACATTCTTACGATAATGCCACTGTAATATGTATATGGGAAGGCTGTAAGGAGTGCCAAGTCAGAAGACCTGCCTGATGATGACTTAAATATTGTTCGGGAGAAACAATCATGAGAAGAAACTTATTATCCATATTATTCTTATGGATCTTGGGCGGAGTTCATGCTCAGGATACAATCTTCTATTCCGATACATTATCCCCTGTATTTGTAACTGCATATTCCCCTCTTACGGAAAGGACAGCCTATACTCTCCAACAATCGCGGGGCAGTGCCGGAGTCTATGATATTGGGAATAGCCTACAGCGTTATAGTCCTGCATTGATAAATAGTTATGGTGCAGCAGGAGCAGTGGCAACGATGTCCCTAAGAGGCACTAATGATGACCAGAATGTCGTACTGTGGAATGGCATACGGCTCAATAGTCCGGCATCAGGAACTGCCGATATTTCTTTGCTATCTGTAGAAGTTGCCGATAAGGTAGTGGTAATACCTTCGGCGCAAGGTGCTTATATGGGTTCGGGAAGCTTTGGGGGCATTATAGACCTACAACAAAATATACTATTCAAAGACACCAATACAATATCGCTATCTGCCGATATTTCGCAATTCCGGCAATATCAAGCTACAACGAACTATCTTTTTTCCAATAAAAAAATTTATTCAAAGAGCTCCACTTGGTGGCAGCGAGCTATAAATGATTACACCTATATAGACAGATATAATAATCATCTGAAAACTCATAATGCGCATAATGCCCTTCAAAATTATGGATTTGTTACAGATTTTGCTTGGAAGCTAACACAACACACCCTGCTGAAATCAGGTCTGTGGATGGAACAAAAGTTCAAGGAAACGCCAACGATGATGGGTGGAGGACAGCAAAGCAGCAAAGAACAGCAAGACAAGATTCTAAGAACTTTTATAAGTATGAATGCGCAGAAAAGATTATGGCAATTTTCTGGAATTGTCGGCTATACTTTTGACTATATTCACTATACAGACAAATTTTTTCCAAACGACATAACGTTGTCTATAGATTCTAAAATCAAAGCACATAAGCTGCAAAATAACTTTGAGGTATATAGGCAGTTTTTTCCATTTATACAATTCAAGAGTGGCTATCGCTATGAGTACCACAAAGTAAATACGCAAAATTATTCCACCCATATTCACAGACATCAGGCAGCAGCTTGGGCTAGCATCTTTGGTACTTACAAGCAATGGCAGTATGATATTTCTTTGCGCCAACATCTTTATGATGTAGGATTTTACAGACCTATAATATCTCTAGAACTATCGTGGACAACGAGAAATAATACTTTGCTATACTTCCAATATTCCGACAAATATCGTCTGCCGGACTACAATGAACTATATTGGTCTCCTGGTGGCAACCCCCAGCTGAAAGCTGAAAAAGGAAATGCATTGGAAACAGGGTTTATACGCAGTTTTAGCATTGACGCACATACACTACGTTGTAAAAGTAGCGCCTACATTCTCTTTGTAAGAAACAATATCCAGTGGATTCCTATAACTTCTACAATATGGTCGCCACAAAATCTCAAAAACACCAGACACGTAGGCACAGACGTATCAGTAGATTATAATTATTGGAAAAATAAGCTGAATATGTTTGGCAATATTATCTACAATTATAATCTTTCCACTATTGTAAAAAATACCATCTATCCGCAATTGGAGGGTCATGTGATGCGGTACAGACCTCGACATCAGTTCAAATTGAGTATGGGAATGAAGTATAAGATGTTTTACTACAACATATATTTTCAATATATTTCTCTGCGCTATACTGATGATGAAAACAACGAATATTTTGCCTTACCTGCTTTCCCATATATGGATATGGATGTTGGACTTGATTTTTCGTACAAAAAAGTCAAGGCTTCCTTGAATTTTTACATGAAAAATATTACGCAATCACACTATGAAATGATACGTTCTTATGCTACTCCTCCATTTCATGTAGGCGTACAATTATTTTTACATATAAATACAAAAAAATGAAAAAAATCACATTCTTTTACCTTGTTAATTTACTATTTTTTGCTTGCAATAAAGAAGAAGACATCTCTTCTAAAACAGGTTTTGCCGCTTCCGGTTCTGCACTCATCGTCAATGAAGGCGCTTATGGCAGCAATAATGGCAGCATCACTTTTATAGATGGGCAGGATAATATAACCCAAAATGTCTTTGAAGCTGCCAATGCAGGTAACAATCTCGGGGATATCGTGCAATCATATACCTCAGACGGGGCAATAGGTATCTGCGTAGTCAATAATTCCAATAAAGTAGTAAAAGTCAATGCCGCCACTTTTAGTCAGGATAAAATATTGTCTGGCGCGCAAATTCCTTATCCGCGCTATGCCTTTGTTTTGGGACAAAAGATTTATATCAGCACATGGGATACCGATAGTTGCCTAAAAGTCGTAGATAGAAATTCTTTTACGATTACCCACAAAATAAGGACAGGCAAGGGTGCCGAAAAGATGATGCTCAATGGCGGAAAATTATATGTCGCTAATAGCGGTGGCTTTGGCAATGACAATACCGTAAGCATCGTCAATACCGATAGTGATACCAAAATAATGGATATAAGCGTGGGCGATGCACCTTTGGATATGGTGAAAGATGCCAATGGCGATATATGGGTGCTCTGTAGAGGAAGATTCGACTATAGCAACTATCCGCTTTACTCCAGAGAAAGCCCTGCATTATTGCTAAAAATATCAGGCAATAGCAACAATGTTATTAAGGAACTCACCTTGATACCTACAGGATCATTATCCGATGCCAATCAACTGGAAATCTCTCCTGACGGTAAAGTACTATACTATTTGGTAGATGGACATATCTTTAAGAAAAATACTACTGATGATACCTTACCTACAACACCTTTTATTGCAGACAGGTACTATTATGGTCTCAATGTACATCCTCAGTCGGGCGAGATATGGGCTACTACGAGTACTTTTGCTGCCAACGGCACAGCATACCGATTTAGTCCAAGTGGTAGCTTAGTCAGCAGCTATGGCACAGGCTTAGGACCCAGTATGGTGTGGTTTAATCCCTAGATTTTGTGCGTACTCGTAGGCGTTAAATTTTAAGTTATATTAAACATGAAGAAGTAAAAAATAATCTTACCTTTGCACACGGAGAGATGGCAGAGCGGTCGAATGCGGCGGTCTTGAAAACCGTTGACTGTAACAGGTCCGGGGGTTCGAATCCCTCTCTCTCCGCTGCTAGGCATAAAGTCCCTGAATATTCAGGGACTTTATTATTTTATTACTTTAAAAAATATTTACTATAAAATCCTAGGATTGGCTTTATCTGTGATAGTTGTATCTTTATCAAAAATATAAGACATGCATCAGGATAGCCAAATATTCTCTCTCATCAACGATGAGCTACACCGCCAGCGTACAGGTATAGAATTAATCGCATCAGAAAATTTTACCAGCAAGCAAGTCATAGATGCGATGGGTACTTGCCTAACCAATAAGTATGCCGAAGGCTATCCCGGCAAGCGATATTATGGGGGCTGCGAGGTGGTGGACAAGATTGAGCAGTTGGCAATAGACAGACTTTGTGAACTCTTCGGGGCTGAGTATGCCAACGTACAGCCACATTCTGGGGCTCAAGCCAATGCTGCCGTATTTTTGGCTATGCTAAAACCCGGCGATAGTGTATTAGGCTTCAACCTTGCACATGGTGGGCATCTCTCACATGGTTCTCCAGTAAACTACTCTGGCAAAGTATATAGCCCTCATTTCTACGGTGTAGAACAAGATACCGGACGTATAGATATGGATAAAGTAGAGGCACTGGCAAAAGAACATCGCCCAAAACTTATCATCTGTGGGGCTTCCGCCTATTCTCGTGATTGGGATTATGTGCGCTTCAGAGCCATCGCCGATGAAGTAGGTGCAACACTCCTTGCTGACATCGCACATCCTGCCGGACTGATAGCCAAAAAGTTACTCACTGACCCCATGCCACATTGCCATATCGTAAGTTCTACCACTCATAAGACGCTCAGAGGACCTCGCGGTGGCATCATCATGATGGGTCGCGATTATGATAATCCCATGGGCGACACCACACCTAAAGGTGAAATTAAGCCCATGAGTGCCGTACTCAATGGGGCAGTATTCCCAGGAATGCAAGGGGGACCTTTGGAACATGTTATCGCAGCCAAAGCTGTAGCATTTGGTGAAGCATTGGGCGATGATTTTACCATATATGCGCAGCAGGTCATCAGAAACGCACAGGCATTTGCCAAAGCCTTCATGGATATGGGCTACAACCTAGTGTCGGGAGGAACCGATAACCACCTCATGCTCATAGATTTGCGCAACAAAGGTATCACTGGTAAAGATGCCGAAAAAGCACTGGGTCTCGCAGATATTACGGTAAATAAAAATATGGTGCCTTTTGACGACAGGTCTCCATTTGTAACTTCTGGAATACGCATAGGCGCTGCAGCAGTAACTACAAGAGGTTTTGAGGAAGAAAATTGTGTGCAGGTAGCTGAATGGATAGACAGCATCCTAATGCATCCTAATGACACCTATCTCATTGACGATATCCGCAGGAAAGTAAATGCTATGATGGAAGGATTTCCACTCTACTAGCGGCAGCAACTTCTTTTTAAGGCTTTACTCATCGCTCTTTATATATTTAGCCTTCAGCGACTCCCGCTTGTCGTGCGTTTTTGCCTTTGGCTAAATAAAATGCCACCTTGGTAAAACCTATTGCGCATAGGGATAAGGGAAAGACCTTTCTCTTATCCCTATCTCAGCCATTCCTTTCCTATAAATTTTCTATTAGACTAAAATTAGGAATCATATATATTTAGGCTATGAAAGTCGAATCATTTTTTTGTTGGCGGTGCTTTGTTGGTTACTGTTTTCTTGATGTAATGCTTTGATATGTCTCCCTCTGCCAATTGCCTTTTTGGATTCTTTAATAAATCTTCTTATAGAAGCACTTTCTTTTATTTCTATTGTGTCTAGATACTATAACAGCCAAAAAACAAATTAGTCCCTAAAAGGGAAGGTTATTTAAGCAAAGCATTAGTCCCTGTATAATTCTCACGACAGATGATTATTCTAATAACGGATATTACTTTTACTGGGAGTGCAGATTATTTCTAAGCGATTTAAAATCCCCATGACTAAATGCAATACATTACTGAAGACCCAAGCAGACTGGCATTTGGCTAATTGCAAAAGAATACGCTAATAAGATATGTCCAAGTGTTATATCCTTATTGGTGTTTATCCGTTTGATATTGGTCAGCTAATCTGTAGAAGTTTACTCGGTCTATTTTTGAAATAATGCGTGAAAATAGTGTTAGCTTTCACATCCGTGAAAGTTTATGTTTTGTTGTGCAACCTCAAAGATAATTTGAGTTACGAAATAAAATTCCTCTCTTTTCTTAATCATTTAGGACGCTGTAGGTATTTTTTTATTAAATTTAGAAAAAAATTACCTATGGCAAAATTTTTACACTGCTTTCTTTTTTCTTTCCTTTTTTTTCATGCTCATCATACCTTAGCCAATAAAAGGATATGTCAAGACATATATACCGCTAAAGCACAGCATCAGAAATTTGAACGTTATACCCTTTTCAATCCCTTGAATACTAAGGGGCAGACATTCCCATTCTCCAATGTGCTAAGCGAATTTCAGCTATGCAATATTCATCGGGATGTATTGCAGGAGCTAGTCTACACTCGAGCAGCCTTTATACAGATGGATTTACCTTTCAGAGGTATACAACTAACTATTGATTTGCACAAGGCGACCCTCTTTACAGACGATTTTGGTCAAATGGATAGTACGCAGGACTATCATCCGGGAGCGTACTATAGAGGTGTTTTGTCAGGGGATTCTAATTCTTTAGTGGCGATTAGTTTTTTTGAAAATGGAGACATCTATGGTATCATATCCAGCCCCGAATATGGTAATATCGTCGTAGCCAAGCTAGAAGATGGCAGCAATAGCTATATCCTGTACCAAGATGATAAACTAACGTTAGCGCATAATTTTTCATGTGATACAAAAGATGAAGATTTTATCAGTAAGGATGCTTACCGCCAAACGACCACCGCCACCAATAAATGTGTGCGTTTTTACTATGAAGTGGATTATGACATTTATAAAGCTAAAGGATATAGTGTAACGAGTACCAAGAACTGGATGACAGCAGTGCATAACAACGTAGCCACTCTCTACAGTAACGATGATATAGATGTAGCCCTTTCAGATATATACGTTTGGACTACTCTAGATCCTTATAATAACACAACAAGTTCTGAGGTTCAATTAAATAAATTTGCAAATTATAGAACTTCCTTTAATGGTGATGTGGCACAGCTTGTGGGTATTGATGGGCCACCAGGTTCAGGACTTGGTGGAATAGCAGCAGATATTGATATTTTATGTGGTTCAAATAATTATACATATTCAGATGTCAATACTATTAGTTACGCTAACGTCCCTACATATTCTTGGACTATCAAGGTAATAACACACGAATTTGGTCATGCACTAGGTTCGCCTCATACCCATGATTGCGTATGGAATGGTAACAATACCGCCATTGATGGCTGCGGCCCTACTTACGACTCAAAGTATAGGGATTATAATTGCCCCATAGCAGCGCTACCTCCTTATAATGGGGGTACTATTATGAGTTATTGCCATTTACTTACTAATGTACAGGTAGGATTTAGCAAAGGTTTCGGACCACAGCCTGCCGCACTCATCCGCAATACTGTCAATAATTCATTCTGCCTTAGTAGCTCTTGTACAGGTAGTAGCCCCTGCGCTGCTCCCACATCCTATAGCTCCAGCAATAGTACCAACAGTGCGTATCTCAACTGGAACGATGTCGGCAATGCCAATTATTATTACGTCAGACATAGAACATCGGGCGGTAGCTGGACGTATAATACCGCCACACTAAGTGAATATAATCTTACGGGGCTACAATGTGGCACAGCCTACGAGTATCAGGTATCTACCGTATGTACAAATGGCAACGCTAGTGATTATTCCTCCTCGCAATATTTCAACACGACCGCATGTGCTGCCACCTGTACAGCACCTACTACATTTAGCTGGTCTATAGGCAGCACTACCGCCTATCTCAACTGGAATGATGTAGCTACTGCCAGTTATTATATCGTATACTACAAACCAGTAGGGGGCAGCTATCAGGAGCGCATTACCTATACCAGTGATATTACCTTGTCAGACCTGTTGTGTAATACCTCATATAATTGGGATGTAGCTACCCAATGCACTAATGGTTACCGCAGCCCCTATTCTGTAGAGCAGAACTTTACCACTAGCACCTGCCCTTGTTCTACTCCAGTCTCTTTATATGCTACACCTGCTACTAATGCTGTTACACTCAATTGGAACATGTTAAGTAATGCATCCTATTATGTAGTAAGATACCGTACATCAGGAGGCAGCTGGAATACCTATACCTCGTATACCAATTCCGCTACCATAAGTGGGCTGAGTTGCAATACGTATTACGAATGGCAGGTATCTACTACTTGTAACAATGGCAACACTAGCGACTATTCGTCTTCGAGCAGTTTTACTACCTTAGCCTGTACTTGTGGTACACCCATAATATATTCTACTAGCTGGGGCAGTACAGATGCTACCCTAGATTGGTCAGATGTCAGCAATGCATCATCGTATACTGTCAGATATAGGGCTAATGGAGGTACATGGAGTTATATCACTGCCTACGCCAGCACCGTCTATATTAATACTTTGTCCTGTAATACCTATTACGAATGGCAAGTATATACTACATGTAATAATGGCAGCACTAGCGGTTATTCATCTGTAAGTACATTTACTACGATGACATGCCCTTGTGGTTTTCCTACTTCTTTTACGTCTACCGCCTATGCAAATGGGGCTATGCTATCGTGGCAATACATATCCAATGCATCCAATTATCTCTTAAGGTATAGAAGCAATGGCGGCGTTTGGAATACGGTCTCTATAAATACGGCATATACCACATTATATGGCTTAAATTGTAATACTACCTACGAATGGCAGATAGCTACCGTATGTAATAATGGCGTTACAAGTATTTATTCCAGTAGCCAATATTTTACGACACTAGCATGTACATGCCCCGTACCATCAGGGCTGAATAATTATTATGGTGCTACCTATGTGTCGCTGACTTGGAATACGGTAGCTAATGTGTCCTATTATAATGTAGTACATCGCCAATTAGGAGGCACATGGTATACCTATACCACTACAAATGCTTATCTAGAAATAAATGATTTAGCATGTAATACAAA
>JBGAWK010000052.1:0-17419 GCA_044227665.1 Chitinophagales bacterium
AAAACGTATAGAGGCTCTAAGTGGTATTAAAGAACTATTGCCTGTTGATGTAGAAACAAGTAGCCGAGAAAATCTCGACAACTCGGAGGGAACAACCCAACCGCAAGAAAAAGATACCGTTAAACTACCTCCAATTAGAGAGGGTGGCATGGATAGGACTATGGTTTACTCAGATGGCAAATGGCAAATGAAGGTCGGTGGGGAACTCACTAATGTAAGCGAGCAAGTACAGAAAGAAGCTAATGATATATTTATAAAAAGCAATAAATCCCTTAAAGAACAGCCAACAGATATTGTTGATGGGGGAGATTTAGAAATAAAGCGGCAGATTGAAGCATTTGGTGTTAATAAGGATGATGTAGCTCCAGTACAGAATATTATTTCAAAGGTGTATGATGGGTTGAAAAAAATAGGACTTACAGCAGCTAAAACGGTAGGCGATTGGGTTGGTATTGGCAAAGGAAGTGAAAAGCCTTATTCATTGAAAATTGGGGATAAAGAAGTAAAAGTTAAGAATATGCCCCAAGAAGTAGTTAATGGGTTTTACTCACCACTTGAAAAGACAATAAATGAAACTAAATTTGATAAGTTGCCTGCAAAACAATGGATAGATAAGTTTGCTAAAGGCGAAGAAGCGAAATGGACAGGATTAACAGAATGGTTATCGCAACAAACAGGAAGTATTTCTAAATCTGAAATTCAAAACTATTTGAAAGACAATAGAATACAAGTTGTTGAGGTGGTGAAAGGTAGCTACTCAAAAGAAGTAGAAGATTTATACAAAAAACTTGAAGCTAAAAATAAAGGCAGAGAGTTTGATGAATGGGACGTAAAAGACCAAGATGAATGGATGGATAAGCGTGGAGAACCGCAAGAAACTAAATTCTCTGAATACCAACTTGAAGGCGATAAAGAAAATGGTTCATATAAAGAAATTCTTGTAACTATGCCGAATAAAGAAGTAAATATTGCAGAGTTTGTTGATACAAATGAAGATTATATTATTGAAGCATACAAAAAAAGTGGTAAATTAGTAGTCGAATGTTAAGTAATAATTTTTATATATATCGCCACATTAGGCTTGACACCAATGAAGTTTTCTACATTGGAAAGGGTAATAATATGGACAATCGAAGAAGTGAGTATCGTAGGGCATATCAATTAAGTGGTAGAACTGAATTTTGGCGTAATGTAGTATCTAAAAATAATGGTAAATTCAATGTAGAAATACTATGGAATTGTGAATCAGAGCAAGAAGCCAACACAAAAGAGATTGAATTTATTGAATTATATGGAAGAAAAGACTTAAATAAAGGTTCGCTTGTTAATTTAAGTAATGGTGGAGAAGGAGTAAAAGGTGTTATTTTCAGTAAAGAAGTTATTGAAAAAAGAAGCGGTAAAAACCATTACAATTACAAAGGTGGGCTAATGGATAAATACAGGCAAGAAAAAGAAATTAGAAAAAATAAAATATCTGTTATTAATACCGAAACAAAAGAAACATTTAGGACAATTACTGATGCAGCAAAAAGCATTGGTATAAGAGTGTCAAGTTTAGCAAGATACTTAAACGGAACAAAAACAAATAAAACTCCACTTTGCTACTATACTGATTACTTGTCGGGGGATTTTAAAGTATTACAACCGCCAAAGAAAAACAAAGGTGTTTGGAAAAAAGTAATAGATATCGAAACCGGATATATTTATGATAGCATAAGAAAATCGCTATCGGCAACAACTTATAAAGAGCCAACTATTAGAAAAATGTTAGATGGCAGATTAGCAAATAAAACAAATTTAAGATACGCAGATGGCTTGTAAATACCTTATAAACGGAAAAACACTTTCTAAAGAACAGTTTTTAGACTATGTAAAAACATTGCCGCAAGATGAAATTGCTAATGTAACGCCACTTATGAAAAAGAAAGTGGGGGAATTTAGTAGTAGTCATTTTTCAGAGAAAAATATTTTAGTGCATATTCGCCATAATACAAGAACCGATGCAGAGGGTAACAAAGTTTTGTTCCTTGAAGAAGTGCAGAGCGATTGGGGGCAGAAAGGTAAGAAGGAAGGGTTTGATGTTGATAATAAAATTGAATACACTATTAAACCATTAGAAAATACTTTTGGTATTTACAGTAATGGGAACTTAATAGCTGAAACAATATCAAAAGAAAAAGCTGAAATAAAAATAGAACAATTAAAATCGCAAAAACCAACAATCAGTATTCCTACCGCCCCATTTGTAACCGACACGAACACTTGGGTAAAACTTGGCTTAAAAGTAGCACTCAAAGAAGCAGTAAAACAAGGTGCAGATAAAATAGCTTGGACAACAGGAGAACAACAGAATGATAGGTATGATTTGAGTAAGCAGGTAGATAGCATAAAGTCTTATAGGAATTCTGACGGCACATACTCAATTCAGGGCATAAAAGACGGAGAAGTTATATTTAGCCAATCAGAATTACAAGAGGCACAATTAGAGGGTGTTATAGGGAAAGAGTTAGCAAATAAAATAATAAATAACGAAGGTACTGATATTGGCACACAGGTATCAAAAGATTTAGGCAGGACGGACAGAGAGTTTACGGGCAAAGACCTCAAAGTAGGTGGCAAAGGAATGAAAGGCTTTTATGGAAGTCCTACAGAAGGTAGTTTAGGCATAGTAGGTGATGTAGCTAAGAGTTTGTTTAAGCAAGAGCCGAAAACGGTAGAGATAATTACAAGAGAAAATATATCATCAAATGATAAAATATATGAAGCGTATGACAATAAAGGGAAATTGATAAAAAGAGGCTCTTCAGAAAGTTATATAAAATCTATTGCAGAACAAAACAATGGTACTTATAAATTAGTAGATGCAAAACAAGCCACCACCCAACACTCCATAGACATAACACCTGAACTAAAATCAAGTGTAGAACAAGGACAACCGTTGTTCAAAGATGCAGAAGCCCAATACAGAATAGAAAGCGGTAAAAACATAATTGAAGCTATAAGGGATTTCAACAAATCAAAAAACAAAGCAAGAGCAACAGTAGCATTAATACACGAAATAATGCACCC
The DNA here is from genome assembly GCA_044227665.1 of Chitinophagales bacterium. Taxonomy (GTDB): domain Bacteria; phylum Bacteroidota; class Bacteroidia; order Chitinophagales; family JADIYW01; genus JBGAWK01. Next base: position 3,070 of record JBGAWK010000052.1, read on the forward strand.
TACAATAGTAGCGATTATTGATGGGGCAAAAGACGGTAATGAAGTAGGGCTAAAACATACCCAAACAATCGTAAATGAATTTAACAAAGTCAATCCAAAAAATACAGTAACAGTTGAAGATTTAATAAAAGGCAATGATGCTTTTAAAAATGGGACGACAAGCAAACAATACAGACAAGTTCAAGAATTTATTGCAAAGGCATGGGAGAAATACCATACAGAGGGTAGTAAAGGATTTAGTGAAAGCTTCCAAAAAGTTTTAGACCAAATAACTAAAGCATTCCAATCGGTTTACAAATCAATTACAGGGAAAGAATTAACACCTGAATTGAGGCAAATGTTTGATGAAATTTTAGGGAAGAAAGATGATGTAAACCCTACTAACATAGATATAGACCTATCTAACCAACAAAAAGGAGAAAAAAGAGACAAAGCACTTATACAGCGTGCGGAACTCACATTTGGCAAAGAGGCAGAAGATGAACTCAATGAAATAGGCAGAAAATATACTTCCGACAATTGGAAAGAGATAGAGCCACGTGTAGATGCTTATGCAAAAAAAGTTTATTCTTCGTCAAATTTTAAAGAAGAAGTGGATAATATCATCAACTGGATAAAAAACACCACATCAGGAGAATATACCGATAAGAAAGGGCTTGCCACAGCACAAACAATGCTATTGAATAAACTTATCATGTATTCATACAATACAGATAAGGAATCTTTCAAAAAACTACTTGCCTTCTCAGCAGATAGGGCAAAAGTATTTGGTCAAGCCATAGCCGCATATTCAGAAGCATCTACGCCTGAAAACTTATTTAATAGGGCAGTAGTACAAATAGAGGGAGAAAAAGAGGTAATTCTTGACACCATACAACCCAATGGTCAAACATTGCGTGATATGTTGTTAGAAACATTATCAAAACTAACGGCAACGGCAGAACAGATAGACAAAGCCATAACATCAGTTGAAAACAAAGGTTCGACTAAGCAAATAACACAGCCAAAGCCTAAATCAACACGTCCATCGCCTGAGCTTGTGTCTAAATCGAAACAAATTAAAGAACAAGCACGAAAAAAAATAGACAATGCTAAAAATAGGCTTGCAGAATGGTTAGAAAAGAATGCCACATTGGGATTTGCCTATGACCCAAAGAAGGAGGCAGAAAAGACTAAAGAACTTGTTTCCATCGTCAAAGACCTGATACTTGGTTATTTTGAGTATGGATTTGCCAATATATATTTTATCAAAGATGCTATTAATAAGCGACTTGGCGACAAAATAAATATAGATGATATTTGGGGTTTAGCATATGATGAAGATGTACAAAATGCCGAAAGAGAACTGCAAAAAGAAAAATTAGTAAGCAAAATACTTTCTACAATAAAAGACCCAACGACAGCAAAGCAAAAAGATGTTACTACAATAATTGCCAATGCGCTTGCAAATAAAGCAAGGAAACTTAGCAATAAGCCAAAGAATAGGTCAGCGATTGCCAATGATGTAAAAGCATTATTACAGAATGAAGAATTAGCTAAAGAAGCGTGGACAGAAGCGATGAATAAAGCCATTGATGCAGTAAATAACGACAATGCGCTAACATTACAGCAGAAAATGGATAAAATATCCATTATAGAAGATGCTATTGCTAACTTTACAGTTGTTCCATCTTCCATATCTCGTAAGGCTATTCGTGATGGACTGAAAGACCTCAATACTTCTATCAAAGAAATTGCAACAGAACACTATACAAAGGCTGATGATACTAAAAAAACGCTTATTGAGAAGCTTATATCACAACTTGGGATAAGTGTTGACGAGGCAACCTCATATTCAGAAGCACTTGCAAAGGAATTTGATATGATGCTATCTGAGAAGAGAAAGGATATTTTAGACAATCTTCTTACCAATAAGAAAAAACCTAATCGCAAGCAAAAAACTGAAAACAGGAAGATATTAGAGGCTATTAATGCAGGGGCTTTGTCAGGAGACGATTTTATAAACATGTTTGCCTCTAAGTTTGGATTCAATGCTATAACAGCAGAACAAGCAAACAAGCTACAAACATTTATTGAATTGATTAATACCGCAAATGGAGAGATAAAGAGGCAATTAGCAAAAGAAATGGGTGATTATATTGATTCATTGAAGTCATTAGATGCAAGAGGCTTTTCACGCTTGTTGCAAAATGTTATGGTACACCATGCATTATCAGGGCTAAAAACAACCTTTGAAAATATCCCCATTGGTAGTACATTATCGACAATGTTTAACCTTCTGCCTGTAATTGCAAAGAACCCAATAGTAACAATGAAGTTTATAAAATCATACTCTAATGCAGGGCTAAACGGAACTGGTATAAAAGCCTTTGCATCTACAATGAAAACTGGTTATAACGACATGGACTTCTTTTTGGCAGAAGAAGACATTATGAAAAAAGGTAGTAGGTATTACAATTTCCTAAATAATATAGGATGGGATAATCCTACTGATGCCGTGATGAACCTATATAAGATTCCTCTACATATAGCCTATTTTGCTTCGGCATTTGACAATATTGTAAACCATAGAGGTGGAGAATTATTAAACTTCATAGAAGAATACAATATTGCCAATAAAGAATCAGGTGATGTAATGACAAAAGTTCTTAACCGAATGGGATATGACAAAGCAGAAACATACGCAAAGCAGGTTGATAATGAAATAGAGGACATGAAGGACAATAATATTAAAGTGCCTATTGGATATAAGGAGCGTAGAGTTAAGGAACTCATGATTGAAGGAAGAAATAAAGAGATACAACAACAAGCCTATGAAACTATCAAGCAGTTCGGACTTATGGGGACACCAAACAGTTTCTATTTCTCCCCCATTTATCATAAAATAAAACAGTTTGGGACAATAGATGAAAAGAGCAATGCCGTTTTAGCACGCTTTCTTTTTAGCATCACACTTGGGATGTTTTTAAGAATTAGTGTTGCTTCTGCTGAGATGATACTTAATTCTATGCCGATTCTTGGAATTGCTTTTTCAGCAATGAAGTATGATATAAAACAGCCCCAAGGCAGTAAAAAAAGATTTGCCACAAAGGAAGAATTTAAAAAGGCGGCGATGTTGAATGTTATGACAACATCTATGGCTCTAATGGCTTTTGCCGAAATGTTTGATATTGATGATGATGAAATTAAACTTAACCCAGACAGGAGGATTGACATTTCAGGTTATAGCGTAGATTTTTTTGAATCAGAACAAGTAAGGACAAATGGCGAATCACAAAAACCAATGTCGATAAGATTTAAAAACAAAGATGGTTCATGGTCTAAATGGTATGAAGGGGGAAGGTTTATCCCACCATTAGTATCTATTTTTGCCATTGCAGGGAAGATGAGGGATAATCTACTTATCAGGGAGACAAAAGACATAAACCTATCCGGTAGAAATGGTGGCAAAAAGGGCGAACTAAAAGAAGGGGAGGGGATTGTAAAAGTTTCAGACTTAAAAAATGGACTATGGTGGACATTGGCAGGATTACAAGTAGCATCATACAACTCAATTGCCAACTTTGGTGGGAAAGTATCTGATATAGTTTCTTATTCTAATAATAATGAACAAATAGAAAGAGAGAAAAAAATAAAAGATGCTAAAAAACTGCTGTTCACAACATTTTTTTCAAGACCAACAAAAACCATTCTTGAACCTAATTTGTTTAGAGATTTTGTAAGAACAGGAGAAAGCCTTACAGATGCAACAAAAACAATGGATAACATATACCGCAACTCTATTCGTGAGTTTTATGGCATAGACCATTTACTAAATCATAAGCAGTTGGATATATTTGGCAATGAGGTTAAGCAACCATTTCTTTTCTTTGATAAGGAAGAGCGGTATAATAATCCGGAATGGAAGCTATTTGAAGACAAGAATATTGTTTTTGACACACCATACATAGCGAAGACAGCTACTTTTGATGGAGAAAAGCATAATTTAACAAGCGAACAAGTGTTAATCCTAAATGACAAAGTATCAATACTCTTTGGCAATAAAGTCAGAGAGAACATAGAAGAACTTAAAGGCATGAATCAAGCAGAACTGCTTTTAGAACTAAATGAGTATAAAAACGATGTACTCAAAGAAATAAAAGATAAGCCTTTAAAGGAAGCTTTAAAATAAATTAGGCACTACTGTTCAGTATATAAAGGATAGTCGTCAATTAAACTATCCTTTTTTTGCTTTAGGATTGTTTTCTGTAAGTCAAAGTTGCCTTTTAGCTTAGTCTTCTCCCTATCATTCTCTCCCTGTCTGTCAATAACGGCTTGTTGACCAGATAATTTATCTTGATTAGCTTGCAACATAGCCATTTGCTGCTGCTGTGCCATTTGTGCTTGCATTTGCTGTGCCTCTTTAGTGGCAATACGCCTGCTCTTTATAAATTTATGCAATGCCAACTTAATATCATCCACCGCAATCATTTCTATCTCTAATGCATCCTCGATAGGCATTCCATGCTGAATAGCCGCTAACAAGTAATTTTTAAGATCACTACGGCTTATGACCCCTTGCTTAACTTTAATGGCGTGGTCGTCAAGGGTCATGTCTGAATCAAACAACAACAAGTCAATGGCATTATCTCCAACGGCGGCTCTCCAACGGTCAGGGTCAATCGACCAGCTTGTACGAATATGCTGTGCATGTTTTGTAAGAAGTATGCTTTCAAATTCTAAGAATCCATTAAAAACATATTTGCTTACCTTGTTTGATTGTGATAGATTCATTGCCGTTACAGAGGCAAGTTCCCTACCTGTTGCATTACCCATCCTTGCCTCATTAATAGCACTCATGCCATCCATTTCGCTATCAATAAACTGCATTAGCGATATATATGCAGAAATAACAGACCCAATGCCTATGTCGAATTTATCAACAGCTTTTGCATTACTATCTGGGATTTCTCCTTGCGATGAATCATATACATATACACCCATAGATTTGAGGTAATATAACATCGTCTTTATGGCTGTTTGTGGGTCTCCCCAGTCTGCCGGTAGTTTGCTTACATCTATGGCGATAACATTTCCCCCTGCCTTTGTAATCTCTAATTGTAGAACATTAAGCAAGTAGTCTCTAAAGTCTTGCGCCTGTGACATCAATGCCACCTCACTTGTACTTTGACCATTTATATAAAATGGGCGATATGAGGTTATGTTTTTCTGCGCTCTCGCATAGTCATAAATATATCGTGGTTGGTTTTCTACATCACCCCATTCGGCAAGCAAAAAACCATTTATAAGCACTCCTTTTCTTAAAACACCAACTCTTTTTCGCTTAACTTTCTCCCCATTTTTATATGATTTCCCGTTATTATTATTATAATCTATGGAAAAGGATGTGTCGCCATGCTCATTTGACCGCTCTACGCCTGCCACTTTTTTTGATTCCATCCAGTAGCACTCAATTACGGAGACTATGTCTTTTCTTTCATCCAAATATCTCGTTAAATATGTCTTGCCTTTATGTGACAATCCATTGAAGAACTTATTTGCGGAACTTTCTAATTTCTTAAAGTCTGCCTCTGAAACATTATATTTTCTTAGCACTTCATTTAATGCCTCATAATACACTATACAAAAACTATTGGTTTTGTCAAGGAAGTCATTATCATCAACTACTATCGGATAATATATGTTCATTGGGTTTATCCTATCGATGATAGCCTCTCCATTTATGATATGTGTTTTGGCATGACATTCTCCTACTATTACAGCATCTATAAATAATTGAAGCCTCATATAGTGCCATTTGCAATTCGCTAATGATACTCTAAGGCATGCCTCCATTGCTATTTCGGTATTCTCTTTTACGTTTTCAAGCATTTCCTTTAATTCCTCATGACTTTCAGGGATATCATCGCCAACACCTACTTCTATTCCTGTCTGTGCTGCGGCATATTCCATTGCCGGGCGAAGTTCATATAAGGCAAGCATCTTTGCCTTTTGCTCTGTTATCCGTGTTTTGGCTTCTTGATTTATTGCCTCGACATGTATTTCATATCCCATGTCTATAAGGTCTCCAACAAGTGACTTTATCTTTGCCCTTATCTTATTAAACCTTAAATGTATGATTGGTAGGGTTAGCTTATCTCCTTCCCCACCGTTTATAGAAAATGAATCATATATACTGTCAAAGGAAGAGTTTATTTGTGTGCCATGAAAATAATTATACATGTTAGACATAACGGACTTCATTGCGCAGTCCCTTGCGTCTAATCCATGTAGGTTTTCAAATACTTTTGATAGAAAGTACTCTTTATCCTTATCTTTATTATCCATTGCCATAAAATTAATCGATTAAGAAAGTACCTAAATCTACCATTCTCTTATAGTAGGCAATTCCCAACACATTTCAAGCTGACCAGAGTTATCGACATTATGTTTTAACTCAAAAACATCTTTACCTAATATCATTATAGGGACATCTGTAACTCTATTATAGCGATATATAAACTCCTTCATTGCTTGATAAGGACTATAAAAGACATTCTTAACGCCTTTGTCACTATAAAGGCTATATATTGATTTTTGACATTCTTTGTCTATCATCTCAAACAGAGGGGTACATCTCTTAAACTCTTTATAATCCTCACCAATATTTGTCAATAGAGCCCCTATTACTCTTGGGTTGTGATGTGTCCATGACTGAAATTTCCCAATTATTCCTGTGAGGTAGGCTTCTCCACCGAAATAAAATAATAGATATAGCTTTACCTTACTGATCTTTATGTCTAAAATCTTGTTATTATCTTTCTTAGTGACCTTATCTATCCATTCAATAGGATTGTTTGAGAACGAATCAAACATGAAGCAAATATGTTCTGCCTTAGAATAGAAGCGTGGGAACATGCCCCCGAACATCGGTTGATATGACAAAGCATGTATCATATCAATCACAGATACTTCATGGGACTGCACATCTAATGGATTTATGGTTTTCCCTGTCCTTGTCTTTATCATGCATTTGTTTTTATTCCACCATTTGAAGCAATATATCCGAATATTAACTTCCTTACTTTTTCTTCTTCATTATGCTTTTCTTCTTTTAAGAAGGGTTGTTTGTCATGAAGTAAAGCCCCTCCAAAAGCATCAATGCTATCTTTCTTCTTTGTTTGTATCGATGGGTCATACTCTAATCCATCGACAAGCAACTCCATGAAGTAAATAAAATCACAATAGTCTTCATAATATGATTGCAATGCAGAAGTTCTATACGACTTCCATATTTCATCGATTTTTATACCCTTCTCGACATAGTGTTCCTTTTTCAATACCCTTACTTCCGGTTTAACAGGCTTCCATTGTAGCCATTTTGGGTATCTATCTTTGAGATATACAAATATTTGAGATGGCAGTTTCTCGCATAGGCACATAGCCTTATAATATACAGACAATCGCATAGCATGCTCCCCGAAGGTTCTTGGGTCGTCAATGTCATCCATGTATATAGCGACAGGGATATAACCAAGTTTAAGCCTTAGTTGAAGCCGTTTATTAAAATCTGTTTCCTCTGCAAGTTCACTAAGAATACTTTCCTTATCAAAAAGAGGCATTTTTACTTCCCTCTTAAATATAACTATTGCGCCTTTTGACCCTGTTGCTCTCTTTTCTTGTATGTCATAGGCATCTATGAAGGAAACATATGCATTTTTCTTCTTCTCTATTGGGTGTTCAAGTATTTTTATCTTGCCTTTATCGTTGGGCATAAATATGGAAGATTCCCCTTCTGTTGCCCAAATCATGTCCCCTGTCTTTATGTCAACAGGATTAGACATAAGCACTTTTTGTTGTATGATTATCTTCTTCTTTGGCAGAACTCCTGTTGCTGATGATTGGAAGCATTCTTCTGGGGTTAATGGGAATCTTTGCAGTTCTCCTGCTCCTGTGGATTCTGATGCTTTAAATTTTTCTATTCTTGCTGCGAATATTCTCTCTACTGCCTGCTCAATATCCTCATTGCCAAATTCGTCAAGGAACATACCTGCCCATCCGGGAATAAACCACCTTAAAAAGTCATAAGATTGCGCTTTATCCCATAATTCGATATAGTCTGTTCCATATTTATCAAAATCTCCGGCAACACCTATTACGAGAGGGAATCCTACCCTTGTAAACCCATCCTCTCCATTTAATAATGGTAATGAGTTCTCTATAAATGCTAATAAGTCTTTTGTTTTACCTGCTTCATCATGCACCCATAGTCTCGCCCCTTGCCCCTCTAATGCTTCTGGGACAGGCGCACGTACCAAGCATTGTGAATTTATGCCACCTCCCTTCCCTGTGCCAAGAAGCAATTCATCTCGATTGTCTAATTTAGCAGGGTGGCGCAAATACTCATTTAGCCGATAGTATGGAAACTTTACTTTTTCTAATAGTAGTTTCTGCCCAGCAACTTCATCTTTTGAAGTCAAAAGTACATTCGTTGATGGATTTGTGCTTATAACAGACAGACCCATGCTACCTATTTTCGCTGACTTTCCTTCCCCACGTTTCCCAACAGCAACAACCCCTTTCCCATTGTTCTTTCCATATAGGCATGAATCATACAATGAGAATGTTTTATTATCATAATTTCTAAAATTAGGCATTGTTTCCCCACCACCTGCTCTAACATGTATTTTATGAAGATTCATATACGCCCACATAAGCCCTGACATTTGCCCATCACCATGCTTCCACTTATACAATATCTTCTTTATAAAGTCCTTTCTTTCGTCTATATCAAAGTTTTTAGGGAGGAATTTTGGGATATGTTCTCTCTCAAACCTTATCCTTTGATTGATTGGCATGAGTTTTTTACTTTCTAAGCAGTCTAAATATCGCTTAGTCATTTCTTTTGGGGTCTCCAAAAGGGTAGGTATGAATGTTTCTCCTATGTTTTCAGTTATCAGCATTCATTTCGCCTATTAAGTCTCCAATATTTGCAAATTGCTTATCTTCATCATCGGAAGAAGGTACTATGCTTAGTACTTGGTCATTAGGTTTATACTCATGTGACAATTTCTCTTCATAAAATTCTATGGATGCGAGTATTCTCCTATCTGTTCCTTCTTTTGCAATTTTATTGCATTGTTCCTGAATTTTTATTGTGTCTTCCGGTGATGCTTTTTGTGGTTCTCCGTTTTTATCCTTTTTTATCTCTCCATTGTCATCTAATAAATATTTGCCATCATATTTTAGAAGATTGGCAATATTATCCCATTGTACCGCCCATCCTTCCAACATTACTATCAATCTTCTATGATTTGGGGGATTTATATTCTCCCGATAATACTTTATTGCTCGCTCAACATTTTTATCAAGCTTTTGGCATAATTTCCTCCCCTCTGTGGTTAATTTGCCATTTGAACTTAGTGAAATCGTGGCTTTACATGCCAATTCCCTGCGCTTTTCCTCTGGTTGCTTGGCAAATATGCTTAATGAATCTGCAACAAGTGCAACGAAGTCCATATTATGTGGGTTTGCTCTTAATGCGGCAAATTCCTCTATCCTAAGTAGTGATGGATTTAGTACGAATATATCCTCACGAGGTTTTGTAGGTATTTTAACCTGCATGCTCTATATTGTTTATATAGTAAAGGTACAAAAAAATATTATATTATTTAGAATGATTCTAAATAAAGTTTATTTATTATTATAAAAATCGATTTGGGTCTTGCCACATTACTGCTTCATCTAATAGATAGTTATTTATTTTTTTGCCATTATATCGTGGGTCTTTTATTATTCGTAGTTTAATAAGAAGTTTTTGGATTAGGTTAGGTTTCCATATTTTTACATATTTCCACTCTATTTTTGTATCTAATCCACTTTTGCCTGTTATGTATTGTTTTTTTAAAACAAATACCTCTTTTCTTTCAAATTCTTTCATTTCTTTTTTCGCTTTTTAACCTCTATTTGTTGCCAACGTTCCCAGTTGACATTTCCAATATAACTGCCGAATAAATCATCATCTGTCAGGTATATCCCATACTCTCGCTGGAAGAATCCTTTATAGAATTTAATGCTTCTTACATTTCTAAGCCCATGTCTAAGATGTTGTCTAAAATGGCTATCTTGGAATAATCTATTTGGATGTAGTTTATATTCTCTTTTTACGTGCCATAATGGTTTTATGCCTATATCTATGGCTTCTCCTGATAATAGTAGTAAGTGCTTCTTATACTCCTGTAAGAGTTTAAGAACTTCCTTAAAATCCTGTTTGCCATAATTTTTACCTATTATGTATGATGGGGAGCAAAGTAGATATTCTAACTTTGAAGCATTAACCATTATTATACATTTTATTACCTAAGAATGACATAGATATTGTACCATCTGTATTGAACTTTATTTTCACCCTACCGACCATAATATCATTATCCCACAAAAATATAGTTTTTTTTGCGTTATTGAACTTTAGCGTGTTTAACTTTTCTTCAAAGTTGTCTCCATAAATTCTGCACGCCGCATCCTCAATTATTTTCTTCAAGCCTGTTTTTATAATTTCTTCTCCAAGGGTTTTTTTTTGCTCTTCTGATAGATTGCCCATTTGAGGGATTTGGGTTTCAATATTTATCCTAATCTGCTTTCCCATAATTACAATGCTTTTTTTTGTTGATTCTAAATTGCCTAAAGTTCCTCTTGTTCCCCTTCTTCAATCTTTTTAACAGATGGGCGGATATTCGCTATAAAGTTGCAGACATATACAACATATTTGTAGATATATGTCTGCAAAATGTAGACATATAAACAAGTTAGCAGTAATGTTTTTTAACATCTGCTAAACAATCTCCAATTTTATTTATTTTAGCTCGTTGTACATCTTCAAGTTCTTCAATTAATTCTTCAATTTGAGTAGCTAATTTTTCTTTCGATTCTAATTGAATACGCAACCATTCAATATGTTCCTTTACTACTTTTGATACTTTGTGTGGTTTTCCACCAATGTTTATATTTTCCATGTTATATAATTTTTAATTTAAACACTACTGCTAACACACGTTTGGCAAAAAAGCGGTTTCGGTGCTATGTTCAAGTTCTGTAATTCTATTTATCATTTGTCTTAAATTGAAAGTTTAGTAATTCTAATCCGCTTCTTCGCCAATCGTGGAAACGTTATGCGTAATGCCTTGCTGACGTTCTCCGATTGACATTCTCGTTTGAAATTTTTAATTAAACCATTTGAGTTCTGTCGTTCCATTGAAGCCTTTTTGCCATACATACCAAGCGTATGCAACAGCACTTCCACCACCAGCAATCATTTTTTCAAATTCAGCGTTCTTTGCACAAAGCAACCGAGAACTTGAAACATAAACGGTCTTTGGTGGTTGTGATAGGAATAACTTTTTTCGCCCTTTGCCTTCCAGAAATTGTATCTTCAAAAACATTGCTACCTTGTTTCCTTCGGGTATAATCTGCAAAGCCTTTTCAATAAATTCCTGTGCATACTTGTAAGGTGGGTTTGTAATAATATCTCCGTTCCATTCCAAGTTGTCAATGCTCAAAAAGTCTATTCCTGTTTCTCCAAATCCTCTATCCATTAGGTCGGTGCTTTTAACTATATGTCCAGCTTTTTCAAACACATTGCTCAAATGCCCTTCACCGCAAGCACACTCCCAAATATTTGGCGAAAATGTTTCAAGTTCTAAAAGCAAATCGGCTGCTTTCGGGTCTGTTGCGTAATAATCTTCATTCTGCCTTTCTTTATCAGTATGATTGCTTGCACCCAAAGTCTTATAGATGCTATTGCTGTTTCCTGTCCAATCTTTTGTCATTTCGTTATGGTTTAATTAAAAATTTCTATTCGTGTTCCAAATGAAATTCCTGCTAAACAAGTCGGCACATACGCATAACAGCGGTTTGCCAAAATGCCGCAAGAAAGTTCCTGCTCAAATCCGAAGTTTCTGCTATGCGGCACTTCGGCAAGCCGCAAAACGTTATAGGCAACCTTATTCGACACCATCCAATAATTCAGGAGTTTCAAAGACGTTACCAATCACCTCTGACTTTTCTAAATTGTTATCATAATAAAGCGGAGTTGGTGACTCTTTACTATTTTTGAATTGAAAACACCAACATCCTAAAGGTTGATGCCAAACTATTACTGCACCTGCTTTACTCACAATATCACCTTCCCAAATTGGGTTATAGTTTTTATCGTAAAAGCCAGTAAATCTTGTAATAATAGAACATTCATCAGTTGGACGTAATTTGTGCAAATCCCATTCAACATAGTTTTCTGACATAGCTTCATTAAATGAAAGCATTTGACCCGTTGAATAATCTGCCCCATCAAAAAAGAACACACGAAAAGCAATCTCTTGGTTTTTAAGACCCAAAAGGCTGCCTATAACATTGTGTTGCTGCAATGTGGGCTGACCATTTCCAATTTTACTGTTGTTCATATTGTTATCTTTTGTTTGTTAATTAAACTTTTGTGCTACCAATTCCCACACTGACAGCAACACTTTGCCGTTGTAGGCAATACTACCTGTCCTTAATTTTCAACAGTTGTGTGTAGCTTCTTCATATTAACGGCTGACAAGTCTCTCATTTCTTTTAGTATATCAAACAGCCGCCAGTAGCTTTCCTTTTCATCTTCTAAAATTGACAATTGGTGTAAACAACCTTTGCCTTCTTCGTATAAGTCGCCTAATGTTTTAAGGCTTTCATCAAATTCTTTTTCGTTTAGTAACATAGTTTAAAATTTTTGCAGTTACATTCTGTAACCAGTTCTTAATGATTCCATATAATCAGCATAATATTCCGTGTAACATTTGCCGCATAAAGGCGGTATATCGCAATCTTCATCTGCTACAATTCCTTTTTCAACAATCAAAATTTCGCCGCATATTTCACACGGTACACCAACCGTACCGCCTACAACATTGGTATTGCCAATAGCAGGGGGTGAAGTGCTAACAATCGGCTGTGGTTCTTCGTTCAGCTTTTGTTCAGGCTGAAAATTCTCTGGTGTGCTTTTGTTCATTTTATGAGCTTTTAATTATTAATCATCTTTTGTTCCGGCAGAAGTTTTCCAATTGCCCTACCATCGGCAATACCCTACCGTTGTGTGTAATTGCTACGAACCTACATCTATTGGAGTTTTCGGGTAAGGTTCAACTTTGTATTTCAATTTTCCCAAAAGCTCTTTTTTTCGTTTACCATTGCAATTAAAGTAAACATATCGGTGCTTTCTTGGTCTATCTACAAGGCTGAACTTATCACCGTATTTTTCACGGATTTCAGTAGCAGTATATTTATCGGCAATTGTTTGGCAATGTTTATCATTACCTTCAATAGTCCAGTTTGTTCTTTTTGCCGATAACCCTGTATAAATCCAATTGGTAGCCTGATACACAATTCCAGTATGCCCTTGCTGTATTTCTGCATAGCTTACAATTATCTCTTTATCAACTTTACCAATTGTATTTCCAATCAAAAAACTTTCAGTGTTCTTTGGTGTGCCATCTTTAACCCATAATCTTGTAAGCTCAATTACATTGTCCTTTTCTTCCAGACCGCAAATTCCACCCCTTAAAGGTGCTGATGATGGCGTTCCATATATAACCACTCCGATAATGTTTTTTGATTGTTTACAGAATAATCCAAAGGCAAAAGAACAAGGGGCTTTTCGGTGTAGGTAATGATTTTTTACAACTATATCCATTGCCGTTTTATAATCAATCCGTTCAATAAAAAAAAGAGCTTTTGGGCTTTCCGTTGATAAACCGCAACTGCACACAACACTGCATTGCTGCAATGGCGGCTGATGTGGTGTATTCAACTTTTGTATTTCAAATAAACTTGTCTGCATAATTCAACTTTTGTGCTATTAATCCGCCACTGGCAGCAATGCTTCAACGTTACAAGCAAGCCACTACCTTCCTGCTCTTTCGATTTGTGATTGTGTGTATGTCATTATTACTTGCGTTTGTTTCACAAACATATAAACAGAACCACAAGCGGCCAAATATTTTACAAACTTTTTTGTATGTTTTTTATTTTAATATATCATGGTATGGCAATCTTGGCCCTATTATAAAATCTTACCCGGCTGGAGCTGCCGGTGTAGGCGCCTGTGATGCGCTTAATTATAGCCTTTAAATCATTATTTAAGGCGTAAGATATTAGTTTTTTGTAAATGGCAAAAAACCAGCACGCAGAATGTATGCCGATGGCTATTTGGCTATTATCCCGAAGCAACTGGGCCATATCTGCCGGAGTGTAGTTGGCGTTAAATTTAGCGTTATAATAGTTAGTGAAGGCGGTTATGTTGGCTTTGCCGGTAATTTGGATAGGCCCGGATCCGATGAACATA
>JBGAWK010000053.1:0-17191 GCA_044227665.1 Chitinophagales bacterium
ATGTTTCAATCTCCCGAGAAGATATAGTACTCAAATACCCACAGATTATCCATAATGACCTAAAAGGAGGTTTCCACTATTTCGATGCCCGTACTAATGATGCTAGGCTTACAAATGAAGTAATACAGGATGCAGAAAAATTAGGAGGTGTCGCAATTAATTATTTGACGGTAACTTCTCTCAATAAGAAAGATAATGCTATAGATAGTATTTCTGTAAAAGATACCTTTTCAGGAGAAATTTTTGACCTGAAAAGTAAGATAGTAGTATCAGCAACAGGTGTGTGGACGGATGATACTATGCGCATGTTCAATGGGAAGAATAAACCTATTATGAAACCTAGCAAAGGTGTTCATGTCGTAGTAAATGGAGATTTTTTGCCCAAAAATGACGTTTTGATATTGCCCTCTATTGAAGGTGATGGTAGATTTATTTGGTGCGTACCTTGGGAAGACAACCTCAATGTGATAGGCACTACAGATACTAATTTTGATGGTGACAAAGATGGACTCTTTGTTACTAAAGAAGAAGTGAAGTATCTTTTAGATGCCGTAAATAAGTACTTGCAAGGTTTGCCGATTACTGAAGACGATATTTTGAGTGTATATGCGGGACTACGACCATTATTGGATGATGGAGACACTGAAGATAGTACGGAGCGCTCCAGAGATTTTGAGATTTGGTGGAGTAATGACAATTTAGCTACTATTGCTGGAGGTAAGTTGACGAGTTTTCTGCACATGGCAGAAAAGGTGGTTTTATCTATCGAAGATACCCATCCTGAAATGTTTTCGGACTATCCTATAAAATCCCAAGATAATGCGATTAAGGTACCCTCATATCCGATGTATCAACAACTTAGGAAGTCGTATGGTGATTACAATACTTTGAAAATCAAAGATATAATTGATGAAGATGAAAGTTTAGGCTATCGTTTTGATATTAAATATAAATACTTGAAAGCAGAAATAGTATTTTATATCAGACATCAAAATGCTGTTACACTTGATGATGTCCTTACACGTCGTACATTGATTTCATATAATATGAAAGACTGGGATGAAAAATTGCTAAAAAATGTTTGCGATTTGTTTCAGCATGAATTAAATTGGACAGATGAAGAGAGCGTATCACAAGTAAATCGTTATCGCAAAGCATGGGAAATTATGCACACATGGCAGTAAGTATTAATTATTTTTTTACATTAGTATCTTAATTACTAAATATATATGGATAATATTACCTTTTTGGTAAATGGCACTTTGAAAAATAAAGCTAAAGTCATTGATAACATCAGAAAAGTATTTTTGCAAAATGATATAGAAATTTTAGAATCTCAATACAAAGCACATCTTACCGAACTAGCTTACCGAACTGTTACTAAAGGTATTAAAAAAATAGTGCTTGTAGGTGGAGACGGAAGTACAAATGAAGTCGTAAATGGTATTGCAGAATATGCAAAAGATGCTGCCCTCAATACGTATAATTGGGAAAAAATTGAAGGAGTTAAATTGGGGATTTTGCCCTGTGGTACTGGTAATGATTTTACCAAAACCATCCATATTACTAATGATATTGAAAGGCTTAAAACTTTATTAGAACTTGACCAATATCAAAAATGTGATATCGGCTTTGTAGATTTTTTTGATAAAGATAAAAAATCAGCTCAGCGTTTTTTTCTAAATATTACAGACGTAGGTATGGGAGGAATTGTAGTGGAAAAATTAGAAAAAAAATTACCTCTATTTAGTAGAAGCTTTAGGTATAATCTTTCTATAGCATCCACATTTCTTTCTTATGACAAAGCATTAGTACGTGCTGAAAGTAAAGATTTTACTTATGAAGGCAAAGTCATGAATTGTATTATTGCTAACGGCAAATATTTTGGAAATGGATTAGGCATAGCTCCAGATGCTTCCGTCCAGGATGGAAAGTTCAATGTAGTGATACTTGGAAATATTAATATTGTGGATTATCTAAAAAATCTCAATGAAGTAAAGAAATGTAAACTTCTTCATCATGAAGAAGTGAAATATTTTACTACAGCGGAATTGCAAGTACATTCACCAAATCAAACATCATTACCTATAGATATGGATGGGGAATTTATAGGATACGCTCCATTACAATGTAGAAATATTAGTAAAGTATTAAACATATATATGTAATTCAGGTTACTATATATTTGCATCCGTAAATGAAATCAAAAGTTTGGTATCCTTTTTTTGTAGCGTTGCTATTGGGATTGGGAATAATATTGGGATATGCTATCAAAGGTAGGCAGCAGTCATTTTTAGTAAAAGGGCTTAATATCTCGGTCTTTGATCAGATTATCCAACTCGTAAAAGCCAATTATGTAGAACCTGTGGACGGAAAACTTCAGGAAGCAGCTATTTCAGAATTTCTTACTCAATTAGACCCACATTCTGTTTACATCCCAGCTGTGGAACTCCAAGGTGCAGAAGAAGAGTTGATAGGTAATTTTGAAGGCATAGGTATAGAGTTCAATATCTTTCATGACACTATTCAAGTCGTTACACCTATTCAAGGAGGGCCATCAGCAAGTCTAGGCATACTTACTGGAGATAAAATTATAAAGATTAACGACAAAAATGTAGCAGGGGTAGGCATCACCAACAAAGATGTAATGAAAAACCTCAAAGGCCCCAAAGGGACAATAGTAAAAGTAGCCATAAAGAGGGGAAATACTAATAAACTTATAAACTTCACAATAAAGAGAGACAAAATCCCTCTATATAGTGTCGCAACAGGACTTATGCTAGATCCAAAAACAGCCTACATCAAAATAAACAGCTTTAGCAGTACTACATATAAAGAATTTATAGATAAACTAAATCCTATGGTAAAGCAGGGCGCACAGCACCTAATCATAGATTTGCGACAAAATGGGGGTGGGTTTTTAGAGCAAGCTGTAGAAATTGCAGACGAAATTCTTGATGGGGACAAATTAGTAGTATATACAGAAGGATTACATTTCCCTCGACAGAACTATAAATCCAAAATCCCAGGAATATTTGAAACAGGAAAAGTTACAATACTTATAGATGAAGGCAGCGCTTCTGCCAGTGAAATCCTCGCCGGAGCCATACAAGATTGGGATAGAGGCACAATAATAGGCAGAAGATCTTTTGGAAAGGGCTTGGTACAAGACCAGTATAGCCTCATTGACGGCTCTGCGCTACGACTTACAGTAGCCAAGTATTATACACCTTCGGGAAGATGCATCCAAAAACCTTATGATAAAAATCTTGTTCATTATGACCAAGACCTTATGGATAGGTATAAAAATGGAGAGCTATTTGGAAAAGATACCATCAACCATGACAAAGACCAAGTTTTTACCACAAAAATTAAGAAACGAAAAGTATATGCTAATGGAGGCATCTCACCCGATATATTTGTGCCATTAGATACGACCAGTGTCAATGCATTGATTATAGATATTTATGCAAATAATCTTTCAGGGCAATATGTAACACAATATTATCTAAGTCATAAGGAACAATTGAAAAAAATTGCAAATGCTAAAGAATTCAATAAAAATTATAACCTTAGCATACAAGAATATGATGCATTCATCAATTACTGCATAGCAAATGGTATAAATAAGGGCAATCTGTCCCTAAAAGAAGTATCTTATAAAGAATTAAATATTAGACTAAAATCTTTGTTAGCAAAGCAACTATGGGGCAATGACGGGTACTATACCGTAATTTTGGATAATGATGACTTAATCAAAAAAGCATTACAGTAGCGCTTTTCTGTTATGAGTATTTTAAATAAATAGAAAAAAGCAATTTAAATATAATTGCATAGTATTTTCATTTTCAGAAATGTTTGAAAATCATATAATAGATATTAAAAATAAAATCTATGATTATAGAAGTAGAGGACTTACCATGTTTGTGAGTTCCTCCTTCCAGACGCACTCCATACCCCTGCTACACATCCTTTCCGAAATAGACAACAATATACCAGTAATATTTTTGAATACGGGCTATCTATTTCCCGAAACAATAATATATAGAGACACCATAGCCTCGCTTTATAGCTTGAAAATCATAAACGTCCAAAGCCCTATTCCCCGGCAGATGCAGAAAGATGCATTAGGAAGATTATTATTTACCTCCGATCCCGATTACTGTTGCCATATCAATAAAGTCATGCCCTTAGAACCCTATCTTCATACTTATGATGTATGGATTAATGGCATACGTGCCGACCAAAATGCCAATAGAAAGTCCATGCAAATAGAGCAGCCCACACCACAGAAAGCCTTTCGCTATCATCCTGTCTTAGCGTGGACTAATAAGATGATATGGCAGTATATCAACGACAAAAACATTCCACATCATCCGCTGGATAGCAAAGGATACAACAGTATAGGCTGCGAACCCTGTACACGCAAGATTGATACAGCGATGATGGGTGACGATAGAATGGCACGATGGTTTGGCATGAACAAAACAGAATGCGGATTACATACTGAATTGGTAAAAAAATGAAAATACTCATCACTGGAGGTGCCGGATACATAGGTACAGAACTTATCAAACGCTTGATTACCGATAAGAGCGTAAGTGAAATTATTGTATTTGACAATCTATACAAAGGCTCTTATTCCTTATTTACACATCCCACTATAGGCGGTAACAATATCAGGTTGGTTCAGTCTGATATTTTAGATACCCGTATGTTGCGAAAATCATTGCAAGGTGTAGATGTAGTATATCATTTGGCAGCACGCATACAGCCACCATTCGCCGAAGTAGATCCCCATTTTTTTGAACAAGTAAACCATTGGGGAACAGCAGAACTCAGCTATGCAATAGAAGAGACGCCCTCTATAAGCAAAGTTGTACATATTAGCAGTACCGCTGTATATGGCAGCTCGGGCAAAGAAATGATTACAGAATCTTCCATCCCTAATCCCAAGACTAATTATGCCATCTCAAAATTACGTGGAGAGGGCTTCATGCATAGACTCATGGACAAAAAAAATGTACTCATCGTACGCATAGGCAATGTATATGGGTTCAGCCATAGTATGCGCTTTGATGCAGTAATCAATAGATTCGCTTTTGAAGCAAATTTTATCAAAAGGCTCAACATACATGGCAATGGTACTCAGTCCCGAGCATTTATACACATTGATGCTGTGAGTGATGGGCTGGCACGTATGGCTACCACAGAAATTCCATCCGGCATTTATAATTATATTGCCAATAACTATGCAATCATGGACATCGCTATGGCACTCAAAGATTTGTTGCCTAATATAGAGATGTTATTTATCAATCAACATCTCAAATTGCGAGACTTACAAGTAGCAACAGATTGTCCAATATATAATTATCTGCCAAAAAATGAAAGTTCCCTAAAGCTGGAGTTAATAGAGCTTATAAACCAATTTGCTTTTCATCCTTAAATAAATCACAACATGCAAAGACCCGAATTGTCAGGACCACTGAAAGGTATCAAAATACTAGACCTTACTAGATTACTTCCAGGACCGCTAGGAACACAGATGATGGCAGAAATGGGTGCGGAAGTATGGAAAATAGAAGATAAAAACGCCCCCGATTATGCTAGGTTTATGCCTCCACATTTGGGTAAAACCGGAGCCATATTTGAGGCGGTAAATCGTACAAAACGCAGTATTTTGGTGGATTTGAAAACGGAAGAAGGAAAGAAAAAATTTCTTTCTCTTCTACCTACTGCCGATATAGTCATAGAAGGATTTCGCCCCGGCGTTATTGATAAAATGGGCATAGGCTATGAGATAGCCAAAACTATAAAACCTGATATCATATACGTCTCTGTAACAGGATATGGACAAGATGGCCCATACAAAGATAAAGCAGGACACGACTTGAACTATATAAGCTACTCCGGCATCTTAGGATTGAATGGCGAAAATCCTGCTCATCCGAGCTTATCTAGTGTACAGATTGCAGACATTGCAGGCGGAACATATCCCCTAATTATTGGCGCATTGGCAGCATTGTGGGCACGTACCTATTTAGGCATAGGACAGAAGGTAGATATTTCCATGACGGATTGTGTGCTACCATTGTCATCAGTAACATTAGGAGAAAGCCTGAACGCTGGAAAACCTTATCGTCGCGGTAGTCATCCGCTAGGGGGCAGTATCCCGAATTACAATATTTATAAATGTAAAGACGGTACATGGATAGCTCTAGGCGCTTTAGAACCTAAATTTTGGATGGGATTCTGCGCCGCCATAAGTAAGCCTGAATGGGTGTCACGTATTATGGATTCGTCTTTGTCTGAAAATCTTGCAGAACTATTTTTGAGTAAAAATAGAAGTGAGTGGCTACAGCAATTAGAAAATTTAGATATATGTTTCTCTCCCATATATGATCAGGAAGAATTGATAACTGATCCACAACTGGTGCATAGGAATATGTTTATAGAAATTCCTCACGATGAATTAGGAACAATAAAAGGTATCGCACAGCCTATAAAATTTAATGGCACACCCTGTCAAACCACCTGGAGTGCACCAAAATTAGGAGAGGACGATCAGTAATATCCCGATGTCATTTTGGTATTTATATGTCCCTGATTTTTCGTCTAATTATATCCTTATCTTTCGATAAGATTAGGTAATATAAAATACGTTATTTTTATAGTATAAAATGATATGGGCAGTAAATTATTGATAGAAAAGGGTTTGTTTTTTTCAGGAGATTATTGTGAAAAAGCCAGTATAAAAAATATTTATATTGTAGATGGCATAATAAGAAATATCTCTACTGATAAAATTTTAGTTGATAAAGATACTATCATAATCCAAGCAGAAGGGAAATGGATTACGCCAAGTTTTATTGATACACATACTCATTATGATGCAGAAATTATTGCTTCTCCCGGATTAAAGGAGTCTGCAAGGCACGGTGTCACTACTGTCGTTATGGGTAGCTGTTCCGTATCTGCAATTTACAATAACCCAGAGGATACTTCCGACACTTTTACTAGAGTAGAAGCTATACCTAGAGAGGTGATGTTGCCACTTTTGGATAAGGTCAAAACTTGGGACAATCCCAAATCTTGGATAACTCACATAGAAAGTTTGCCCTTGGGTGTAAATGTCGCTTCATTTATAGGTCATTCGGATTTGCGTAGCAAGGTATTGGGATTGGAACGCTCTGTTAGTCATAATATTAAGGCTACAGATGATGAGGAGGTTCGGATGAATACACTACTTAATGAAGCGTTAGACGAGGGGTTTTTGGGTCTTTCTACTATGGATAATCCTTGGGATAAGATGGATGGTAATAGATATTGGTCACGCATGACCCCTTCCTTTTATAGTACATGGCGAGAACGCAGAAAGTTATTGAAGACTTTGAGACAGAGAAATGCTATCTTGCAAGGTGCTCCCAATCTAGTGACAAGATATAATGCTGTACAGTATATGATAGTAAGTAGTGGGATATTTCGCAAGCCGCTGAAAACCACAATGATAGCTTTGGTGGACTTGATAGGGGATCGCTATATTTATCCTCTTACAAAATTTGGGTCTAACTTATTCAATAGATTTTTTAGAGCAAATTTTCGTATGCAGTCACCACCTGCGCCATTTACAGTATATTATAATGGTGTAGACTCCGTTATGTTTGAGGAATTTCCCTCAGGAGAAGCTTTACGCGATTTAGCTAAGAATCTAAAAGAAAGAAATGAGCTCATTTCGAATAAAGAATTTAGAGAGCATTTTAAAAATGAGATCAAAAATAAATTTGCACCTAAAGTTTGGCACAAAGACCTGAGTCTGGCTGTAATACTAGAAAGTCCTGAGAAGTCAATGATAGGAAAGAATTTTTACCAGATTGCGAAAGAACAAAATATTCATCCAGTAGATTGTTTTTTGGATTTAATAATAGAATATGATCAAAAGATTCGCTGGACTACAACTATAGGTAATGATAGACCCGAGAAATATAGGGATTTATATAACTATAAATATAATATTATTAGTTTTTCGGATGCAGGTGCCCATCTTACAAATATGGCTTTTTATAATTTTCCACAGCAAATGCTCAAGCATGTATATACATCCATACAAGATCATAATCCGATAATGAGCATAGAAAAATGTATTTGGAGATTGAGTAAAGAACAAGCAGATTGGTTTGGGTTAGATGCTTGCTACCTTTCAGAAGGCAAGATTGCTGATCTTAATATTATAGATCCTAACTATTTTGATAATGTGAGTGATAATGTAGAGGAAGATACGATTGAAGAATTTAATAATTTTAAAAGACTTGTGAATAGAAATAAATTATTAATGTCGTATGTTATTGTTGGGGGTAAAATAATCTATGAAAACTATAAGTTTGTAGAGGGTTATGGCAAATCTTTCAAGGTGGATAGAACTCTAAAATATCAAAATATTGCATAAGATATGGAAGACGCTTTATACCAACATGAGTTTCTAAAATTAGTCAAAAAGTTCTTCCCCCATTTAAGATTAGAAAAAGCTATAGAATATTGGCATTACTTTGAGATAGTAAAAGTTTCCAAAAAAGAATACATCATAAAAAGTGGTCAATATTATGGTAAAATTGTAATTGTAATCAACGGATTATTTAGGGCTTTTTACCATCAAGATAAGATGGAACATACTTTTTGGTTTCGGGAAGAGCATACCTTTTTTGCTTCTCACAGGAGTATTTTACAGCAAAAACCCTCTTCAATTTCATATCAAGCTTTAGAAAATAGTATCGTTGCTGTAATAGACTATAATATACTGAAGCAGCTCGCAACCAATGATGTAGAAATTGCTAAAAGCATCATGCTGGTATTAGAAAGTTTGGTTTTGGAATTGATAGATAGAGTAGAAGAGTTTGTTACCCTATTACCAGAAGATAGGTACAAACTATTTATAGATAAACATGACAATATCATTACAAGATTACCACAAAATCAGTTGGCATCCTATTTAGGCATTACACCTGTATCATTCAGCAGATTGAAAAGTAGAATGATGCACAGATAAGATTATCAATATATTAAGCTGATTTTATTATCTTTAGATAACCCTTTTACTTCAAATTAGAAATAGCTTTACACTATAAAAGTGTAGTGAAATGAGTTTTACCATTATTAATGAAGTCAACAAAATATTGTTCAATACTTCAGCTGAAAATTATTTCTATCCATTGATTGAAAGTATCTTCCCTCATACCTCATTAGGCGTTACAAAAGCTAAAGTCCTCAAAATTATTAAGGAACGCTTCGATGTCATTTCTGTAGTGCTAAAACCGAATGGGAAGTTCAAAAATTTTATTCCCGGACAATATATAGAAGTCAATATAAAAATTAATGCAGTTCGCTATACCAGAATTTTTAGTATATCTTCTTCCTTGCAACAGCTTCATCATAATCATACTATAACCTTAACCATACAAAGACAAAAGGGCGGGAAAGTCACTAATTGGATACATGATTCTTTAAAAGTAGGAGATAGTATAGAAATTTCTGACCCTATGGGGGAATTTGTACTGCCAAAATCTAAAGATACTCTAATATTTATTGCAGGAGGTAGTGGAATTACGCCATTCAGAAGTATGCTATACCAGGCAGTAGAAGAGAATAGAAAAGTGACTCTTTTGTACTATTGTAATGATAAGGGAGAACATTTATTTGAAAATGATTTTCAATCTCTTCATGATAAAAATTTAAAAATTGAACTCATAGATTCAAATTCACAAGGATATATCTCTACAGAACATATACATAAATATTGTATAGAACCCGACAAAAGCATTTTTTACATCTGTGGGCCTCCACCAATGCTAAAATCCACACAAGCTATCTTACAATCCTTAGTAATTGACCCTCAAAATATTAGATTTGAAAATTTTAATCCAATAGTTGCATCTAATTATGATATTCAACATATTGAAGGAACTGTCTCTATCTTAAATTCTTCAAAGCAAAGTATTCCTGTTCTTAGCAATTCCAGTATTTTGGAGACATTAGAAAATAATGGCTATTTCCCAAAACACGGCTGTAGAATGGGTATATGCAAAAAATGTCAATGTACAAAAAAGAAAGGTGTAATTTATAATAAATTGACACAGAAATTTTCAGAAGCTACGGCAGAAAGAATAGAAATATGTACAACTATTCCTGTAGGAAATATAGAATTAGATTTTAACTAAAAAATATAAAATGAATACAAAAATTCCATCAAAAGAACAATTACAAGGGTTTGAAAATGATTTAGAGCAATTGAAATTAAAAACCCTTGCGGACTTAGGAGAATATGATGAAAAACATATCAAAAAAATTATTCTAATTCAACGCTGGTGTGAAGTTGGAGGTCGAGCGCTACTCATGGGGGGAATATTTCCTCCGTTTTGGTTATTAGGCACAAGTATGCTTTCAGTGTCAAAGATATTGGACAATATGGAAATTGGTCACAATGTCATGCATGGTCAATATGATTGGATGCATGACTCTAGGATTCATTCCTCAAATTTTGAGTGGGATACTGCATGTGATGGACGCTCATGGAAGCAAACCCATAATTTTGAACATCATACATTTACGAATATCCTAGGTAAGGACAGGGATTACGGCTATGGTGTATTGCGCCTAGATGATGAACAGCCTTTCAGACCCGAAGACTATTTTAATGTCGTAAAATTTTTCATGCTTAGTGCCTTCTTTCAGTGGGGTGTGGCCTTACACGAGCTCGAAGCAGATAAAATAAAATCTGGAGAAGTGCAATGGAAGGATAAAAAAGAATTTTTGAAAGCATTTGCTAAAAAAGGAGCGGGACAGTTTTTTAAAGACTATATGTTTTTTCCTACATTGGGTATTGTTACTGGTGCTACATTGCCGATTATTTTAGGAAATATAACAGCGAATTTTGTACGCAACATGTGGGCGTCCGCTGTAATTTTTTGTGGACATTTCCCTGAAGGAAGCCACACCTTTAATCAAGATGAATGTTCCAATGAAAGCAAAGGTCAATGGTATTATAGACAAATATTGGGGTCTTGTAATTTTGAAGGAGGCACACTTTTGCATATAATGAGTGGTCATTTAAGTTGTCAGGTTGAACATCATTTATTTCCTGACATTCCTTCTTCTAGGTATAGAATGCTCGCTAAAGAAGTACAGGAAATTTGCAGAAAATATGATATTCCTTATAATAGCACCTCCTTTTCTTCTCAATATTTGTCTGTCCTCAGAAAAGTAATAAAGCATTCTTTTCCTAATAAGCCATACGCTATTGCTTAATTTATAAGGAAATTTATATCCCCCAAAAGTGTGGTAATCTAAAGATTAGAAAATGTGGAAAGTAAAAACTACACAGCTAAATCTAATACTTACTCATACCATCAAAAATAAAAGGAAAAAGCAATATATCCCTTGCTTTTAATAGTACCAGTTTTCTATAATTAAGACTTCTCAGTATTTATTCAAGTTTTCTAAAAATAGGATTTGAAGAGAATCAAGAGTTATGATATTAGAAACTATGAATTTATCTACATTGAAATATTACCTTGTCGGTAGTAACTTTATTACTAATATTCCCAGCTCTATCTTTTACAAAGAAATCAAAAGAACAAGTATCATAAACACTTACCGCAAAAGGATTGCAAACTACAGAATAATAGCTTATCATATTGAAACGTACAGTTCCTGATATATCGTCAACGCTACCGCTGGTAGGAATATTAGGTATGGAAAACGTATCTGAAATAGTAAAGTTTTGGCTGTATAAGGTTATAAAAAAATTCCGTGAAGTATCCGATGTATTAAGAAGTCCTAAGTCCCCATCTCCATCTTCAAAAGAAAAATTCAAGATTAAGCTTTCGCCACTTTGTACAGTATTTCCATTCATCTCGAACCCCTTGTAGGCGATTTTTGGGATATTACTATATTTAGGTGCTTCAAAGCAGGAAACTATGCCTATACATGCAGCCAAAATGACAAGAATTCGCTTCATCTGATTTGGAATCTTTATTTTTGTAATATTAATCATTTTTGCACTTTTGAAAGAAAATATTCTTCAACTTATAGACAAAGTAAAGCATATTACAGCGTATGACTTTAACGAAATAGCATTGGAAATGTTTTATTTCCAGTATAATAATGTATCAACTTATAGGGAATACTGTGACTATCTGCGTATAAATACGGCAAAAATTACTACAAAAGAAAATATTCCATTCTTACCTATAGAGTTTTTTAAATCTAGAAAAATTCTTGCCGAAGCCATGACTTACGCACATGTATTTCAGAGTAGTACCACTACGGGCAATACCCCTTCCAAGCACTATATTGCAGATATTGATCTATATAAACATAGCATAAAGAGTACTTTTGAACGTAATTTTGGAGATGCCAAAAACTATCATTTTGTGGCACTCCTTCCCGGATATGTAGAACGACAAAATGCCTCTTTAGTATTTATGGTCAACTACCTTATGGAATTAGCAGGCATGGAAAGTCGCCCTTTTTTTATGCATGATTATGACAACCTTCTCCTTTACCTCCAAAAATATAAAGAAGGCAAGCAAGTGGTGCTTTGGGGGGTTACTCACGCTCTTTTGCAATTGTCACAATATAATTCAGCCTTAAAAGATGTAATCATCATAGAAACTGGAGGCATGAAGGGGATGGGAAAGGAACTGATTAATAAAGAGTTGTATGAAAATATAAAGATAAAGTTAACTCCGGCTGCAATATTTAGTGAATACGGAATGACAGAATTATTGTCACATGCCTATAGTAAAGACGGCACAAATTATTTCTCTAACGATACACTTTCTATTTTCCTACGTGATATATATAGCCCATTACACCTCATACACGAGGGTAGGGGTGCTATAAATGTAATAGACCTATATAATATATATTCTTGCAGCTTTATAGCCACACAAGATATAGGCGTAATCCATAGCGATAATTCATTTTCTATACTAGGACGTTTGGACAATAGCGAAATCAGAGGTTGTAATCTGATGGCTATATAAGCAGACTACTATTTCCCATATCTATTATAAGATGAAAAATAAAAAACTACGACCTTTTTGCCTTGCCTGAATGGGTAGAATAATTCATAATTGCCATCGTGAGAAGAATATTTATGGCCATTCTTCTCGTTGTAAAATACACCATAAAGGTAATCTCTTTCTACTTTTGAAGTAGCTTTTAGATAGTTTAATTTATCAGGCAATAGGGTATCCTGCATATTGCAAGAATTATAAGAGTTAATTTCTAAATAGGCAACCGAAGTGCCAATAGAATCAGCTATAATTACGGTTGTGTATGGAAAATTTTTATCCGTTTTTTGTAATATTTCTAGATAATCACTTGTATGATTTATATAATTTCCTGTAAAAGAATAGTTAGCAATGTATGCCGAAATGTCCGAATTTTTTCCAACAATTGATGACGCTGTTTCTAGCATTAGCTTTTCTTTTTTTTTCATAGTAGCAAAATCTTTATAATACAGAAAGCTAAATAACAAGGGAAAACTAAGTCCTATTATTATAAGTAAAGGCTTGTAAGAAATCTGTTTTTCCAGAGCATCGTTATTGTGTTTTTCGGCTATACGTGTCATGTTGAACATAATATTGGTGATTAAAGCACCACACATTAAACCCAAAATACCCAAAATACTTAAATAAAATGTTTCTGTAATATTCTCCCTAAAAACTTTAAACCCAAAAACTTCGATGCTGATAAAGGTAAAAGTCCAATAAAGTAATATCAAAATTGATATTAACCCGATTGTATTACTAATTTTTACAATAAACCTTGCGTTCATATATATAGTATCAAATATAATGGGTACAAAGAAGATTTTTTTATAAAAAAATCTAAAAACACTATCTTGCGACACAGGTAATAATTACAATGTTTGATAGCAGAATCTATGTGGATGATTTTATAGAATTGTATATAAAGATTAGGCAAAGAGGTACAAAGTTCATCTTCAGCAAAGTTCATCCTAATGCACAACGACGTACTACATCGGCTTTTGAAGTGGATTTTGAACATGCCAATTGGTGGATAATTCCTTCCCTAAAGCGTAGATTCAATACAAAAATATCGGGGAATCCAGATATTAGCTATGAAGAATTTATTAACGAAAAATATTTTTCCGGGAAAAAAATACATATTGTATCCCCTGGATGTGGTAGTGGCAGCCATGAATTAGCCTTAGCCGCCATGAACCCAGATATAAGTATTCAGGGCTATGATATTTCGGAAGAGTTGACTACGTATGCCGAATCTCAAGCATCGCAGCTACAACTTTCAGAAAGATGTAAGTTTTTTGCCCAAGATATCACCAAAGTATATTTTGAACCTGCATCTGTAGATGTTTTTTTATTTCATTCTTCCTTGCACCATTTTTATAATGTAGAAATGCTGCTAAGAGATACCGTTATTCCTGCATTGAAGGTGGGCGGCAGCGTAGTAATCCATGAATATGTAGGTGCAAATAGGTTGCAGACTTCAGCACCACAAGTGGACTATTGTAATAAAGTGCTGCATAAAATTCCGGTTTCTCAAAGGAAAATTCTTGGAACAAATCTTGTCAAAGAACACTGTTATCGTCAGGGGATTTGGCGGATGAGGATTTCAGACCCTTCAGAATGTGTGGATGCAGAGCAGATTTTACCATCGCTAAGAAAACTCATGAAAGAAGAGATGTACGTGCCACTAGGGGGCAATATTGCCATGCCTGTACTCAAGCATATAGCACACCACTTTGTAAATACTAATGAAGATACGCTGCAAATGATATTTGATAGTGAAGATGAATACCTTGAAAATAATGCTTCCGACTACGTATTTGGTATGTATAAAAAAATGGAATAGCACATATTTAGTACTTGTCGTAAGCCTATGATTTGGTGGTGTTGATGAATAATTTTATTTTTGCTTAAAATAAATAAACATGAGTTATACTATTGATGAAAAGGCATATCAGTTTTTGGAAAAATACATCAATAATGCATCCCCTACCAGTTTTGAGGTCGAAGGTCAAAAACTTTGGTTGGAATATCTAAAACCCTATATAGATACGTATGAAGTTGACTACTATGGAACTGTGTATGGCATTATTAACCCCGAAGCATCGTATAAAGTTGTAATAGAAGCTCATGCCGATGAGATTTCTTGGTATGTAAGCTATATTACAGATAGTGGGTTATTGCATGTAATTCGCAATGGCGGTTCTGACCACATGGTGGCTGTGTCAAAACGCGTTAATATTCATACCAAAAAAGGTATAGTTAGGGGCGTATTCGGATGGCCCGCCATTCATTTACGCAATACTCCAGACAAAGATGTGGCGCCCAAGGTAAGCACTATCACTATAGATGTAGGTGCTTCCAACAAACAAGAAGTTGAACAAATGGGCATCCATGTAGGTTGTGTAGTTACTTATCCCGACAACCTTTTTATCCTCAATAATAAATATTATGTAGGCAGGGCTTTAGATAATAGAATTGGAGGATTCATGATAGCTGAAGTAGCACGCCAATTGCATGAAAATAAAGACAAGCTACCTTTTGGATTATACATTGTAAATGCCGTACAAGAGGAAGTGGGATTGCGTGGTGCCCAGATGATAGTGGAAAAAATAAAGCCTAATGTTGCTATTGTCACAGATGTATGCCATGATACATCCACGCCCATGATAGAAAAACGTGAAAATGGAGACTTTAAGTGTGGGGATGGCCCTGTAATTACCTATGGTCCTGCTGTACATAATATACTCAGAGAGATGATAATAGATACAGCTGTTGATCATAATATTCCCTTTCATAGAGATGCTGCCTCTAGGATTACAGGTACCGATACCGATGCATTTGCTTATGGCAATGGCGGTGTGCCATCTGCTCTTATTTCTCTGCCGCTAAAATATATGCACACTACAGTAGAGACTGTAGCTATCAAAGATGTGGAAAATGTAATTGAATTGATATACCAGACCTTAAAAAAAATACATCCAGATATTTCTTTCAAATATTTATAAATATAATGTGGTTTGAATAAGGTATTGATAAAAGCATTGCAATGGCTTATTCATAGCAACATTTATATTGCTATTGCAGCTACATCATTTTTATGGGCAAATATTTTATTGTTACAACTTACAGAGGTAGTACCCCTTGTAGTATATATTCATGTATTTTCTTCTACTTTATGTATATATCAATTGAGCAGATGGGCATATCATAAAAGATTTCCCACACATATTGTTAAAGATAATATTTACTATTGGATAGATAAAAATATGATATTCATGAAATTATCTATAATTATTAGTGCAGCTGTTGCAGGAATTTCATTATTATTTTTGAATACTAATGCCAAATATATTGTGGGTATTTCGGGCTTTATCTCAATATTATATCCACTTAGTTTTAGGTATAAATCCAGATTTTACAGGCTTAGAGATGTCCCTCTTATAAAAATAGTCTTAATATCCATAGTTTGGGCAGCAAGTACCGTACTTTTGCCGGCATCTTATGAAGGTATTATGACAAGTCATATATTACTTTTTATACTTCAATGTATTTTTATTTTAGTTATTACCATTCCCTTCGATATTAATGATATGGATACAGACAAGGCTAATAATGTATTGACATTGCCTATATTATTGGGATTCAAAAATGCGGTACGAATAACAATCTTATTTACACTTATATATGTATCAGGATTATATTATTGGCTAACTAATTATCCATTAAAAGTCATTCGTGAACAAAATCTAATCTTTATCACAGGCATGATTGTATTATTTAGTTTGCTGATACTATTTACTGCCAAAAAATCTTATCAAGTATCTAAATGGGTAATTATGTCTATCTATGATGGCAGCATGATTCTATATGCTTTCTGGACAGTATTAGTATATACATTATCTAAGTAGAATAAATACGCCTTTTTGTTGTTGTGTTATTTTTTTGAATTTATCATAGTATGTAACTATATATATATAGGAATCTTGTGGTTGTAGCTGCTCTTGATATTTGCCATTCCAACCTGATTCGGTATTAGTGCCAGAATATACTTCTATTCCCCATCTATTAAATATGCATAATTGAACTTCTTTTCCTACTGCACATGGTATATAATAGGTGTCATTCTTACCATTTCCATC
>JBGAWK010000054.1:0-16909 GCA_044227665.1 Chitinophagales bacterium
ATAATTTTTGGGGACAGCCTCACACATTTTCTGTTTTCAGTGGTGTGAACTTTAATAAGAATAATTTATGGACTGTAGGTGCAGATTATAAATATGATAATATCAAAAAAACACAAATCAATTTTGATGTCAATTTTTTGATGGAGCGCTTACAGCGCAATGTGCAAATTAATTTACAAAGGGATTACTTTTCTCTACAATCAAGGTGGGCATTTAGATTACAATACATAAATAGATTCTACACCTTAAATCCCGCAAGGAAAGATAATGACAGCATACCTTATTTACAGGCTACTTATAATTCCTACTTCTCATGGGCAGCACATGCTTTACCAGTAAAAAATGTATTTAAAAATGTGGAAGATGAAAACTTGGCATTTATGTTCTCCATAAAAGCTTATGGTCAAAAATTTGTAAATAGACCCTTTATTACGGATATGACTATAGACGATGTTCTGGTAAACTACCAGAATTACTTATTTGGACTAGGTGTGGCAAGATGGGATTATTTTCTAGTAAGAAATGCTTATTATTTGGATATAGGAGAGTATTTGCCTCGGGGCTACAGTGCCTCCTTTTGGACAGGTGTCAATCAGGATGAAGTGTATGGAAATCGCAAATACTTGCAGTTAACTTTTAATTATGGTTTCCATCTAGATAAGTTTGGATACTTTTATCCACAGGCTTCTTTTAAAGGATATGTCAATGATAAAGTTCTTCAACAGGGGTTGTCTCGTTTTTCTTTAGATTACCTCAGCAAAAGGATCTCATTAGGTAGCAAAATTGATTTTAGGCAGACTTTTTCAATGGTTACACAACTTGGTGCTGCGCTTCCCGAAGATCGGAACTTTTCGCTCAGTAATGAACTGAGGGGTTTTACTGCACCTGCAATAAAAGGGGACAGAAGCTATATTCTGAAATCAGAATCTTCTTGGTATGTAAAACGACAAATTTTCAGTACTAGTATTGCACCGTACATTTTTGCTGAAACTGCGTGGCTTACTAATCTTTTGGGCACAAATCAGCATACTTTTTTTCAATATGCTTTAGGATTAGGACTGAGGTTACGCAATATAAAAGTGGGAGTGCCATATCTAAGTATTCATATAGCATTTTATCCTAAAGGGAACTTATATGGACTTTCTTCCTATAATTTAGGTTTTCTAGGTAAAAATTCGCAAGCTATCCAGCAAAATAATATGTTTACACCGTAAATATTCGTTGATGATGCTCATCATCTCATGTCATAATAAAATGATTTTAAGCATATCTGTAAATATAGCTGAAAGTAAAAATCTACAGATCTACTATTTATGATCACTGTTGTCCGATGAAAATATACTAAAAAAGCAGGTCTTTCAATATTATTAGCGTATGGGTTATACTAATTGTGCCAAAGCATTTTTTACTCTTGTAAATGCTTCCGCTAATGTTTCTTCGGAGGCAGCATATGAAAAGCGGATACATTTTTCTGCACCGAAGCCACTACCTGAGACAGCTGCTACGTGACCTACATGAAGTAGATATAGGCATAAATCGTCAGCATCTTTGATAACTTCTCCATTGTAAGATTTGCCAAAATAGGCACTTACATCTGGAAACACATAAAATGCCCCATCGGGAATATTGCATTTTATTCCAGGTATAGACATCAAGATGTCCAATACCAAGTCTCTACGCTTGTGGAAAGCGTCACGCATTGTTACCGTAGAAGATTGATCTCCGATTAATGCTTCTACGGTGGCTTTTTGTGCTATAGTGTTTGTGCCGGAAGTAATCTGTCCTTGTAATTTGTCGCAAGCCTTGGCAATGTCGGTAGTGGCTGCTATATAGCCTATTCGCCAGCCCGGCATGGCATATCCCTTGGCTTGTCCATTCACTATGATGGTACGTTCTTTGATTTCTGCAATATGTGCCATGCTGGCATGTGTGCCTACATAGTTGATATGCTCGTATATCTCATCAGAAATGACATATACTTGAGGGTGTTTTTTAAGTACTTCTGCCAAAGCCTCTAACTCTGTAGCAGAATATACTGAGCCTGTAGGATTGCAGGGAGAGGAATATACCAAGAACTTAGTTTTCGCCGTAATGGCAGCTTCTAATTGTTCGGGAGTGATCTTGAAATTTTGCGCTACATCTGTGTATATATATACGGGAATAGCATTGCATAATTTTACTTGCTCGGGATAGCTTACCCAAAAAGGGGCGGGGATAATCACTTCATCGCCCGGATTGAGAAAGCTCATAAATATATTGGCAAGGGATTGTTTTGCCCCTGTGGATATGACTATATTTTCAGGTTTATAGGCTAAGTTATTGTCGCGTTGCAATTTTGTACAAACAGCTTCTCTCAGATCAGCAAATCCCGCTACAGGAGAGTAGGAGTCGAAGCCTGCATCCATAGCCGCTTTAGCTGCATCTTTGATGTGTTGTGCTGCTCTGAAGTCGGGCTCTCCCAAGCTAAGGCTTATTACTTTTACACCTTTGGCGGCAAGATCTCTACTCATTTGCGCCATTTTTATGGTTGCCGATTCGCTAAGTCTATTCAATAAATCTGATGTCTGAAGCATAAATAATTATTTTGTACAAAGTTATTATATGTATAACTTATTAGGGCTTTAAGTTTGGGTTAAACAGGGCATTAAGCATGAAATTATGATAATAATCGTTCAAAGCCTTGAATAACTATGTACCCTAAAGAATAATTCAACAATATCAAACCATTTTGTGTTTTTGAAAGAGTATAAAAGCGGCTGCTTTTTTAGACCATAATAAAACAATGGTTTGAAGTTTGTAAAGCCTTTGCCTACGTGGCTGGATATAGGGTGCCATTTTTAGCACAACTAAAAAGTATATTCTATAAAAAGAAAACAGTCTGAAAAAGCAGCTACTTTATCTTCCTCTAGTAAGTCTTTAGGTGAAATCATATTTAACTATCTTATCTGTGCATAAATTTTTAGTATAAATATTTGTTAGTTTGAAGTTTATTATTTTACTTTGTATTTAAAAGTACTTTTATGGATAATAAAGAGCAATTAGAAGCCATTCAGGATATAAGAAAAATGATGCAGCGCAATGAGCGTTTTTTGAGCTTGAGTGGATGGAGTGGAATATCTGCTGGTATCTGTGCGCTCGTAGGAGGATTCTTTGCTTATAGGTATATGTTTAATGCCAATATATATGATGTTATTGCTCATAATGTATATATACATAACCGAAATGCGATAGTTCCTTTGCTATCTATAGACTCTATATTGCAGGTGGCTATGTCCCGATTATTTCGGATTGCCCTGCTGACTTTGCTTGCTGCACTGTTCTGCGCTTTCTTTTTTACTTTCCGGAGAACTCAAAAAACCAATACGCCATTATGGGGTATCACTACACGTAAATTATTCTTACATTTCTCTTTACCCTTAGCCATTGGAGGAATTTTTATTTTGAAGATTATTTTGCTAGGCTATTATGACCTTATCGTAGCTTCTTGTTTATTATTTTATGGTGCAGCACTATTTTCTGCGTGTCATTATTCGGGTTCAGAGCTTAAATACTTAGCAATAGGGGAGTTTGTATTAGGTCTTATTGCATTATGTACTCTACGACACCAGCTATGGCTGTGGATGATAGGTTTTGGTGTTTTCCATATCCTTTATGGCATCGTTATGTGGTATCGTTATGAACGTACTGCTTAATTTTTTATATTATAAAGTATGAATCCAATAGCAAATTTCAATAAAGCTTTTGACAATAGAATACGCTTAGGTATTATGAGTCTGCTATTGATTCATCATGAACTTAATTTTAATGACCTCAAAGAGACACTCGAACTTACAGATGGAAATCTTGCCACACATCTCAAAACCCTGGAAGAGTGTCAGTATATTATTGTAAGAAAAGGTTTTATTGGCAAAAAGACGAATACGACCTATCTAGTTACTAAATTGGGTAAAGAGGCTTTTAGATTACATCTCGAACAAATAGAAAAAATGATGAAGGAATTATAATTTTTTTACCCATATACTTTGAAAATAAAAGTACTTTTTAAATTAAAAATATAAAATAGAACAAATATAATTTCACTTTTAAAAACAAAAAAATCATGGAAACAGAAAGCACATCCCATTCTTTGGACAAAAATGTTGGACACCAACAAGGCGGAAATCCCTACTATCCCGGCAATAAGGATCGTGATAAGTCGGTATTGAAAATGGGACTCATAGCCCTCATAGGGTTGGCATTACTTATCCCCACATTTCTTATTGGCGACCTAATTAATGAACGCTGGCAGCGCAAACAGGATGTAGCGCAAGAGTTAGAAAAAAGTTGGGGTGCGGAACAGCAGCTTGGAGGCATAGTACTTCAGATTCCCTATTTGGAAAAACAAGGTAAAGGGATGGTGGTATCATATCTATACCTGAAACCCGAAAAAATGGATGTGATAGCGAAAATACAACCATTCCCTAAGCACAGAAGTATATTCGAGATTATGACCTACAATGCTGATGCAAATATCTCTTGTCAGTTCGAGAACATAGAGCAAAAAATTGTAGAAAAAATCGGTATGGATAAGATAAAATGGCAGGAGGCAAGTCTTCTAGTAGGGATATCCGACATCAAAGGGCTAGCAAAAGAAACGGGAATAGTCGTGAATGGTAATCGTTATGCGCTTAGCACAGATGTCAGCGATGATGAATATTTTGAACATGGGCTGACACTCAAATACCCCTTATCCGAGGCGGCAAGAAAAGCACCTCTCACGGCACAGATTAGCTTTGATTTTAGAGGTACGCAACTGCTCAGTATAGAGCCTACAGGTAAATATACAGATGTGCTTATAACCGGGAATACAGAACAAGTATCATTCTCAGGGGATTACCTTACGATAAATAACAAAGTCGAAGCGAATAAATTTGAAGCTAGCTGGAAGATATTACCCCATAATCGCACCTATAAAAGCATGATATTTGGGAAGCCTCAAGGACTTACAGAGGTAATAAAAGTGAAGTTGCTAGACGGCATAGATGGTTATGATAAGACAGAGCGCAGTATCAAATATGCCATTCTAGTAATAGGTCTTACTTTGCTGGCATTCTTCTTTATAGAGATACTTTATAAAAAGCGCATACACCCTTTACAATATGCGCTGGTAGGAGTGGCATTATGTATCTACTATACTTTGTTGTTATCCCTGTCGGAATACATTGTTTTTAATCTCGCCTATATATTGTCCTCGATTTCTACTATTACACTAATTGTAGCCTATGCCAAAGCTATCCTCAAAGACAAAAAATTAGCAATGGCCATAGCAGCAACACTCAGTGCTATCTATGTCAATATTTTTATACTCATCAGCATGGAGGATTATGCGTTGCTTTGTGGTAGTATAGGCTTATTTATCATTGTTGCCATACTTATGTTTTTCTCTAGAAAGCTCAATTTTTCTGAATGATTTTATCCCAAAGAAATGAATGTAAATATGTCCTTGTATAGAAGATATCTCAGGAATATGAAAATCATACTATATATATTCCAGCTGGTATTAGGATGCCTGCTTATTACGGTACAGTACCTAAGAAGAAAGAATACTAAGGTACAAATAGAATAAAGTATTTTCTTTGTACGATGATTACTACATTGGTCAAAATCAAAGAAGCATTACCTAGCATAATCATAGATATGAGATATGCCACTATCCGTAATTTTACGGGAGATATGGTATATATACATGGGGAGGAAGCTGTCTTGCAGCAGGAAGGCATAGAGAAACTGAGGATAGCGCAAGTATTTTTAAAGCATATTATGCCAGATCTTTCACTGGTAGTATGGGATGCGGCACGACCCGAGTATGCCCAATACTACCTTTGGGAGCAGGTGAAAGAAACACCGAATAGCATATATATAGCCAATCCCAAAGAAGGATCATTGCACACCTACGGTATGGCAGTAGATATTACATTGTGTGATAGCGTAGGGCGGCTCTTGGATATGGGTACAGAATTCGACCACTTCGGCAGAATATCGCATCCGGAATTTGAACCCCAACTCTTACAGGAAGGGCAATTGAGCCATCAGCAATTAGCGAACAGACTTCTGCTGAGGTATGTAATGGTACACTCTGGATTTATACCCATACCTCATGAGTGGTGGCATTTCAACGTTTCTTCTCTTGAATATGCAAAAGCTACGTATGGGAAAATTTTGGAGTTAGGAAAGTAGATTTTTTAGAATCAAGATTATGTTTAGATTAGAAATAAGATATAATCGAAGAGGAGTTGTCAGGAAAAGCGTTTTATACAGCCTCTCTACAACATTGCCTTTCCGATAGAAGAGGTCTAATATAAACAGAGAATGACATGGTACAGTGCCCCTAGAAATATGATTATACACTATGATATAATACGATGTATTAAGGATATTTAATTTTGAAGGGGGGAGACTTTAATAAAATATTTTTTTGGAAATAAGCTAGTAATTATCATATACAGACTAGGGGGGCTTATAGAGGGTAACTCTGAAAATTATTATCTACTAGTAGTCTGAAGTTTCTGAAATGGCAATAGACACAGTATATTGCTATACTATTTCAATTAAATTATGCATATTTGTAAAAAAAGATTATGCAAACGCTATTCAAATGGGTCTTGAGAATAATTGCCATAGTGATTCTATGTTTTTATCTGCCACAGGTACATCTTGGTGGGGAAGGTCTCCAAAAATTTACTAATGCAGCTATCGTAGCGGTATTACTTAGCTTTCTAAATACCTTTGTAAAACCCATATTGTCTTTATTTTCACTGCCTATCACTTTCATGACATTGGGACTGTTTCGCTTTATTATCAATGCGCTAATCGTACTTTTGGCAGCAAAGTTGTTATCCTTTTTTAATTTTGGAGACCATTGGCTTATAGGCTCTTTGTTATTCAGTATTTTGATGTCATTCGTATATGGATTGATAGACAAAGGATTGAGAGCCCTCAAAGAAGATAAATAATCTGGAGAGTGTCCTACCTCTTAGGCATATCTTGTTATTACCACGATGCGGCAGCGGTACTGCTTTATAATGGAGAGATAGTAGCAGCCGCTCAAGAGGAAAGGTTTACACGAAAGAAACATGACGACAGTTTTCCTATAAATGCCATCAAATACTGCCTTGAAGAAGCCGGCATAGATATAAATCAGGTCCATGCCGTAGTTTACTATGAGAAGCCCTTACTGAAATTTGAGCGCATACTGGAGATATTTACTACAGTAGCCCCCAGGGGATTTTTTCAATTCTATTATGCCATGCATATATGGTTGAAAGACAAGATATTTATGCGCAAGCACATAAAGAAAGCCCTTGAAGCCCTTGAAGGCTTTGATGCAAGTTATGCAAAGATTTTGTTTTCCGACCACCATCTTTCCCATGCAGCTTCAGCTTATTATGCATCACCCTACAAGGATGCTGCGGTGTTGACTATAGATGGAGTGGGGGAGTGGACTACCTGTGGTATGTATTACGGCAAAAATCATCAACTTACGCCACTCAAGGAGATGCATTTTCCTCATTCCGTGGGTATGCTCTACAGTGCTTTTACTTATTTTTTGGGATTTAAAGTAAATTCTGGAGAGTATAAGCTGATGGGACTAGCACCTTATGGTGATGCAGATTGTCCACAAACTAAAGCTTTTATTTCTTTGATAAAAAAGGAGTTAGTAACCATATACGAGGATGGTTCTATATGCTTGAATATGTGCTATTTCGCCTATACGCACCGTATGCACATGGTGAAAATTTCACAGTGGGAGAACCTATTTGGGCTAAAAGCACTATCAGAAAACATGCCTATTACAAATGCACACTGTAATCTCGCTATTGCCATACAAACTGTTACAGAAGAAATAGTGGGGCTTATGGCTAAGCATATCAAAGTACTTACAAACTCCGAAAATTTATGCTTGGCGGGAGGTGTGGCGCTAAACTGCGTTGCTAACGGCAAATTGATGAGAAGTGGTATATTCAAAAATATCTATATACAGCCTGCCTCTGGAGATGCCGGTGGCGCATTAGGAGCAGCATGGGCATATTATCATCAGGGCATGGATATGCCCAAGCCCGACATAGATCGTATGCAGGGAGGCTTTCTAGGTAAAGAATATTCAGCAAAGGAAATCCTTGCTACCCTCCGAAAGTATGATGCCGTATATGAAAACTATAGTGATGAAAAGGTGGCGCAGTTCCTCCATGAAGGCAAAATTATAGGCATATTCAGAGGCAGGGAAGAGTACGGACCTAGGGCTTTGGGCAACAGAAGTATCCTCGCCTCACCACTCTATGCTGAAATGCAAAGCATTCTGAACTTAAAAATAAAATTTCGAGAAGGTTTCCGTCCATTTGCACCCATCGTTTTGGCTGAAAATGCACAACAATGGTTTGAACTAAATACAGAAAGTCCTTATATGCTTTTAGTAGCACCCATACAAGAAAAGCATAGACATGTCCTTCCCTCAGACTATGCCGATATGGATATGCAAGGAAAAATGATGACCTCCCGTAGTACGATACAGGCAGTTACCCATGTGGACTTTACAGCTAGGATTCAGACGGCAGCGGCAGATACCCATCCACGGCTATACAGCCTGTTACAAGCATTCTATGCAAAATCGGGATGTCCTATATTGGTAAATACCAGCTTCAATGTAAGGGGAGAACCTATAGTGCATACACCTGAGGACGCTTACAGGTGCTTTATGCATACCGACATGGATATCTTGGTGTTAGGAGATTTTTTATTATATAAAAATCTACAAAAAAACCATGCGGATAAGTCATTTTGGAATCGTACATTTGAGAAAGATTAATATTATGGAAACGCTAAAAGAGATATGGCAATTTCTGAACGAACGTAAAAAATGGTGGCTCACACCCGTTATCGTCTTTTTAATATTATTGGCAACATTATTGCTATTAGGCGGCTCTGCCTCTGTGGCACCTTTTGTATATACATTGTTCTGATGAGTGGCAAGCATAGTGATTTTGAGAGCATAGTAGGCATCTTGCTATTATGTGCTGCATTATTTCTGTTTTTTAATCTCAAGATATTTATATATATACTGCTAGCTGTCGGATTTATTACAGCTACAAGTGACTATATACGTGTATTCGCAAGTAAATATTGGATGAAACTATGGATGTCGGTAGGGAAGATAGTATCAGTTATCCCCTTAGGCTTAATTTTTATATACCTCACTTTCGTAGGCATCTTTCGTAGATTCTTTACCTCAAAAGCTAGAAAGCAGACTTCCAATTTTAAAGATAGCTCCCAACTTTGTGGCGAAAAATATTTTAATAAAACATGGTAAATAAACTTTACGAGTCCTACAAGCAATCTCCCCATATAGAGGATAGATACGATGTCATCATCATAGGAAGTGGACTGAGTGGACTTACTACTGCGAGCCTACTGGCAGAAAGAGGTAAGAGCGTACTCATACTGGAGAAACACTATACGCCCGGAGGATTTACGCATACATTCAAACGCAATGATTATGAGTGGGATGTAGGCGTTCATTATATTGGGGAGATGCACAAGCCTTCCTCTATATTGGCGAGGATATTCCATTATATCAGTGAGGGTAATTTGAAGTTTGCAGATATCGGAGATGTATATGATGTCATCGTCATTGGAGGGCAACGCTTTGAAGTACGCAAGGGCGTAGCACAGCTCAAAGCCGACTTAAAAATAGCTTTCCCTGCGGAACATCAGG
Organism: Chitinophagales bacterium; assembly: GCA_044227665.1. GTDB lineage: Bacteria > Bacteroidota > Bacteroidia > Chitinophagales > JADIYW01 > JBGAWK01. The sequence goes on from JBGAWK010000054.1 coordinate 9,749, forward strand.
CTATAGATGCCTATTTTGAAGCTGTAGCTCAGGCTACGGTGGCTGGCAAGAACTTTTTTACAGAGAAAGTCTTGCCAGATTGGATGCGCATTTTTGCCGGAAACAAGATGCGCAAAGACTACCTCGACTATAGTAGAATTACCACTAGACAATTACTGGAGAAATACACCAAGAATGAAATGCTTATCGCCGTACTCACTGGGCAATACGGTGATTATGGACTGCCTCCGTCCAAAAGTAGCTTTGCTATGCACGCTGCCTTAGTAAAGCATTATTTTAATGGAGGTTATTATCCTATTGGTGGGTCAGAGCAGTTCTTTGAGACGATAGCTCCCAAGATTTTGCGTAACAACGGAAAGATAATTATTAATGCTGCCGTAGAAGAAATTTTAATCCAAAATAATATAGCTATAGGCGTAAAGCTTGCTGATGGTAGAATAATACATGCCAAACAAGTAGTGAGCAGTGCTGGAATACATATTACTTACAATAAGCTACTAAAGAACTATAGCCATCTCAAAGAAGAATTGAAGCCGTCACACGGACATTTCTGCCTATACGTAGGCTTAGAGGGCAGTCCTGAGGAGCTCCGCCTACCGAAAGCTAACTATTGGATATATCCCGATGAACATCACGACGCAAATTATGATGCCTTTGTGGCAAATCCTCTTGGAGAGAAGATGGCAGGAGTATATATCTCTTTCCCTGCCGCTAAAGATCCCACATGGCAGGAACGCTATCCCGGCAAAAGCACTATAGATATCCTTACTATTGCTCCTTATGATTTTTTCAAACAATGGGAAGGTACACGATGGAAAAAAAGGGGCGAAGAATATGATAAGATTAAAGAGCAGATAGCAAATAAATTATTAGAGCAGCTATATACTGTAGAGCCACAGCTGCGCGGCAAAGTTGCCTACTACGAACTGTCCACGCCTCTTACTACAAAGAATTTTTGCTCCTACCTTCAGGGGGAATTGTATGGCTTAGACCATACGCCTGAGCGTTTTGATGATAAATCGCTAAAACCTAAGACTGCCTATAAAAACCTCTACCTCACAGGGCAAGATATAGTAACGGTAGGCATAGGAGGAGCGTTATTCAGTGGGATACTCACTGCCTCTGCCATGCTCAATAAGAATATCCTCAAAGACATACTAAAGTGACGGTACAAGCTTCTGCATAGCTTCAAATTCTTTATAATAGCCATCTATGATTTTGTCAGGGTCTGATACCAAATGCATATCTGTGACTATACCTAGGCACACTTTGTCATTATAGCTGATGATGCTGATGCCCATACCTAAGGGATTGGTCTGAGGTACCCAAAACATGATGTCACGTATAGGTATTCCTGCCATATATACAGCACTTTTGGGACCCGGCACATTGGTAATCACACCAGCAATGCGATTGCCTAAGTAGGAGGTGAGCTTGTTTTCTATATCTTTGGGTAAGAGGTCTGCCATCACATTCATCAGATAGTAGATTAGTGCAGGCTCTATGGATTGCTTCAATAATTCAGTTTTTTCTTTGACAAAAAGTATCCTCTCCTTGGCATTTTTGAGGTGTATGGGCAGCTCTATAGAAAGCATGCCTATCTTGTTATGAATCTTTATAGCCTCATCTTTTTTTCTAAGATTTACAGGGACTACTATGCGTATAGACTCTGTAAGGTCTTGTTTATGAAGGATGAGATGTCTCCGTATAGCTCCAGTAATAAGTGCCAAAAGGATATCGTTTACGGTAGCACCAAAAGTTCTGCCTATCATTTTTATAGCTGCCAGTGGAAGTGGTTTCGAGAAAGCTACTTTCTTGTTACAACATAGCTCACCTTTGTATAGGATATTTTTTGCAGGCTTGCCCAAAAATAGCTTGCCTACCTCCTTGCTCACTTCTAGAGACTGCGAGAGGGTGTCTTTCAGTTTTTGGGTATCACTAAAGAGCTCTTCGAGATTGTGATACCACCTTTGTCCGGTATGTAGCCATTCATCGGCTTGCTCAAGGAGTGAATGTGGCTTGTGAGTGCTTTCTGTCGCATCGCTAAGGTGCAAGGTGTGGTCTAAGGATTCTGCTTTAGTGCGTCCGGTAAGGGATAGTACTACCTTGATGAGGGCTATGCCATCTGCTATCGCATGGTGAATACGCCATACAATTACACTTCCACCCTGATAGTTGTCAATAAGATGAGCCTGCCATAAAGGCTTGCTGGAATCCAAGGGTTGGCTTATAAGGTCGCTGAGGGTTGACTGCAATGTCAGGTAGTCGCCGGGGGTGGGCAGTGCAATATGGTGCAGATGTATATCTAGCTCGAAATTTTCATCCAAGTGCCAGTAGGGCTTACCCCTCTTATGGACTATCTTTTTGCGGAAACGCTCATATTGCAGCAGACGCTTATCAATAATTTGCTTGAGGATTTTTCTGTCCACCTTTTTATCAAAGGTCATCATCCCGGTTATCGTCACTAAACTGGTAGGCGTATTGACATCATACATGATATGATCTATCTTGCTGAGTGGCTTATCCATATACTTAATTTGCTACTAAAAATACAAGAAGTCTATTAGAATTTATAGATATTATTTTGTAATAATTTATTTAGTGAATTAAAACTTAGAAGGTATCATCAAACGTACAATTTATAGGAGAGCCATTTGAATCTAGCCCTCCATTCAGGCAGAGGCGTACAATATTGCAGTGCAAAGTATGTAAAGCTATTGCAGGACAATAACATACAAATCAGTATGACCGAAAATACCTCAATTCTGCAAAAAGCTATGCTTCAAAAGTAGCAAAAAAAGATCCTGAAAAACTCTCTACGCTTATCACAAAAAATAGCCTCTATTTTAAGAATGATAAATCGATCAGCGCACTATCTGAAGCCTATGCAAAAAAAAGCCTTGAAATACGGTATGGCGACCAACTATTATGTTAACTATGCTGCTATACTTTTACAGAATGGTAAAAAACAAGAAGCTTTAAAAATAGCAAAACAAGCTCTTGAACTTGCAAAAGCAAAAAAGGAACCAACTCAAATGATTGAATCATATATCAATCAACTCACAGCTCAATAAAAATAGAAAACTATAATTAGCTTTTTGTCTAGTAGAACATAAACATTTGTAAAACAAAAATGGAAAAAACTATAGATTTTCTGTAGAAACAATTAGTTTTTACTTATAATCTACAAAACATAAGTTTTCAATTGATGTAAAAAGTCTAAAGTACTCTAGTCGACTAGATAAAGAAAAAAAATTACAACTTCTTTCTATAATCTATTAGTTATTCGCCAATATCTATTAACTATTTTCCATTAACTATTATCTATCTTTGCACAGATTCAATTATCTTATGCTAGAATTAGGTACTACACATAGAATGGAAATATTGCGCTCTACAAGCGTAGGACTCTATCTTGGACTTGGAGACAATGAAGTTCTTTTACCTAATAAATATGTACCTGAAAGCTATGAAATAGGAGATGCGATTGAGGTATTTGTATATCTAGATTCCTTGGAAAGAATTGTAGCTACGACCTTGAATCCGCTCATTAAAGCTAACGAATTTGCATTTCTCAAAGTCACTGCACTTTCAGAAATAGGCGCATTTCTCGACTATGGGCTAGAAAAAGACCTGTTTGTTCCAAACAAAGAGCAAGCAGTAAAAATGCAACTTGGAGAATATTATGTCGTGCATTGTTTTTTAGACGAACAAAGCAATAGACTGTTGGGATCTAGCAGATTGAACAAATTTTTATCCAATGAGGAGCTGACAGTAAAACGCTTTGAAGAGGTTGATTTATTGATAAGTCATTTTTCGGATCTCGGGATCAATGCCATTATAAATAATAAACACAAAGGCGTCATTTACCACAATGAAATCTATGAACAGCTCAGCGTTGGTCAAAGTCTTAAAGGCACTATAAAATTAATTCGTGCAGATAATAAAATAGATCTTTCTCTTATTCCTATAGGTTATAAAAATATCGATCCCAATGCAAATATTATTATGGATCATCTCAATAAAAATCAAGGCATCTTAAAACTCCACGATAAAAGTGATCCTGACGAAATTCATAGGCTCTTAAAGATGAGCAAAAAGAATTTTAAAAAGGCTGTAGGTTCATTGTATAAACAAAAGAAAATTATTCTAAAAGAAGATAGAATAGAATTATTAAAAACCTAAGATTAAATGACATTTCAAGAATTAAAAATAAATAAATCTTTACAACAAGCATTATCTGAAACCCCTTTTGATAAGCTCACTAGTATTCAAGAAAAATCTTTTTCTGTCATCATGTCTGGAGCTGATGTTGTCGCCATAGCTCAGACAGGAACTGGTAAAACATTGGCCTACCTTCTGCCTATCATCCAACTATTACCTTATAGTCAAGAAAAACATCCAAGAGTCATCATCCTCGTCCCTACAAGAGAACTAGTCGTTCAGGTAGAAGCAGAAATAAAGAAGCTCTCCAAATATATGTCGATAAATTCCTGTGGCGTTTTTGGTGGAACGAATATGAAAACACAGGCTTTGTTTTTTCAAGAGAAAATAGATATTGTCGTAGCAACACCAGGTAGATTACTAGATTTAATCTTAGGAGGGGGTGTATCAATGAAATTATTAAAACATGTCATTATTGATGAAGTAGATGAGATGTTGAATCTAGGATTCCGCACTCAAATCGAAAGGGTCTTTGATCTATTTCCAAAGAAAAGACAGAACCTGATGTTTTCTGCTACACTCACTGATGAAATAGAATTATTGATCAATACTTTTTTTCACAATACCGTCAAAATCGAAGCAGCACCATCTGGAACACCTATCGAAAAGATAGGTTTATGTGCCTATAAATATTTAAATTTTAATACAAAAATTAATCTTCTTCAATATTTATTAAAACAGCCGATCTATAAGAAAACTTTAATTTTTGTGAAATCAAAATCAATGGCAGATCGCATTTTTGAGACATTACAAAACAAAGTCACAATTCCTATTGGCGTCATCCATTCCAATAAAGAACAAAACTATAGATTCCGCTCTGTTGAAGATTTTAAAAATGGCATGATCGATGTATTAATCGCTACCGACATCATCTCTAGAGGAATCGATATAGAGGATGTATCACATGTCATTAATTTTGATCTACCAGAAGTTCCAGAGAAATATATTCACCGCATTGGACGAACCGGGCGTGCAGATAAAGATGGTATTGCTATCAGCTTCGTATCTGAAGATGAAAAAGCACTACATGAAAGCATCGAGGCCTTTATACAAAAAGAAATTGAAATATCTGAACTCCCTGCTGAAGTCGAAGTTTCTACTGTACTTATCCCGGAAGAAATGCCAAACTTTGAACACCAAGAAATAAAACTCAAGCTCCCAAAAATTGGTATCAATAATTCAGCTTTTCACGAGAAAAGTAAAAAAAATCAAAAGGTAAACGTAAGGGTAAGTCGTCGCGAAAAAATGATGGCGAAATATGGAAAACCTATTACTCGGGGTCAAAAGAAATAGATTGGCGATTTGTATTAAATCCCAGAAATAAATACATAAATTTTGGCTTATCCTGACATTCCATTTATAAATGTTTCTACAAAGTCCATTATACGTTTCAAAATTCTATCGCTTAATTTTTTGCGTTGCAATAAACTTGGTTTTTCTCCTTCTATAAGGTCTAATACTTCGTCTCTCAAAGGTTCTCTTTCTGCAAACAAATAATCTTCAATTAGCTTTTGTGTCTTTTCTGATGATAGATTTTCTTCGCTTACTAAGGTTACAAATGCTTTGCGTTGTTCTTCGTTCCAATAGTTGTCAAACTCGGTTTGTACATCGTCTGTGTCGGCAATTACGGGTAAATTTTCTTGTATAAATCGCTCTATCAATTCTCGTTTGCTGCGCAACTCTACCTCTGTTTGCAGTAAGTTTTGAATTTCTTTTAAAATCTGCTCTTTCTTTTCTCTAGGCTGGTTGGTATCCAAAAGACTTTGCTTTAACTTGATTAAAAGTTGAATGATATACGTAACATTGATTTCGTCACGGTGAATCAACTCCAATTCAAAATCCACATCTTCCAAAATGGAAACCCTTTCTTTTTGATTATCATGTTTAACCTTTTGCCATAAATCAAGATACTTGCTTTTAAAATCTTCAAATTGCTGTTCAGTCATTTTCAAGTCTTCCCATTTGAAGTCTGAAAAAGCGGTGAGAATATTTTTTATCCTCATCAAATTTCTGAATGCTTTTATAAATTCAAGTTCGTCATCCTCGGTTTCTAAATCATTTACGCTGTCTGTGGTTGGTGTTAATGCAATTAAATGGTCAAAGGCTTCGTCAAATTTGGCGATGTAGTCTTCATAAGGTGCCATGATGATTACTTCTATAGCTTCTTTGTTGCTAAATAAAGTAATGGCTTCGTCTGTTCTGTTTTTCAAGTTGCGAAAAGCCACTATATTTCCTTGGCTTTTCTGCTCGTTTAAGATTCTGTTGGTTCGGCTATACGCTTGAATAAGTCCATGATATTTTAGGTTTTTGTCAACATACAACGTGCTTAAAGTTGGGCTGTCAAAGCCTGTAAGGAACATATTTACCACTACTAAAATATCAATTTTGCGTTCCTTTACTTTCTTTGAAATGTCGTTGTAATAGTTGTAAAAACTTTGGCTGTCTTTGGTAGTAAAGTTGTCGCCAAAAAGTTTGTTGTAGTCCTGTATGTATTCTTCTAATTTGTCTCTGCTGTGCTGATTGACTTTGTATGCTCCGTTTGGTTCTGCAACTATATTCAAATCTACATTGTCAAAATCTTGTTCAAAGTTGATAAAGCCGTTTGCATCTGCATCATCTTCGTTTGCTCCATAACTGAAAATAGTAGCAATATTCAAATTGTGTAAGCCTTCGGCTTTTTTCTTTTTGAACAAATCTACGTATTTGATAAGCGTAGGCACATTGCTGATACAAAACATTGCCGTAAATTCTCGACTGTGAGTTTTGCGGTTATGGTGTGCAATAATGTAATCCGTTATTTTTTCCAAACGGGTCTCATCTTCCATCAGCTCTTTGGTGTCAATGTCTTCAACCTCAATATCAATATTGGTTTCTGTCGGGGCGGATTGTCCAACTGTGGAGACGTTGCATGCAATGTCTCTCCATTTGTACCTGCCA
>JBGAWK010000055.1:0-16743 GCA_044227665.1 Chitinophagales bacterium
CTAATAACGGAACAACAAGTATTGCTAACAATGAATTATGTTATGTTCCCAATCCCAATTATAATGGAAAGGATACTGTAAAATACATTGTCTGTGACTTGGGAATACCAAACAAATGTGATACTGCTACTGTAATCATTACAGTAAATCCTGTTCCTGACAATCCTAGAGGTCAAGATGACGTAGTGATTACGAATGAAGATGAGGCAAAATGTGTAACTGTAACTGCAAATGATATTGATCCGGATAAAAACGATATAATTAGAATATGTGACGTATTGTCTCCTCCCAAGCATGGAGTCATTACTACAACGCAAGGAAACAATACACAAGTTTGTTATACACCAGATCCTAATTTCAATGGAAAGGATACCCTATGTATAATAATCTGTGACAATACAAATCTGAAGGATACCACTTGTATGTATATTCAGGTAAATCCTGTGCCTGATGCCCCTATTGCTGTAGATGATCAAGGATTTACACAAGTAAATATTCCTGTAAATATACCAATATTGAATAATGACTCCGATCCTGATGGTGATGTACTTACACCCTCTATTGTTAGCCAGCCCGTAAATGGAGGTACTGCTACCTTGAACCCCAATGGAACCGTAACATATACACCACAAAATGGATTTGCTGGCGTAGATACCTTTAAATATAAGATATGCGATGCCAGCAATAGATGTGATGACGCTATTGTAATTATTATCGTTGGGTTGTCGGATACTGATTTATTTGCATTAGATGATAGATGTTTGGATGTACTGGAAGATACGCGAACCACGTTGAATGTTACTGCTAATGATTTAGTGAAAGACCCGCTAAATATTTTTATTAGATTGGTCAATATAGGGCCCTATTTTGGATCAGCCTCTATTACACAAGATCAAAAAGCTATAAGTTATTTGCCTAATACAAATTTTCATGGGAAAGATTCTCTGATTTACGAAGCATGCTTGGTCAGTAAGCCTAATAAGTGCGATAGAGCTTTTGTCTGTATAAATATTATCCCTGTAAATGACCAGCCTATAGCAAATAAGGATTCTGTATATATAGACCCCAATAACGCTATAACAATTGATGTTCAACAAAATGATGTAGATATAGATGGTAAAGGATTAGTTACTACCACGATCAATGAAGAACCAAAACATGGTACTGCCATAGTAGTAAATTCGGATAGTATTTTTTATACTCCAAATATAGATTATATAGGATTCGATACGCTGCAATATACAATATGCGAATATGGTGTTGCGGGTCTTTGCGATGATACTATTGTTGTTATAAACGTAGGTGTTGTGAACCAACCACCTATAGCAGTAAACGATTCTTTGACATTATATAATAATACTACGAGACCTATTAATGTTTTAGTTAATGACTCAGAGCCTGATAATGACCCTGTAGTGATAACTGTAATGAAGCAGCCTTTGCATGGTACAATTACTACTTCAGAGAATGGGATATTCCAATATACACCTCAGTCAGGATATAGTGGAATGGATTCCTTTGTCTATCAAATTTGTGATGATGGTACGCCACCACTTTGTGATATAGCCACAGTATATGTGAAGGTCAAAGAGTTTATTGTCCCCAATGTATTTACACCAAATGGTGACGGCGTACATGATAACTTTGTAATCCCCGGAATATTAGAGTTTCCGAATAACAAATTGTCGTTATTTAATAGATGGGGTGATATCGTGTATGAATCTTCGCCTTATCAGAATGAATGGGATGGATTTACAGTAAATAATAAAATGAAATTGTCAGAAAAAGGATTGCCAGATGGTACATATTATTACCTATTGTTCTTGACTCCGGACTCAGAACCCTTTAAAGGATTTATAACAATTAAGAAATAATCAGAATGAATAAATATCTCGTATTATTATTCGCTTGCATATCGTTTACAAGCATACAAGCACAGCAAGATCCTCTATATTCTCATTATTATTGGAATGAGCAGATGTATAATCCTGCCTATGTAGGGAGTAAAGATATGTTGCACATGCAAGGCATATATAGAATACAATGGGCAGGATTTGATGGGGCCCCTAGGACACTGAACATGGCAGTTCATAGTCCTTTGAAGAACGATAAATTTGCATTAGGAGCTAATATATATAATGATAAAATAGGACTCTACAATAGAAATGGTATAGATATAGCTTATGCCTATAGAGTGTCGTTGACAGAAAAGATGAAATTGAGCATAGGTATTCAAGGAAGTATTTTGATACAAAAGTTTAGAAATGATGAGGCAATTACAGATGACGGACTTTCAGATCCTATACTCCAGAATGTATCAGGTACAGCATTTGCTCCTAATTTTGGTACTGGATTGTATTTGTCTTCAGATAGATTTGCGCTAGGATTTGGTATCCCTCATATAATTAATGGAGGAATAGCCAAAGCTAATAAAGAGCAAATCAACCAACGCAACCATTACTATATTACAGGGTCTTACATACAGCCTTTAGGTACAAAAGTAAAATTGATGCCTACGAGTACGCTAAGGTTTAATGGAGGTACACCTCTTAATTTTGACATTAACCTTAATCTTATTCTTGCCGATGCCTTCATTATTGGTGGTGGTATGCGCACAGATAAGTCAGCGTTACTATTACTTCAATATCAGTTGATAAAGAATTCTACTTCCAAAGCCAATCATTTACGTATAGGCTATTCCTACGATTTGTCTTGGAATCCTTTACGTCCCTATAATAAAGGGTCTCATGAAATGATGCTGTCGTATGGTTTTGGCAAAATTGATAATGGAGAAAGAGCCTTAAGTCCTAGATATTTTTAATTTTTTTAGATGAGAACTTTTATATTAATACTATTTATATTTCAATATGCATATTCTAGCTTTGCTGCTGCTAAGTTTGAAGAAAAACTTAGCAAAGCCAATGAATATTTTGAAAACTTTGCTTATTCAGATGCTGTAAAATTATATTTAGATATAGAAAATAGTGGCATTGGAACTACTGAGACCAAGCTGAAAATTGCCGAGTGTTATAGATTGCAGAAAGACTATATCAATGCAGAGATGTGGTATGAAAAGTTTGCTGGCTCTGGCATGGTCAAAGATGAGTATATGTTTAATTATGCAGAAGTATTAAGGAATAATGGTAAATATAAAGATGCTATAGATTGGTATCAAAAATATGCGTTGATAGATGCGAAAGGAAATACGTATATAGATTACTGTAAGCAATTTCAGAATACAAAGTTGGATACTATATTTAAAGTAAAAAATGTAGTCAACCTAAATTCCAAAAATGATGACTTTGGCCCTGTTTTCTATAAAGAAGGTCTAGTGTTCACGTCTGCTAGAGGTAACGCAAGTTCAAAAACCGAAAATTATACATGGAATGGGCAGCCTTGGTTGGATGTATTTCAAATTAATGAATTGCCTAAAGGTATAGCCTCTAAAGATATAAAGGCTATTGTAGGTGAAGTAAATACCGATATGCACGAAGGTCCTGTATCCTTTTCCAACGATGGTAATACAATGTATTTTACCAGAAATAATTATTTCAATAAAAAGAAAGGAAAAGCTGATGACAATAAGACAATTAAGCTAAGTATATATTCTGCTACTTGGGATGGGAAACAGTGGGCAAGTATTAAGCCATTTAGTCATAATAGTGCAAATTATTCTTGTGGACATCCGGCATTAAGTAGTGATGGGGAGCGGCTATATTTTGCTTCAGATATGCCCGGGAGTAAAGGCGGAACAGATATCTATGTGTGTTTTAAACAAGGGGAAGGGTGGGGTACACCTGTAAATCTTGGGGGACTCATAAATACAGATAGAAATGAGATGTTTCCCTATATCAATTCTACGGATGAACTGTTTTTTTCTTCAGAAGGGCATCCCGGCTTTGGCGGACTAGATATTTTCAAGGCGGAGCTCAATGAAGATGATGAATGGCAACCTCCTGTAAATATGATGTCTCCAATAAACTCTTCCTACGATGATTTTTCCTTTGTCTATGACGCATTAAATGGTTTTGGATATTTTGCTTCTAACAGAAAAAATGGTACAGGTGGCGACGACATCTATTATGTCGTAGATGCCGTAAAAGATAATTATAATAAGAAAAAGAAACAGTGCTTCAAAGAGGTAAACGGCTATATTGTAGATAAGAATACGAATAAAAATTTACCGGGCGTAAATGTTACGGTATCTACTTTAGATGGGATAAATGTGTTTGAGACAGTTTCAGACGAAAATGGATATTATTCTATATCTATCCCCTGTGACTATGATTCATTAATAGTTACATTTAATGATTCAAAGTACTTCGTTCAAAAGATGGGATTAAATCCAAAAACAGATCCTTCCCCATTAAAAAAGGACATATTGCTGGATAAAATCGTAATAGATAAAGCTATTATCGTTAAAAACATCTATTATGATCTCGATAAATATTACATACGTCCTGATGCTGCAATAGAACTGGATAAATTGGCTAAATTTCTTTTAGATAATCCTACCGTACTTATAGAACTAAGTTCTCATACTGACTGTAGAGCAAGTAGCGAATATAATATGACACTATCTGATAATAGGGCTAAGTCTGCAGTAGAATATCTTATCCAAAAGGGCATTAATATCGGAAGATTATACCCCAAAGGTTATGGAGAAACAAAATTGGTGAATGGGTGTAGTGACGGTGTGAAGTGCACAGAGGACGAACACCAGCAAAATCGTCGTACAGAATTCCGCGTAATAGGCTACGACAAAGTTATCTATGCAGACAGTGGCTCCGCTAAAGTCGAAAAAATATTTATTTCTTCGGATTACCAAAAACTCACTAACTCTAAAATTACTTACAAAATACAACTAGGAGTACTTGCTAAATCTAATGAAGTATATGCAGAAACACTTTCTGACTTAGGGGTAGTAACCTTTGAAAATGTAGATAACAAATACAAATATTTTTTAGGTACTTATAGCAATTCTGCCACAGCAAATACATTCTTAAACAAGGTGAAAAAACGAGGTGTTCCGGATGCATTTTTAGTGCCCTATTACAATGGAAAGCCTATATCTTTGGAAGATGCCCTTAATTTTGAAAGATAAAATTATTGTGTAGTAAATTATAAAAGGCAGCCCGCATGGCTGCCTTTTATCGTTAAAATCAGGTTAAAATATATAGAATTATTTATATGTATTAAGTGTTGGCATAGCCATTGAATTAGATATTATAACTAAAAATTATAGTTATGAAATCAGCACTCTACACCTTATTATTTTTTCTGTTTGCTACCGTCGCAGAGGCAGGATCTATGTTGTATCTCAAAGTAAACCCCTCGGGAGACTACATTGTAGAATTAGGAAACGAACAGATTCGAAACAAATCACGTGAATATCACTTCTTCGACATTCCTAGAGGTAATGTGAGACTCCGGATCTCGGATGTCAATACCCAATATATTTACTTAGATATTAATTTGCCATTTGACGATAATTTCAAATATGTAGCAGAGATAGACTTTAGAGGCAATATCAAACTTATAGATAAAGTTCCTTACAGCAAATACAACTGGTACACCTATTATATGCGAAATTCTGTGTGGGGATTTCCATCCCCTTGGATTCCTAATACCAATCCTTGGAATAACGGCAATAATGGTTATGGTAATAATCCTTGGAACAATGGAAATCCCAATCCTTGGGGAAATAATTGCCCAAATAATGGCACGAACTATCCCTATCCTACTCCCGAGCCTTGGAATAATGGACATTATGAAAGACGTGCCAACATACCAATGACCGATAATGATTTCAATGCCCTATTGAATGTAGTTAAAAATGCAGATTTTGACAACCAAAAAGTAGATAAAGTAAAATTAGCGGCAAGCAATAATTTCTTTATGGTAGCACAAGTAGAAAAACTTATGGACTGTATCTCTTTTGACAATTACAAACTTGAAGTTGGCAAACTTTGTTATGCGGGAACTATAGACAAAAATAACTATTTTCAATTGATGGATAACTTTACTTTTGATAGTTACGGAAAGTCTCTGCAAGAGTATATAAGTAGTCAAAAATAGAGACTATTTCATTGATATTACTATATAGTATGTCGTGAAGATGGAAGCTATATCCTATTGTATCAAATATTTTATAAGCAGGCTTCTGTACTATATGTCTTTCGTTATAGCTGCAATCACCGTAAGGGAGCAGAAGGTACAATATGAATCGGACTAAATTATTTTCTTTTTTATCAATTTTTAAGCTACAGCTATTATTTTTGTATAAAAAATATGAGTTTTATTAACCTTAACCCAGAAGATTTTAAGTCTCAATATGAAGCAGATGATAATGCAGTACTCTTAGATGTTCGCACACCGGCAGAGATAGCGGAAACTTGTATAGAAGGACATATTGCCATCAATTTTATGCACCCCGAAGTGAGAGAAAATCTTCTGGCGTTGGATAGAAATAAAAATTATTATATATATTGTAGGAGTGGTAATCGCAGCGGTCAAGCGTGTAGATTCTTAGCATCTGAAGGTTTTACAGGAAAATTAGTAAATCTTCAAGGTGGAATCATGGCTTGGAATGATGTGTTCTAAGCAGTATTTTTAGATATCATTCAGTGCTACTGAAATATAGTCATGGACGATACGCAGAGAGATACCTATACAGAAGATGAGGACAGACTCTATGATGAACTCCATCTTTCCGTAGATAAAGGTCAGTCGCCATTACGCATTGATATTTTTTTACAGGATAAACTCCCTCACGCCAGTAGAAATAAGATTCAGCAAGCGACTAAGGCAGGTTGCATTAGCGTAAATGGGAAAATTGTAAAGCCCAATTACAAGGTACGCCCTAATGATAGTATTCAAGTCATACTGCCACAGCCCAAGAATGACTATACTGTCGTTGCCGAAAATTTGAATCTAGATATCATTTACGACGATGATGAAGTGATGTTGGTCAATAAGCCTGCCGGTATGGTGGTACACCCAGGACATGGCAATTATAGTGCCACCTTAGTGAATGGACTTGCCTATCTCTATGAGACTTTACCCCATATCAATGGCAGCACGCGCCCTGGCGTAGTACACCGCATAGACAAAAACACTACGGGATTGCTGGTAGTAGGGAAAACCGAATATGCCCTAAATCATCTATCTAAGCAGTTCTTTGATAGGACTATAGAACGGCACTATCTAGGATTAGTATGGGGGAACGTAGAGCAGGATAAGAGCAGGATAGAAGTAAATATCGCTAGAAGCCCTAATGACAGAAAGGTATTTATGGCAGTACCTGAAGGCAATGCAGGAAAATATGCTGTCACGCATTATGAGGTAGTAAAACGCTATGGATATGTTACCTTACTGAAGTTCAAGCTTGAGACAGGACGCACGCACCAGATTAGGGTACACATGAAATATATCGGACACACGCTCTTCAACGATTTTACCTATCAGGGCGACAAGATACTTTCGGGTACTGTACATCAGAAATATAAGCAATTTATACATAATGCATTTGAGATTATGCCTCATCATGCGCTACATGCACAATCATTGGGATTTATACACCCTACCTCTGGTAAAAAACTATATTTTGAGACACCACTTCCAGAAAATTTCCAGCTATTACTACAGAAGTGGGAGAATTACACCAAAGGATTTATTCTTTAATTTTTAATAGAAGATTGATTCTCCTAGTAATCTATAAGATCAACGTGCTACAATTTCTATAATATTTTCTCCAGCCACAGGTTTCCAGTCGAAGCTGACACGCTGATAATTATCAGTGGTTACAGCAACTTCTTCGTTGTTTACAATTACGCGATAGCCACTGGGATACCAATGTTCAGGAATATAAAGAATGGGGCTTCCAGTGTCTTGTGTGGTCATGTCGAAAGTGCAAGTAAAAACTTTCGTAGCTCTGTCAAAATAATGGGTTTTATAGGGGGCAGGCAGCGAGAGTGCATAAGGGACTGCAATATTTTTTTTGGCATCATCTCTGGATGCCCAAGCCCTGCCATCTCCTAAGTCTGTAAAAAATCCCCAAGTGCCGTCAGCTCCACTGGTGCCAGGCTTGGGTTCGCGCCACAGCCAAAAGGTGCTATGGATATTTCGTAACTCCATTTGCTCCATAAATGCTGCTACTAAGGTCATACCTTTATAAGTGCTAGGGTTTATGCCCCATTCATTGATGACGATGGGGGCATTCCAAGAGCGACCTTCCTGAAGTATCCTGTCAAATGCTTTATTTGTAGCACTTTTCCATCCATCTATCGTATTCTCACTTACATTAGAAGTGAGATTGGGATAATAATGTGGGCAATAAATGATATTGCCATCAGGAAATGGGGCACCAAGTAGCGGTGCGGTTCCTACAATATTTCTAGCGGCATCGGGTTCTAGCCATAAGATGTGGCGAGTGTCTATATTGCGCATATTCTGACTACATACTTTATAGAAATCTAAGAACTGTCTTTCAGTTACACCACCAAAATAGGCAGTAGGCTCATTTAAAGGCTCAAAGCCTATGATAGCAGGATTGTCTTTGAATTCTTCTATCATACTGTTCCAAAAGTATAAATATTCATCTCTGATATTATGGTTGTTGAGTACGAGATCTCTATAGCATTTGAATACCTGAGGGTTGGCTCTGCGTAATGCCAATGAGGTAAAATTTAGAGGACCTTCCATAGGCTTGTAGTTTTCAGGATAAATAGTCCATCCCGGCATACCGTCTTCTCCTATTTCTTTAGACCAAGCATCAGCGTGGATATCCAATAATACGTATATACCTACCGCTCTACACCAATCGAGTACTTCGTGGATTTTTTCAAAAAATTCTTCCCTCATATACACATCTTTTTGAGGCTCAAATGCCGACCAATTGATAGGAAGCCTCAGATGGTTGAACCCCAGTTTCGCTATCTCTTGCACATCTTCTTTTGTAAATGGAGGCACATATTCATTGTCGTACCTTCCATCTGCAAAAGTTACATCAAACAAAAATGGTACGCGCTGATTTATACCTCTCAATTGAATATATTGCCCTTGCTCATCTACAATATGCCTTCCAGAGGTAGTGAGCCATTGTATGTCCCAATTATTAACCTTTTGCATAGGAATATTTTCTACTTTTTCTACTTCTTTCTTACAAGAAGCAAAACACAAGAAGCAAAAAATTATAATAAACGCTAAAGATGTATTCATGCAATAAAATTATTAAATACTATTAATATGAATTGTGTTAAAATTACTTTGACTACTTTTGTATATTATGCAAATGCAAAAGCGTTGGTTGAGTAAGGAAGATAATTTAGAGGTGCTGGAGCAGTTGCAAACCTCTTTAAAAATACATCCGGCACTATGCAAAATATTATATAACAGAGGTGTAAAAACCTATGAACAAGCAAAAGCATTCTTTCGCCCTGAACTTTGTAATCTTCACGATCCTTACCTCATGAACGACATGCAAGCCGCAGTAGATAGGATAATTTATGCGATACAGCATAACGAAAAAATCATGATATATGGCGATTATGATGTAGATGGTACTACCTCGGTAGCACTAGTATTCTCTTATCTCAGAAACGTATATGAAAATATAGACTATTATATCCCAGACAGATACAAAGAAGGTTATGGCATATCTACATTAGGCATAGACTATGCTTATGGTAATGACGTAAAACTTATCATAGCCCTAGACTGTGGTATTCGTGCGCATGACAAAATAGACTACGCCCACGAAAGAAAGATAGATTTCATTATCTGTGATCATCACCTCCCCGAAGATGTGCTGCCAGATGCTGTCGCAGTCCTAGACCCGAAACGTACCGACAATACCTATCCCTTTACTGAGCTTAGTGGTTGTGGTATAGGGTTCAAGCTCATGCAGGCACTATGTATGTACTTGCAGAGAGATATGGAAGAAGTCTATGAGCTATTGGACTTAGTAGCCGTGAGTATAGCCTCAGATTTGGTACATCTCGTAGATGAGAACCGTATTATGGCATACTATGGACTTATACAATTTAATAAAAATAAAAGACCAGGATTTTCTGCGCTAAAACGCATAACAGCCTTCAATAGAGATGCAGACATTACCGATTTAGTATTTATTATAGGTCCTCGAATAAATGCCGCAGGGCGTATCGCTCATGGCTCGGAAGCCGTAGAATTATTGATCGAAAAAGATACTGCCTTAGCTTTTGAAAAAGTACAAAAAATCCAACTCAATAATGACGAGCGCAAAGGCTTGGACAAAGACATTACTGAGGAAGCTATGACAATGATGGAGGACGAATACTATACGAACAGAAAATCTACAGTACTCTTTCAGTCACATTGGCATAAGGGCGTAATAGGTATCGTAGCCTCAAGGTTAATAGAACGCCATTATAAGCCTACTATAATCCTTACAGAATCTAATGGCAAGGCAGTAGGCTCGGGAAGAAGTATCTATGGCTTTGACTTACATCAGGCTTTAGATGCCTGTAAAGACTATATTATCCAATTTGGGGGACATAAATATGCTGCCGGTTTGACTTTGGAGTTAGACATGGTACCCGTTTTTATACAGAAATTTGAAGAATATGTAAGCCAAAATATTACAGAGGAAATCATGACTCCTTTTGTAGATATTGATGCAGAGATAGAACTTAACGATATTAATCATAAGTTTTATAATATCCTTCAGCAGATGGCACCATTCGGCCCTATGAATATGCGTCCCGTATTTATGACCAAAGGGGTAAAAGATGCTGGATATACCCAATTATTGAAAGATGAACACCTGAAATTGCATATTACAAAAACAGGACAGCGCAGTGTATTTGGAATAGGATTTGGCATGTGGTATCTAATCCCTATTATCAGAAATAATCCCACTTTCAATGTTTGTTATCATTTGTATGAAAATGAGTGGAATGGCAATAAGAGATTGGAGCTACAGGTAAAAGATATTCAAGAATGAAGCTACTGGCCCAAAATCTCAAAAAATCCTATAGTCGCCGTCCTGTAGTACAGGGTGTAAATATAGAAGTGGCACAGGGCGAGATAGTAGGACTCCTGGGACCCAACGGTGCCGGAAAGACGACATCATTCTACATGATGGTAGGGCTTATAGCCCAAGATGAAGGCAAGATAATGCTTGGCGACAATGATATTACGCGATTTCCCATGTACAAAAGAGCGCAGATGGGAATAGGCTACTTGCCACAGGAGAATTCAGTATTCAGAGACCTGAGTGTGGAAGATAATATCAATGCCATACTACAATACAGTAATTACAGTAAAGAAGAGCGCAAGCATTTATTGGAGGAGCTGCTCCATGAATTTGGTTTGCAGCGGGTAAGGAAAAATTTGGGCAAAGTACTGTCAGGAGGGGAGAGGCGCAGGACAGAAATAGCTAGAGCATTGGCATCACAGCCCAAGTACATACTCCTCGATGAACCCTTTGCAGGGATAGACCCCATAGCAGTAGAAGATATACAGAATATTGTTGCCAGCCTCAAATATAAAAATATAGGCATATTGATAACCGACCATAACGTTCAAGAGACGCTGTCTATCATTGATAGAGCCTATTTGCTTTTTGAAGGTAAAATATTGAAACAGGGTACTGCCGAGGATTTGGCACATGACGAACAAGTCAGAAAAGTATATTTAGGACAGAATTTTGAATTAAAGAAAAAAAACTTCCCCAATCCATACATTTAGTATGTTTTTAGTACACTATATTTTAAAACGTATTATCTTACTGAAAGCTGGGCGTATGCAAAAAACCGCTGCAGAGGCTTTGCGGTGTCAGGAGCATATATTAGAATGTCTTATTAATAAAAATAAAAATACAGCCTACGGCAAAAGTCATGGTTTTGATGGCATCTCTACCTATAATGACTTTGTAAACAATGTTCCCGTTAATGACTACGAGACCTTAAAGCCCTACTTCGAAAAGATGCTCCAAGGACAGCAAAATATACTTTGGCATGAAAAAATATCGTGGTTTTCGAAATCCAGTGGCACTACTGCCGACAAAAGCAAATACATTCCTGTAAGCCCTTCCGCATTACACGACAATCATTATAAAGGCGGTTACGAAGTTATAGCTCAGTATTTGAAGAATAAGCCCGATTCAAAATTATTGGCAGGGAAATCGCTTATCATAGGAGGAAGCCAAAAGCCGCATCTAGAAGGTAGCGACATTCATTCCGGAGATATTTCGGCAGTCATTACGGTAAATCAGCCTAGCATATCCCAGTGGCTGCGTACACCATCAAATGACATAACCCTGATGGCCGATTTTGAGAAAAAATTAGAACGCACCGCAGCTATTGCTACTAAAGAAAATGTGAGTTTTTTTGTGGGCGTTCCTACATGGTTTTCAGTGCTTTTTGAGAAGATAAAAGAAAAAAATGGGGTAGAAAATTTATTGGAAATATGGCCAAATATGGAGTTGTATATTCATGGAGGTGTTAGCTTTGTACCGTATATACAGCAATATAAAAAGTATTTCCCTACGGATAAAATGTGCTACCTCCAAACCTATAATGCCTCTGAGGGATTTTTTGCCTATCAGGATAGGTTGGTAGCAGATGATATGCTGTTGGCGGTAGATCACGGCATTATCTATGAGTTTATTGAGATGGCTTATTGGAATGATGAAAATCCGCCGTGTATTTCATTACACGATGTAGAGGTAGAGAAGCAATATGCTATAGTCATTACTACAAATGCAGGGCTATGGCGATACAAGATTGGCGACACAGTCATTTTTACATCTACCGACCCTTATCGTATCAGAGTATCGGGTCGTACCAAGTCATTTATCAATGCTTTTGGGGAAGAGTTGATGGTAGATAATGCCGACCAGGGACTACAAGCCGCCTGTGCTGCTACTGGAGCTATTATTAAGGATTATACTGCTGCACCTGTATATTTTGCTGGTGCTTCCAAGGCTTACCACCAGTGGCTGATAGAATTTGAGCAACTTCCTGAAAATATGGATGATTTTCATGCCATTTTAGACAAGCAATTACAAGATTTGAACTCTGATTACGAAGCAAAAAGATTCAAAGATATGGCGTTGCTGCCCCTGCAAATTGTAGCGGTACGTCCCAATACTTTTATGGATTGGCTGAAGAACAAAGGAAAATTAGGCGGGCAAAATAAGATACCGCGTCTCAATAATGATAGAACAATGGTAGAGGAGTTGCTTCAGCTGCAATAGATTATACAAAATTATCTTTATAATCTTCTATGGCGGTCAATATAGTTTTATAGGCATCTTCTCTGCCATAAGGCTCTGATAATGTACAAATTCTGGGCTCGTCGGGGAGATTTTTATAGGTGAGAAAATAATGTGCTATCCTGTCCATGACACTTTTGGGAAGCTGGGAAATATCTGTGTACTGACTATATACATGATCTTTATCTAAGACAGCGATAATTTTGTCATCAGCTTCACCTTTGTCAATAAGTGTTATTCCACCTATCGGTCGTGCATGTACCAATATATTGCCATGTGTAATGCTTTTTTCTGTCAGCACACATATATCTAAGGGGTCGTGGTCACCTTCCATAATGTGTGTGCCTGTACGGGATGATGCCAATGCAGCAATTTTTCCACCACAATAGGTGCGAGGAATAAATCCGTATAAAGACGGTATGATATTGGAATATAGCTGGGGTCTGTCTATCATAAGAATACCGCTATGCTTGTCAATCTCATATTTTACAGTATCTGTAGGTACTATTTCTATGAAAGTTGTCACTAATTCTGGAGAACTGGGATGCGATGGAATACCATGCCAAGGATGTGCTGAAAATTGCATAGTCGAAATTAAAACTACTTATCAATGTTTTTAAGGATTTCCATAATCTTATCGTATTCGTAACCTTTTTGTAAAGCATACCGCAAACACCTACTCTTTTTTTCAGGGATAGATAATGCAGATAATGCTTTCCATTTTTTTAGCAGTAAGATAGAAAGATTGTTGTCATAGTCGATATCATCTACAAGGGAGAGCTGTGTTTCTATACTGTCCCTTTCGATTTTCTGACTTTTCAGAAAGGCGGTAATTTTAGCCTTCCCCCATTTTTTAGCCTTTATTTTGCCCTGAATATACGAGGCGATATATCGCTGCTCATTGAGGAAGTTATGGGAAGTGAGATGTTTTAATATTTTTGTTATCTCATGCTCTTGTGTTATTCCTAGTTGCAGGAGTTTGTTTTTAACTTCAAAAGTGTTGCGCTCGCGATAGGCGCAATAGATTTCTGCTTTTCGTATAGCCTCCTCAAATGTCAATGACTGTGAAATATCTATACCAAAATTAGGATAACTTCCGTAGTTTTTAAAATTCGTATCGAAATTGGAACAGTACACTTCTGGGTGCTTCGGGTTTTCCAGGCCTAATAGTATAGAAAGCGTTCGTAAGGTTTTTGACTATTACACCATACGTCATATTTTTCCAAGTATAAAATCCACGCATACCTAATATCCAATTGCCTTTAAAATTTTGGTAAGCTCTAAAGTCTGCCACATCCTGAACTACAAATACAAATACAGGGTCAACGGCTTCTATGTAACTCCAAAAGCGTACATCAAAACCCACTGTTAATTTTTTCCACTTGTATTCTATGTCGCCAGTCACTAAGTTTCTGTTCCTGTACTTCAATAAATTGTCCGTAACGGGGTTTCCTATAAGTGCTTCAGCTCTTCTTATGCCTTTAAATAAATCGCCTAAATATCCAAATACGTCTTTAGTTCTATTTTCTACGCTGTCTTGGAGTTGTACAGGGTATGAATAATTCCAGCTAAACATAAAATATAGACTATGGTCTTTATTGATGGTAACATAATTTTTGAAAGTGGCTTCTATCCCTGCGATCCTTGAACGCGGAACATTAGAAGAGCGGAAACCCACCCAGTCGAGAGGGCTGTCAGGAATAGAATCATTGGCAATGCTGTCAGGTATGGGAATCTGCTGTACTGTAAATTCCACCAAGTCACGATATTCTTGCCAGTAGAAGGCAAAATCGAAACTGGAATTATATCTTTCGGATTTTTTGCTCTTGAATTTCTGGAGGTAGCCCAGCTCCGATGTAAACCCATACTCAGGCTTTAAATCTAGATTAGGAAAGATTTTGATGGTACCAATATCTTCACTTACATATCTTTCTGCAATGCTAGGAAATCTAAAGGCTTGACCAATATTGAAGCGCACAAAAGAATTAGGCTTAGGATTATAATTTAGGCCAAATCTCATCTGTGGAGGGATAACGCCCTTGATGTCGTTATATCTGTAGAATTCCCATCTAAATCCTCCGCTTATGGAAATTTTATCCCATTGCTTGTCGGACTGAGCATATACGCCCAAGATATTAGCTCTGTTTGTGCCATTAAATGCGGACTCTGTAACGAAATATTCTTGCGCATTAAATCCCGACAACAGACTCCAGTTTCTAAGCCATTTTTTGGAAAGTACATAGTCTGTATTGATGATGGTGTAGGGCTTATCGGCAAAGTTAGGGTGATTGATATATATTCTGTTTTTAATTTCATGCTTGATGTCTTTTTTTCCAAAATAAGTAAGATACGGATCTATAAAAAAACGAATATTATTAAACCTATTGATATTTGCAGGGATATAGAATCCCCCATTGTACCAGTTTTCCCAATAGAAGAACTCGGTCTCTTTATTATACATCAGACTGCCTCTCAGTCCCCAAGAAAGTTTATCATTGTTTTTAGCAGTCCACTTTAGATTGGTATTCAAGCGCGCAAACTGCTCTTCGCCATCTCTGTAATGTAAGTTGGCATTATATATATTAATACCTACTAAATATTCAAAGTGATTGCTTACTTTGTGTGCACGCATAAATGTAGCACCTACTGTCATCAATGGGTTGTCCCACCATTTACTTTCTATGTGTTGTATATAATTCCCTGCTCCAGCATCTCTAGTAATATCCAGTGCACGGGGCTTATTGATAGCTCCGGCAAAAAAGGTAATTACAGTTTGGGGTTTGGTTTGGGGTTTTATAGATTGTACATGTATGGTGCCATTCATAGCGGCAGATCCATATAGTACCGAGGACGCACCCTTCAATACTTCTACTTGACCTATAGTTTCTGTAGGCAGGAATGTCCATTTTACATCTTGGCGGTCGGGGGAGAGGAATGTCTGTCCATCCAGTACTACCTGTACACGAGTACCCACCCCATAACTCCATCCACTACCACCACGAATATTCGCTTGACCATCTACAATATTGAGACCCGGAATACGCCTTGCTATGTCATCGAAACGTATAGGGTTTACTTGTTTGATAAGTTCCGGTTTAATTACTTCTATGGATATGACTTCTTCGCTGGCACGTTTTTCGTAAAGTGATCCCGTAATTACAGTTTCATCCAGTTGGATACTGTTGTCACCCATTTCTATATTTAGCACAAGGGTATCATTCTCTTTGATGGTAATCTCTTTGTTTTGATTTTCGTAGCCTAAATAGGAAAAGATAATGGTATGCTTGCCTGCGGGTAAGGAGATTTTGTAGTTGCCATCCAAGTCGGAGGTAGTGCCTCTCTTATCTTGATTGTAAATATCTACGCCTATTAGCATTTCATCGGTATTGGCATCTTTTATATTGCCTTGGAGGATGCCGTCACTATAACCATGTACTATGGAAATAAATATAAAGAATAAAAAAAAGTGTATTTTTTTCATAACA
>JBGAWK010000056.1:0-16163 GCA_044227665.1 Chitinophagales bacterium
CGTATTTTCCGTAGAGGAGAGAGTCTTTGGCACAGTCAAAGACGGCATATTCAAAGGGTTCATTCAGCCCTTGATTATTGAACTCCGTAAAAATATACTCTTCGAGATTCTGTAGCCTTACAGGCTGCGTAAAATCCAAGGTGTAATAATTTTTTTTTACTCTGTTTTTGAACTCTAATTCAGCGCCGTTACCAGATACTGCAAGTAGTTTCTTGACAATATTGTCCAAGGCTACATTTACACTATGATTGAACTGGCTGTCTTGAAGTTGCAATGCTTTGTTAGCCCAATAATACTGTGTGGCCAGGATACCTATTATGGATATCAATGCCAGAAAAACCAAATTTCGTACATAGGAGCGACTTACACTCATTCTGTAAATATACAATGCTTACATTTGTGAGCAAAAGATGTTCCAAATTTTATGAGTGCCGCCAATAATTCTGTTCCTTCTTTTCAAGAACTCCTATCTATCATGCATAGATTGCGCAATGAATGTCCTTGGGACAAAAAACAAACCATACATACGCTGCGCAAACTTACGATAGAAGAAACTTATGAACTCGCTGATGCCATCAGCGATGAAGACTGGAAAGGTATAAAAGAAGAGATGGGAGACCTGCTGCTACATATAGTTTTTTATGCAGAAATTGCACAGGAACAGAATGTGTTTACTTTAGAAGAAGTGATACAAGCACTCAACGACAAGTTGATACGCCGACATCCGCATATATATGGCGATGTAAAAGTAGGAAGTGAAGAGGAGGTGAAAAAAAACTGGGAAAAGATAAAACTTAGTGAGGGTAAAACTTCGGTATTGGGTGGTGTACCCGTATCTCTACCTGCCTTGATGAAGGCGCAACGCATTCAAGAGAAAGTTCGCAGTATAGGTTTTGACTGGGATAATGCCGTACAGGTATGGGAAAAGTGTTGCGAAGAAATTGAGGAACTTCACGAAGCTGTTGCCCTCGATAATCCAGCAGCTATAGAAGATGAGTTTGGCGATGTGCTTTTCTCTCTTGTCAATTATTCCCGTTTTTTGAAAGTTGATCCTGAAGCAGCATTGTCAAAAGCCAACAAGAAATTTACGGAGAGATTTTTATGGATGGAGGATTATGTAAGCCAACAAGGGCTAGATATGCATACTATGAACCTCGAAGCCCTAGACAAAATCTGGAATTTGGCGAAGCAGCATACGAGGTGATGAGGTGCCGAATCAAGATGCCTGATGCTAAGAGGTGACTCTGTATTCTCCACAGATATGGGAAAGATACGGTAGCGGAGAGAAGGTAATAACTATAATCGCTGATGCTATCTTTTCTAGGGTATAGCCAACTGCCCCTAACACATTACTTGGTGGACAAGGACGTGCTTCATTTAGGTGTAGGCAAAGAAGACAGTTCATGTATGAGTGTATAATCATCCCTTATACTCAGGATTATCTTCTTTGTTTGGGAAGAGGATATCCATAAGCACCAAATATAGATTGCGTGATATTCTGAAAACCAAAGGTATCAGGGCGATAAGAATGAACGCATTAATAATGATAAAGGGTACGATATGATCCCAAGTCCTGTATATAAGCATATATATAGCAAAATTAATAAGGGAAATAGCTACACATATTGCGTAGCTCACATACATAGCCCCAAAATAGAATCCTGTCTCATTTTCGAAGCAGAAACCACATACTTCACAGTACTTGTTGATTTTGTCGTACATCTTAATGTTATAAGGATTTTTACATAGATAAATATCTCCTTTCTCACACTTAGGACATTTACTTGTAAAGATAGAACGTAGTGAAGCCATACTAAATATTAGCAAAGATACAATAGTAACTTTACATCTAATATTGTCGTTAAAATATCAATTCATTGCCATCTATGTTTTGGTCATGTTACTTGCTTGCGCAGATTTGCACTCAATAGCTTATAGTATCGGTAAATATTTATGGAACTAAACCTTCGTTATCCTTTTTAGTACGGAGGTAAGATTCCTATGCAATGTATTTGTTTACTTATGAAATATTTGTATTATGCCAAAAAGTAGTAAAGAGCTACATGTGAACAAAGCCATTCCAGATCCTTATTACTAATGTACTTTCAGTATCTTTTGTACTCCAAAATTATTTTCTGTAGATACAAATAACAAATATTCTCCATTAGGGTAAGAGGATAAATCTATCTCTTGTAGCAAAGGTTCATTTTCTTTATATAAAATATTTCCTTTCATATCGCTGATTATCACTTTTTGTATCTTTTCGGGCATATCCAAATGGATAAAATTTGAGGTAGGATTCGGATATACTTTTATATTCAGTGGCAGCGCATCATGAGCGGTGGAAGTAGAGATTGCATTATTGAAAATGGTATGGCAAGCTATAGTTATATTGTCTTCGTCCACAATGCAAAGTTCTACTGAGTCTGAACCAAATATCTCTATTTTGCCGAATGCATTTTTGATATTGTCGTTACCTATTCCTAGTCCGCCTTTATTCCACAGCCATCTTTTTAAATCAAACCCTAGCAAAGAAAATATTTTATTGAACTGATAGTATAATTCTGTAGAGCTTACACTTAGTCCACTGGCATTCATTTCTGGTAGCCCCGCATTTTTCCCGTCATCTATCGCACAGCCATGAGTATCACCACTGATGACAATTACATTTTTTATTTGATTATCTTTTATAAATTTCAAAAATTTATTTTGTTCATTCTTATAAGCACCCCAATAATCCGAAAAGCTGTAAGAAAGCCTAAATCCTGTTCCTACCTGCCCTGCAATGTCAAATTCCAAACCTTGTAGCAGGAGTGGGGGTTCCATAAATCGGTTAATATTTTTATTGAAAGGGACACCAGAAACTATAAATTTCCATGTAGCTGTAGAATTTTGCAAAGCCTGAGTGAGCCAATTGTACTGTGCCTTTCCTAATAAGGTCTGTCGGGGATTATCACCATTATAAGACCATAAGTTGCTTGTGCTGTCATACTTCAGGTTATTCCAGCCCCCAGAGTTGCTGGAACGTACATCTATGACAAAGAATTCGGCATTACCCATGATGAAAGAATGATAATATCCATCCGTATCATTGACCATGATATAACCGGGAAAAAAGTTCTTGTAGCCTCGAAGACAGTTCTCACGCATCTGTTGCGTACGCGGATACAATTCTATAAAATTGATGAGCTTGCCATTCTCATATCGCACTTGCGCAGCACCACCTTTATAATATCTGGAATTTCCCCAAGTGTCATCATCATCGGGCATATAGTCTATAGGTACAACTTTGAGCATGTCCTTGCAGATAGGTTCTTCATTGCGTTTCTGCCAAGCAATTTCTATAGAGCGATAATTTTCAGGATAATCAAGACTTGCAGGCAACTGATAGGAAGGGTAGGTAAAGTCTCCCGTATGTATGAAAAGGTTGGGTTTATACGTAGGCATCACATCAAAAACTTTCATATTGGCAGTTTCCTGGCAAGAGCCTGTAGTAATCACCAGATGTTCGGTGCTACCTTCTTCAGGAAAAGTCTTGAAGTGTCCTTTTGCGCCCATATTATTGCCTTCGATATCGCTATAAGTAAAGTAGTAGTCTGTAAATGGGGTTAAATTATAGAGTGTAACTATGGCAGTATTATCATAATCTGCTCGTGTAGCAAATGTTTCTACAGAATTATTAGATAGCAAGGAATCTGTGCTATAAAGTATAGAAAGGGTCATAGGCATCTCTGTCCGTATATAAATACGTGCAGATGTAGGCGTAATACCCCCAATCATGGGACCATGTGTAATGGTATTTCCATTACTTGTATATGTCAAGGACAGTAAGATGGCTAATAAGTAAAGTTTTATTTGCATAATAATGTATTTCAATATTTAATAAATGTAAGAATTTATACGAATATGAACAATATTCTATTTTTGAGCTATGAATATTGTAATTGAATTGCCCTATACTGGAAGCGTAGGCTTCTATCTGTCCCTTATGCGAAGTAAAACTATTTTTTTTGAAAAGTATGAAAATTACAGAAAGGGTAGCTACCGCAATAGGTGCCACATTCAGAATGCTAATGGTATGCTAGCATTGTCATTGCCACTTGTAAAAGGTAAAAATCAACATATACCCATGAAGGATGTAAAAATATGTTATGACCAAAATTGGCAAAAAATGCATTGGGTGGGTCTCACTTCCTCTTATCGAAGATCTCCATTTTTCGAGTATTATGAAGATTTGATATATCCTTTTTATCACAAGGAGATTCCATACCTTATAGACTTTAATGAGCAGCTTTTTGAAGTGATAAGTAAGATGTTGAATATATCGTTTTCTTATTCTTTTACTGAAAAATATGAGGAAAAAATTACCTTGGAGCAAAAAAATATTCTTGACTATAGAAGTATTCATCATCCCAATGAGGCAAAGAGCAGCATTGGATTTCAATTCCTGCCTTATCTGCAAGTATTCAGCGACAGGATGGCTTTCATGGAAGATCTTTCTATTTTGGATCTTATCTTCAATAAAGGACCTAGAAGTGCTCAGTACTTGAATGAATGTTTGAAACTTAACAATTAGTTGAAAAATCATTAGGATTTATAGATGTTTTTGAATTAATTTTGCCAAAAATTATCATCATGCTTTCAAGGGTATTAGGAATTATTTTCATGTTATTCAGTACAATCGTATTTATCTTAAATACATTTCTATATTGGAATTCTTCGGCATATTTTGATTATAACAAAGAAATATTGTCTATGTCAGAAGCTGGGGTGTTTTTTCCTTACTTCTTTGCTGTGATATTTTTTACTTTGGGGATGCTATTATGGAAAAACAGGGTGCTTACACCTAAGCATCACTAAGATTTTTACCGCAAAGTAGTACTTTCTATTTTTCTTTTATAAGAAACCTTCTAAGCATTTCCATAGCTATAATTGCACTTAGTTGTATATTTCTTTGCCGGTCATTGGTAAATGAAAATGTTTTTATCTGCTGAAAATTTTGGGATGCTATCCCTATTACTACAGTACCTATCGGCTTCTCCGTAGTACCACCAAGAGGTCCTGCAATTCCTGATACAGCAATTGCAATATCTCCTTTCAAAATATTTAACGCACCTGTGAGCATCTCCCCAACACACGCTTTGCTTACTGCGCCATGCTCTCTTAAAGTTACATCGCTGACACCCAAAATTTTCTGCTTTATTTCATTACTGTAAGCTATGATACTACCTTTGTAATAGCTGCTGCTGCCAGATACTGACGTAATTAGATGTGAGATATAGCCTCCTGTACAACTTTCTGCCGTTACCAATTGAAGATTGTGGTCTATTAGTAATTTGCCTATAACTTCTTCATAAATATCCTCATCATAGCCATAAATATCTGCACCGAGACAGCGTACTATTTTATTTGTAAATTCCTCAATATCAGCATGAAGTGCTGTAAGGTCTTCCCCATGTGCTGTAAGGCGCAATTTTACTTTCCCTACTTCTGGGAGGTAGGCTAGGCGTATATGTGGCGGCAATTCTGCTTCTATGGTTTCTATCTTCTGTGCCACCTCTGTCTCGCCTTTGCCGGCAGTAAGTATATGCTTGTGCAAGATAGTGGGCAAGGCAAAGCGCGACTTTAGGTAGGGAAGTACGGAATGTAGCATCATATCCTTCATCTCGTAGGGTACTCCTGGCATAGAAGCTACCACTCTGCCCCCTACATCGAACAACATTCCTGGTGCTGTGCCCATATTGTTGTATATAGGAGTACAATTTACAGGCAACAATGCCATATCTTTTATGGATTGTGTTATCACCCTATCTCGTCTTTTATAGAGAGATTCAATATTTATTAATGCCTTCTCATCGTAATAGACTTCTGAGGCAAAATATTTGATAAGTACATCCTTAGTTATATCGTCGGAGGTGGGACCTAGTCCGCCAGTCATTAGCACTATAGGGCTTTCTGCGATGGCATTATCTAGACGCAATAAAATATCTTCATGTCTATCGGAAAGGGTAATCATACGTATCACATCTATACCTAAGACGTTGAGTTCTTGAGCCATCCAGTTTACATTGGTATTCAGGGTCTTGCCTATAAACAATTCATCCCCTATACTGAGTAATATCGCTTTCATAAAAAATACCAATAATAAACAAATTATCTTTAGTTCTCAATCTTTTTTTGGGCTAATGAGTACATTTTAGTTGCTATTTTATTTAATGTACATTTACATTTACATTAAATCTTAGGACTATAAAAGTATTCCTACAGCCCTAATGTGTATTTTCGTGATTATGCGTTTATATTCCACAAAAAAAAAATCGCCAGATGTAGAGCTCAAGGAAGCCGTTTTGAGGGGCTTGCCTCCTGATAACGGATTATATATGCCTTATGATATTCCAAGGTTAGAAGATGATTTTTGGAAAAATCTTAGCCGTTTTGATTTTAACACTATGGCAAAATGTGTTGTAAATCATTTACTTAAAGGGGAAGTAGAACCTACGGTGGTAGAAAAAATAATAGATAATGCCTATGACTTCGATGCGCCACTGGTATCCGTAGGCGATAATTATATTTTGGAATTGTTTCAGGGGCCTACCTTGGCATTCAAAGATTTTGGTGCTAGATTCATGGGTCAATTGATGGGATTTTATTTACAGAAGGAAGATAGAGAGGTAAATATTCTTGTAGCCACCTCAGGAGATACGGGAAGTGCTGTAGCTCACGGTTTTTTGAAGGTGCCGGGCATAAAAGTGACGATATTATATCCCAAAGGGAAAGTAAGTGATATTCAGGAGAAACAATTCACTACTTTAGGTGCAAACATTACGGCTTTAGAAGTCGAAGGTACTTTTGATGATTGTCAGGCATTGGTAAAACAGGCTTTTTTGGATAAAGAATTGAATGAAAAAATCTATCTGTCTTCCGCCAATTCAATAAATATTGCAAGGCTGATACCTCAGTCATTATATTATATTTACGCCTATAAACAGTTAGAAAACAAAGACAAGTCTTTGGTCTTCAGTATTCCTAGCGGCAACTTTGGCAACCTTACAGCAGGACTTTTCGCCAAGAAAATGGGGCTGCCTATAAGCTGTATCATTGCCAGCACGAATAGTAATGATATCTTCACGAAGTATTTGATGACGGGGGTGTTTTCGCCAAGACCCTCGGTGAAAACCATAAGCAATGCAATGGACGTAGGTAATCCTAGCAATTTTGCGAGAATTATGGATATTTATGGAGATGACATAGAAAAAATAAGGAAAGATATTTTTGCTTTCAGTTTCGATGATAAAGAAACCGCCAATTGCATCAAAGAAGTGTATGAAAAGTATCATTACCTCATGTGTACACATACGGCAGTAGGCTATTTGGGTATGGAAGCTTATAAAGCAGAACATCCAAATTCTGATAGCAATAATATAGTACTCTCTACAGCGCACCCCGTAAAATTCGGCGAAGTGGTAGAGCCCATTATCCAAGACGAAATTGCCGTACCCGAGAGACTTCAAAAAGCAATGGGTACGGAAAAGATGTCTATCCCTATGACCAAGGATTTTAATAGCTTTAAAAACTTTTTATTCCAACACAATGCTTAGATTAGCCATACAAAAAAAGGGTAGGTTGAGTGAAGACTCTATTGCACTTTTGAAAGAATGTGATATTAGTTTTCCTCAGAGTACAGGAAGTCTTATAACGGCTGCCTACGATTTTCCCATGGAAATACTATTCTTGCGGGATGACGATATTCCAGGATATGTACAAGATCAGGTAGCAGACATAGGGATAGTAGGAGAAAATGTTTTGGAAGAATCCCGTAAGGAAGCGGATATTATTATGCCGCTTGGATTCGGGAGATGCAGACTATCCTTGGCTATACCTAAGACCATAGAATATCCCGGCATCAGTTATTTCCAAGATAAAAATATTGCTACTACTTACCCCAATATACTACGGAGTTACCTTCAGCAAAATAACATAGAAGCAGACATCCATGAAATCAGTGGTTCTGTGGAGATAGCACCTAGCCTAGGACTCGCTGAGGGTATTTGTGATATTGTGAGTACTGGAAGTACCTTATTGAGTAATGGGCTGAAAGAGGTAGAGCCAATTTTTAGATCTCAGGCAGTACTTATCGCTGGCAAGCAACTTACGGGTATTAAGAGAGAAATTTTAGACAAGCTTGTTTTCCGTCTTACTGCCGTAAAAAAAGCCAAGCGAAATAAATATATATTACTCAATGTACCAAACGACAGCTTGGACACCATCATATCCTTACTGCCAGGTATAAAAAGCCCTACGGTATTGCCACTGGCACGAGAAGGCTGGAGTAGCTTACATTCTGTGATTACAGAAACAGATTTTTGGGAGAATATAGAAAAACTAAAACAAGCTGGAGCGGAAGGAATTTTGGTGATGCCTATAGAAAAATTGATCTATTGATATGCTGCAAATATTTAAATATCCTCAGGACGCTGACATTGACGATATTATACGCCGACCATCACTGTCTATAGAAAATATGGAAGCGGTGGTGTCGCCTATCATCTCAGAGGTAAAGAAAAGAGGCGATGAGGCATTGTCGGAGTTTGCGCTGCAATATGATAAAGTTGCCTTGCAAAATTTTGCAGTCCCTACGGCTACTATCAGCGATTCGGCCACCTTGATTTCCGATGAATTGAAAGTGGCGATACAGGTAGCTGCCAAAAATATTGAGACCTTCCATAGCCGACAGAAGCATGATTTGCAACCCGAAGAGACCACTAAAGGTGTGTGGTGTTGGCGCAAGAGCATAGCCATAGAAAAAGTAGGCTTATATATTCCGGGCGGCTCTGCTCCCTTGTTTTCTACCGTACTCATGCTGGGCATTCCTGCACGTATTGCGGGATGCAGAGAGGTAGTAGTATGTACACCACCCGCACAAGATGGCAGTATCCATCCTGCTATTTTATATGCCGCTCATATCAGCGGTATAGATAAAATATATGCCGTAGGTGGCGCACAGGCTATAGCAGCTATGGCATTTGGTACTAATCAAATTCCCAAGGTGGACAAAATTTTTGGCCCTGGCAATCAGTATGTGACGGCCGCCAAGCAACTCGTAAACAGGGTAGGCGTAGCCATAGATATGCCAGCAGGTCCGTCCGAAGTATGTGTAATAGCAGACAGTAGTGCTAATCCCGACTTTGTAGCTGTAGATTTACTTTCACAAGCAGAACATGGCCCCGACAGTCACGTACTATGTCTGCTTACCGATGAAGCTATGGCGGAAAATGTTGTAACATCGCTACAAAAAATTATGGCACTACTCCCACGAGAAAATATTGCTACTAAAGCTCTGTCACATAGTAGTATTGTAGTAGTAGAAGATATAGCCAAAGCCATGGATATAGCCAACAATTATGCTCCTGAACATCTCATTCTTTCTATAGACCATCCCGAAAAATATATATCCATGATTACAAACGCAGGTTCGGTATTTCTCGGTCATTACACGCCGGAGTCGGCAGGGGATTATGCCTCTGGCACCAACCATACATTACCTACTTATGGCTATGCACGTACTTATAGTGGGGTATCTTTGGATAGCTTTGTGAAAAAAGTTACCTTCCAGAAAATATCTCGCTCTGGATTACAGCATTTAGGTAGCACTATTATTACTATGGCGGAGGCAGAATTGCTACATGCACATGCGCTTGCGGTGAAGCTGAGATTAGAATCCTAATATTTTTGTTGAAAAACTGCCTTTTGTTATCAATTCTTTTTATGCCAAAGTAGTATTTAATCCTACATTTATACCTCAAATCACAAGGTCATGCCTATAAGTTATACAGATTTTAGATTCCCACAGACCACAAATTTTTACAGAGGAAAGGTTAGAGATGTATATTATATAGGAGAAGATTATATAGCTATGGTCATCACAGATCGCATCTCTGCTTTTGATGTGGTGATGCCTAAGCCTATAACACACAAAGGACAGATTCTCAACAATATAGCTTTTTCTTTTCTAAAAAAAACAGAAGACATACTCCCTAACTGGCTCATTGGCAAGCCACATGCCAATGCTGTAATCGGCTATAGATGCACACCCTATAAGGTAGAAGTGGTAGTGAGAGGCTATCTGTGTGGTTCGGCATGGAGAGCCTATGCAAGAGGCATACGTACCATCTGTGGCGTTACCTTGCCAGAAGGTCTTCGAGAGAACCAGCTGCTTCCATATCCTATTATAACTCCTACCACTAAGGCAGAACAAGGTCACGACATGGACATCTCCAGAGAGGAAATTATTGCGCAATGCATAGTCCCTGCTCAAGAATATGAACAAATAGAAAAATATGCCCTGCAAGTATTTCAGAGAGGTAGCGAAATTGCTACAGAGAGGGGGCTGATATTAGTAGATACAAAATTTGAATTCGGCAAAAACAAAGAAGGTGAGATATGCTTGATAGACGAAATTCTCACCCCTGACTCTTCCAGATATTTTTATGCTGAAGGCTATGAAGAAAAATTCGAGTCAGGAACACCACAACGCCAGCTTTCAAAAGAATTTGTCAGAGAATGGCTTATAGCCAATGGATTTCAAGGTAAAGAAGGGCAGCAAATTCCCATTATGTCCGATGAAGTAATAGCAGGAATAACTCAGCGATACATAGAATTATATGAAATTATCTTGGGGCAAATTTTTATGCCCGAATCCCAAGATGACCTTGAAAATAAACTTTTTGCAGGTATTGAAGATATACCCATCTCCTAAATCTTAGATTAATTGTGGTATTGTAGGAAAATGTATAAAACATTGCCCACATTACGATGCAGAACTTTTGCCATTGGAGTATATTTTGAAAAACTCGGCGATAAACTAATACTCAAAATTGCTCTCACCAAAAAACGTAGAGCATCATGGTAAATATTTTTAAAAGAAATTAGGAGATTTGTTAAACACAAAATCACTGTCGTTTGTTATGCTTCTAAATAATTGTTATGAAGGAAATGTATCTTTATATATTAATTTCATGTTTATCTTTTCATAGTTATGCCAAGCAAAAGATAATCTACGAGACCGCTTCTATTCAACTGTATAATGGCAAAGAAATACAAGGCATAGCAGCCATAAAACACCACCATACCGAAGATGTAGTACTGTTTAAAGTTGATGTCAATGCACAAAAAACGATACAGTACCATCTTAGTGAAATCCATCATTGTGTCATAGGCGGAAAGACCTATTTTGTAGATTATATTAATAAACTTGGTAATATTACAGTATTTGCACATGTGCTAAGTGAGCGTATAATAGAACGTGAGGGATATGTATTAGATAAATTTTATGTATATAAAAACCATCATTATGGCAAAAACAATGTCCTTACCAAGCGTAGTGTAGGGTATAAAATTACCGATCAATATCATAGTATGGAATTTTTACTCTCAAATGCTAAGGAGACGCTATTGGATTTTTTTGTAGATAACAAAGCGATATACCAAAATATTGATAGTTTTACGATAACTAGCGAAGAGGATATTAAATCAGTTTTGTAAGATTTATTCTTTCAAAACTTTTGCTTAGCATGGTCTCTTTTCATAGATTACAATAGAAAAAACTTATATTCGCAGTATGTACACTATACAAATTATACAAGATTTTGAAGTGTCGGCGAGCAAAGTTTTTTATTTTTTTGCCGATCACGAAAGACTTTCAGAAATATATCCTGGTGCTTTCAAAAGAATACAATATGGTGAAGATTCTACCGATGCCAATAGCAAAGGGTCTATACGCAGGATAATAAATTTTCCTCTTATGATAGAAGAGACAGTTACCACATATCTGCCTGTATCTATGATAGAATACAAGATTACAGCAGGGGAAGGTCCTATAAAAAATCATAAGGGTATCATAAAAGTGAATGACCTAGGTAGCGGTAAATCCCGATTGGACTATAAGATTACTTTCGACGAAAAGATTCCCCTAGTCGGCTTTGTGATAAAAAATATTTTAGAGAAAGTAATAGGCGATGGCGTAAGAAAACTGGCACGGAAATTTGCTGCTAACCCCAATTACTAATACACTTTCGGATGAAAAAATCATGGCAAGAAAAGTATTTCAGTTCAAATAGCTTCAAGATAGAAAGATTAGAGAAAGACTATTCCGATATGCATATAGGCGAAGATATGCTCATTGCCACCCCATTAATGATTGCAGAATATATCCATACCTTACCTTCGGGAGAAATATGGGACAGCAAGACAATACGCAAGGCACTGGCATTGGCTAATGGTGCTGACCATACCTGTCCACTCACTTATGGGATTTTTTTGCGCATTGTATGTGAATACAATTATGAACAATTTTTATTTAAAAAAAATATTGAAGCTATCACGCCGTTTTGGAGAGCGACACCGCCCAAGAGTCCCATCTTGAATAAGTTATCGTTTGATATTCAATTTATTACTGAAAGACAAAATGCCGAAAAAAATGGGTAGTTTTTTCCGAAATATAAAATATATCAATCCGAAGACCTTGTACTTCAATTTCAAATATCTGCCATTTACTCAGGCTATAAAATTTCCAATATGGGTGGCAAGTAATACATATATGAAAAGAATAGGAGGTATCGTCAAGATTACCGTACCCATAAAAACGGGGATGATAAGATTGGGGTGTGGAAACATAGGTATTTTTGATGATAAAAAATCTAGGGGAATATGGCAAGTAGCAGGACATATAGAGTTTCAGGGTAAAGCTCGTTTAGGACATGGATTTAAAGTGAGCGTGGGCCCCAATGGAAGAATAGTTTTTGGCAATAATTTTAGGATAAGTGCAGAATCAGCAATCGTGGCTATCAAAGAAATATCCTTTGGTAATAATGTGCTGCTTTCTTGGGATATTTTGGTTATGGACAATGATTTTCACAAAATAATAGACCAAAATAGTACGCAGATAAATATTCCCAAGCCTATCGCTTTAGGGAATGATATATGGGTAGGATGTAGGACTACAATTCTAAAAGGCGTAGCCATTGCCGACAATAATGTGATAGCTGCGGGCTCATTAATATCCAAGTCTATCACCGAAAGTGGCAATGTAATTGGAGGAAATCCTCCAGCAATAATCAAGCGACAAATACGATGGCAGCGATAAATACCATACAAATATTTATCACAGGAGGTACTTTTGACAAAGAGTATGATGCCATAAATGGCAAATTGTACTTCAAAAATACTCACCTCAATGAAATATTATCGCTTGGTAGAGCGCGATTACCGATAGCTGTAGATACGCTTATGATGGTGGATAGCTTGGACATGAGTGAAGAACAACGTCAAAGTATCTGTGCGGCATGTCGCAATAGCGTGAGCCGTCATATTATTATCACGCATGGTACTGATACCATGACACTTACTGCCGCCGCTATAGCCAAGTTACAACTTCCCAAAACCATCATACTTACAGGTGCAATGATACCTTATACCTTTGGCAGCTCCGATGGCTACTTCAATATTGGAAGCGCATTGGCATTTGCACAGTGTATGCCGCAAGGTACGTATATCGCTATGAATGGAATATGCTTTGACTGGGACAATGTAAGGAAAAATAGAGAAGACGGATTTTTTGAAACTTTATTATAATAATATTATGAAGCAACTTATTACTATACCCTTAGCTGCAAGAACCATTGATGCTACTGTATATGTATATCGTGATGCCGAAGCTCCCGGTATCATATTTCTTCATGATCTCATGGGTGCAGTACCCGTAGTACACGAAGCGGCAAAAGCCATAGCTGAGGAAGGTTATCATGTGTTAGTGCCGGATTTGTATTCTGGCGGTATTACACAGGCAAAGTATTGTACAAGTCATATTTTTAGTAAAGCTATGCTCTTCAATGAAGTACAACATAATGATCACATGGAAGAAATCCACCGGATTATAGATTTTTTTAAGACTTTCAGAAATGTAAAAGGCAATGGACTAGGCATCGTAGGTCAATGTCTTACTGGAGGTTTCATCCTCCACGCAGCTATCAGAGAAGAGGTGAAAGCACCTGTAGTATTTCACCATTCCTTTGGCATCACAGGTAGCGGCATCCCCGAAGAAAGCGCTAGCCAAATTCAAAACACCATACAGGGACACTATTCCAATTTTGACCCTCTATGTCCCAAAGCTAGAGTTGATAAATTACAGCAGCAGTTAGGCAATAAATTAGTGAGATACCAGTACTGGCTGCCACATGGCATACCCCATCTTTTTTTAAAAAACAAACAGGCAGAAACAGCTTTCAGCCGCATGATACACCATTTTAAGGAAAACTTATAACATACACTATGGCGCTGATAGAATGTGTGCCCAATTTTTCCGAAGGAAGAGATTCTACAATAATTGAGGCTATTGCACAAGCGATAAATAGCAATAAGGGTGTATATCTCTTGCATAAAGATATAGGCAGCGATGCCAATAGGACAGTATTCACTTTTGTGGGAGAGCCCTATGCTGTTATCAATGCTGCTTATGATGCTATAGTCTGCGCAGTATCACGTATAGATATGCGCAAGCATCAGGGCGTACACCCGCGTATAGGTGCATGTGATGTGTGTCCTATCATCCCTATCGCTGATATAGGTATAGATGCGTGTAAATTATTAGCGGAAGAGCTGGCGGCGAAGGTGGCAGACTTGGGTGTTCCCATCTATATGTATGCCGAAAATGCACGCACTACAGAACGCAAAGAATTGTCGTTTCTCAGGCGTGGAGAGTACGAAGGATTACTACATAGGATACAAGAAAATGTCCCTGATTATGGCACTTACTTCAATGCCCGTTCTGGCGCTACCGTTATCGGTGCCCGTACTTATATGTTGGCTTACAACGTAAATCTCACTACAAAAGATGTTGCCATTGCCAAAGCCATAGCGGCAAGAGTACGTGCGGCATCAGGGCTAGAGGTACTTTATCCTAAATACGAAAAAATAAAGTCCTTAAAAGCTATAGGTTGGTATATGCCTGAACATGGGTGTAGTCAGGTGAGTACAAATATGTATGATACCGTGTCAGTAGGGATGCACGATGTATATGAAGCCATAAAGTTTTGGGCAGCATATTACGGTGTAGAAGTACATGGATCGGAATTGATAGGTCTTAGCCCTTATTCCTGCATCCTCGCTGCTGGAAAATATTATAAGGATGATGCTGATACCGAAGGAGATATTCTCGAAGCAGCTATACAAGGGCTAGGCTTAGATACACTAAAAGATTTTAATGCCGAAGAAAAAATCTTGGAATGGAAGCTGCAGTATATGATGGATATAACATAATCTTATAATTTTATAAGGAACTTTCATCGCAAAAAAGATAGTTTTGTATTTTATATGTATATGAAAAGAATAGTAGTATTATCCAGTGTAATTTTTATGGCAACATGGTTGTCGTCATGCTCTGTCAATCCTGTGTCAGGAAAGAAAGAAGTGAGTTTTATGTCAGAATCTCAGGAGCTGGCAATAGGCCAACAGAGTGATCCAGAAATTATGTCGCAGTTCGGGCTGTATGAAGATAGCATTCTGCAAAAATTTATTCAAGAAAAAGGGGACGCTATGGGGAAAATATCTCATCGCCCCGACTTGAAATATCACTTTAGAGTTGTGGATTCTCCAATACTAAATGCTTTTGCAGTTCCAGGAGGCTACGTCTATTTTACGAGAGGCATTATGGGCTATTTCAATGATGAAGCACAGTTTGCCGGTGTATTAGGACATGAGATAGGCCACATTACAGCACGTCACGCTGCACAGCAGCAGACCAAGCAAATCCTTACGCAAATAGCCTTTATAGGAGGAATGATAGCCTCAGAAAAGTTTAGAAATATGTCGGAATCTGCCATGCAGGCTATGCAATTATTATTTCTAAAATACTCTAGGGAAGATGAGTCCCAGTCCGATGAATTGGGTGTAAAATATTCCTCTACCATAGGCTATGATGCCGTACACATGGCAGAGTTTTTTAAGACCTTAGAAAGATATTCAGAAAAAGAAGGTGCTAGAATCCCTGAGTTTATGTCCACACACCCCGACCCCGGTAATAGATATGTACGTGTTACACAATTGGCAAAGGAGTATCAGGCTGCTAACCATCTTAGTAATTTGGCAGTAAATAGGGATGCCTACCTTAG
>JBGAWK010000057.1:0-16036 GCA_044227665.1 Chitinophagales bacterium
GTCCTCTTACTAAGTTATGTATAGCTTCTGTACTTCTTGTAAAATCTATCTCCATATCTTTTTTAAATATTTTAGGGGCATGGTGATAGTATTCCGGCATCACCTGTGGGCGTTCTGTATAGTTGCCGCTAAGGATATTTTCCAAGGTTTCTACCATGAGAGAAGCACCTATCAACTTCATTTTATCATATAGGCTGCCCATGTTGTCATCAGGAAGAATCGCTAGAGACTGTTGGGCTATGATATTGCCGGTATCTATGTCGTGTTGAAGGAAAAATGTAGTAACACCTGTGGTTTTTTCGCCGTTGATGATAGCCCATTGTATGGGAGCAGCACCCCTATAATTCGGTAGGAGAGAGCCGTGAAGGTTTATACTGCCATATTTGGGCATTCGCCACACTACTTCGGGCAGCATCCTGAAAGCTACGATGACCTGTATGTGAGCCTGATAGGAAGACAAAGAATTTAGAAAATCTTCATCTCGAAGTTTTTCTGGTTGTAAGATTGGAATATTATAAGACAATGCCTTAGCCTTGACGGGAGATATTTGTATTTGTTGTCCTCTGCCCGCAGGCTTGTCGGGGGCTGTTACTACTGCCACCACGTTAAAGTCGTTGCGCTGCAATGCCTCTAATGTCGCTACCGCAAAGTCCGGCGTGCCCATAAATATTATCCTAAAATCTTTTTTCGTTATAGCCATCTGCTTCTTATTTTTTGCTGTAAAGGTGTAGTCTCATTGTGTATATGTAAAGAACAATCGCGATGTCGGCTTTTTTCCATAGGAATGGCTACTTCTCTGAGCGTGCCTAATCTGCTAATAGTGAGCTTCACTACGTTACCCTGGGGTGTAGTGTCCCATCTTTTCTCCCAAGAAGCATCTATAATTCTGTATCCGTCAATAGCAATAATTTCATCGCCATATTGTAGTCCATGTAAATATGCCGGATACCGTCTATCTACATACGTTATCATACATTGATTGCTAGAATATTGTAGCTGTATGCCCAAAGTATTTTTGGCAACAGTATTATCTACTAGGGATATACCTGCAAACTGCAAATATTCATCAAGGGGCAGTTCTTGTACATCTTCTACATATTTTTCCAAAAAATCAACAATATCAATACCTGTACATTCTTTTACCCAAGTGATAATAGAGGTATAAGTATAACCAATTTGGGGACTTGTAATATATTTTTGATAAAAATAGGACATAATATCATCCATACCTTTCTCCCCATCCGAATGCTGTAAAAGATATAGATGCAGGGCTAAGGCTACCACAGAACCTTTTACATAATAGCTTACCTGAGTATTGGGAGCGTTTTCATTTTGCCTATAATATTTGATCCAAGCATCAAAAGAGGCATCGCCCAAGGATTGAATACTATTACCGGCATTATTAAGCGTGGTATTTATATTTTTTGCAACAATAGCTAAATATTCCTGAAGGGTGGAAATTCCAGCTTTATAGACAAAATAGTCATCAAAAAAACTGGTAATACCTTCTACAAACCACAATAAGCGGGTATAGTTCTCCTCACTGTAGTCAAAACTTTGCAGGCTTTGGGGTCTTATAGTTTTGATATTCCAAAGGTGGAAATATTCGTGTGCCAATAAGCTAATAGTTGACAGGTAATTATCCTTGTCGTAATTAAATCTAGGTACCATATTTACGCTACAACAGCAATGTTCTAAGCCTCCATATATTTTATCCGTATTTATGATATAGAAATGGTATTTGTCGCAAGGCATTCCACCCATCACTTTTATTTCATAAGTCGTGATTTTTTGCAAATCTTCTTTCAATTTGGGAAGATGATAATTGCCCTTGCCTAGGATGTATAGATAATGTTCGACATTCCCTGCTATGTATGATGTAATATCAAAATCGCCTCCAAGGATGGGATGATCTACTAGTGTGTCATAATTTTGAGCAAAATAGCTATCCTCTGCATATTTCAAGGTACTGACAATCTCAGCAAAATAAGGCGCTGTAATTGACGCATAATGACTAATATGCTGGTAATGTTCAATATACAAAAATAAAGAAGCCCCATTCAGTATAAAAAAATCTTCTGAAATATAGGATGTTCGCACCGTAAGCTCAAAAGCATAGACCTCATATTCTATTGTTAAAGTATCCATACCCTGAGTGGCTAATTTCCATTTATTCTTTGCATATTTATCAATAGGTAGGCGTTTGTCGCCCGCATAAGCCTTCAAGCTATTGATATGTCTCGAAAACTCTCTAACCATATACGAGCCGGGAGTCCATACAGGCATAGCTAGCGTAATACTATCTTCTTGAATATCTGTGATGCACATCTCTATAGTGGCGAGGTGCGTACTGGGATGGGGAATTGCAACATTATAGCGTATTTGCATGGAAGAAATATCTTATGCCCCGAAGATATAAAAAGACTTTGATATGGAAGTTTCTCAGATTTTGATTCCTAAAGACATAGCCTGTCGTCAGAAATTTTTACTAGGCATATATTTTTTAGATTTTCATCTAAAAATATGCAATTTTGACTCTTGATAAAATGAAAATCAATAAGCCTAAACATAAAGGCAGAGGTGCTCAAAACAACCCTGCTCACCGCTATTCCTCTACAGATACAGAGAGTGAGGAATCCGAAAATCAGGAAGATTTGGCTTCTGCTACCAAATATTTAGAAGTATTTCCCAAGACAATTATAAATAGGGTAAAGAGTATGGATATTCCCATGGAATATTCTATGAACCCCTATGAAGGATGTGAGCATGGCTGTACCTATTGCTATGCCCGCAACACGCATCCTTACTGGGGATATAGTGCAGGCTTAGATTTTGAGCGCATTATTTTGTACAAGAAAAATGCGGCAACATTGCTTCGCAGTACTTTGAATCATCCTAAGTGGAAACCCTCGCCAGTGATGTTGTCGGGGAATACGGATTGCTATCAGCCTATAGAACAAAAGCTGAAACTAACACGCCAAATCCTAGAAGTATTCTTAGCCTTCCGACATCCTGTGAGCGTGATTACAAAAAATCATCTGATAATCAGGGATATAGATATATTGCGAGAACTTAGC
Source organism: Chitinophagales bacterium (assembly GCA_044227665.1). GTDB lineage: Bacteria > Bacteroidota > Bacteroidia > Chitinophagales > JADIYW01 > JBGAWK01. The sequence continues at coordinate 3,078 of JBGAWK010000057.1, forward strand.
AAGCTACAACTTGTAGGCGTGGTAATAAGTATTACAACGCAGAATGAGCAACTGCGTAGAAGCATGGAACCACGAACCTCTACTTTTGCTCAGCGCATGGAAGCGGTGCAGAGGCTTAGTGCCGCAGGCATACCTGTTACCGTATTTATAGCACCCATTATTCCGGGTATCAATGATACAGAAATACTTTCTATAGCAAAAATGGCCGCCGAGCATGGGGCACAGCATTTAGGTTACAGTATAGCAAGACTTCCCGGAGAAGTAGAGGCCGTATTTACACATTGGCTGGAAGCTACAATGCCCGATCGTAGAGACAAAGTGCTTAGAGGTATAGCAAGTGCACATGGGGGTAAGATTCAGGATGCCGTTTCCGGACGTCGTATACGCGGAGAGGGAAATATAGCAGATATTATACGGCAACAGATAGTCTTGGCACGAAAGCTATATTTTATGGATAAAATAAGTGCTGAATTGCGTACGGACTTATTCCTCAATGACTTTAACAGACAAGGTACGCTCTTCTAAAAGGATACACCTATATCCTAGATATAAGTAGCTGTATTACGCCTATGATAAAGCCCAGTATGCCTCCGATGACTTCTATGAATTTGAATTCCTTGGAAGTAATAGCAAGGAGCATGTCTTCCAATTTTTCGTCAGAGAAATTATTGACTTTTTCACGTACTATCTGTTCAATATTGAGCTTAGCCTCTATTTTTTCTATGGACTTATCCAATATCTTGGGCATAGCCTGTTCAATTTCCATAACTATAGTATGCTCTACATTATGAACTATGGGCTCAGGGATGAGGGTTTTGAGTAGGGGATTCTTACTTAGGCGTTCACTGATGGCATTTTCTACGTGAATCTCTATTTCATCCGTAAATCCTTTGAGTGCCTCTGGGTCTTTGAGACGGTCTTTGATGTCATTGAAGTTGATAAGGTCTTTCTGTACTACATTGCCCAAGCGTTCTGCAATCCTATGTTTGTTTTTAGGAAAAATACCATGAAATGTAATGAAGAGTATCCTTATAGGCTGGCGTGGGTGGAATAACATCTTGATTGCCAGCCAATTGGTGATCCATCCAATGAATCCGCCAATGACAGGTACTAGCCAAAGTTTCAATGTCTCAGTATCCATGTATGCTTATTTGTTCCAGTCCGCGGGATTATTTCGCCACAAATGTAAGGCATCTAAGTCATCGGCAGAGATGAAATCTTCTTTAACTGCAACATCTATTAAAGTTTGGTAATCTGTGATAGTCTGTAGGATTACATTTGCAGTATTGAAATTTTGTATAGCTATATCAAAATTATAGGTATAAATGGCTGCCATACCCAAGATATTTGCTCCAGCACTTCGCAAATCTTCAACAGCTTTCAAGCTGCTGCCTCCAGTGGAGATAACATCCTCGATTACCGTTACTTTGGCACCAACAGCCAAGTCTCCTTCAATCGTATTGTTCATGCCATGTTCTTTGGGTTTGGGTCGTACATATACAAAGGGAAGCCCTAAAGTGTCAGCAATCAAGACTCCATGTGGAATGCCCGCAGTAGCCACTCCTGCAACTACCTCTGTATCGCTGTAGTGTTTTTTTACAATATCTACTAAAGCCTCTTTTACGTAAGTGCGTATCTGTGGATAGGAGAGAATTTTTCTGTTATCGCAATATACCGGCGATTTCCACCCTGATGCCCAAGTAAAAGGATTTTGTACGTTCAAACGAATTGCTTTAATTTGCAACAAAAAATGGGCTAACTGCTCTGCTGAAAGATTATACATACTATGATGCACCAAAAATACAAATTATACATCAATGATACTACAATTTATGTGTGTCAGAATCCTGCACAAATCGTAACTGCCGAAGGGCTGGAGCGTGAATTTCTATATATTTCCTACGTGGGTGCAGAAGATATTTCTAAGTTGATGAAAATAGCTTTTAATGAAAAAAATAAAAGCGATATCATTGTTTATGGCAACAAAGTAGATAAGATATTCAATAAATTGCTAGATGAGTTTCAATATATAGAGGCAGCAGGCGGCATAGTCAAAAATTATGAAAATAAAGTTCTGCTAATACACAGACGAGGTTTTTGGGATTTACCAAAAGGAAAAATTGATCAAGGCGAAACCTTAGAGCAAGCCGCAATTAGGGAAGTAGAAGAGGAGACGGGCGTAAAGCACCTTACAATACAGAGCAAGGTCTATCTCAAAGGCTACGATAACTTAGCTACTTACCATTCTTATGTCTATAAAGGAAAAAATGCCATGAAAGTATCTCATTGGTATATGATGAAAACTACGGATATAGGGGAGTTATTGCCACAAGCAGAAGAAGATATTGAAAAAGCAGAATGGGTAGCTGTAGAAAATATACCGCAATACTTTCATAATATGTATCCTTCTATTATAGATATACTCAAAAGTGCTTTTTCCATGTAGTTGAACTTAATAGCTTATCGTATGCTTAGTTCCCTGAAAAAAATATATAGATTTCTACATCCACGATTTCAGAGCTTATTTCTGGAATACAAAGTAGATATGAAGCCCAGATATGGACATGGAAAGCCTCCACACAAGGAGTTGTATGAAATAATAAATGCCCATAGAAAGACGTATGCGCAAATACTACGGGAAGCCCTAGATTATAAAGAAAATATTTGGCAGATACAAGAAAAAACCTCAGACAGCTCATTGCCAACTTGGAATAATGGATATTTGCCAGGATTGGATATTATAGGTATTTACACTCTATTATCAACCTATAAACCTAAAAGGTATTTGGAAGTAGGTTCGGGACATTCTACAAAAGTGGCTTATAAAGCGAAGACCGAACAAAAGCTATCTACAGAAATTATTTCCATAGATCCTTATCCACGAACAGAAATAGATAGCCTTGCAGATGTTGTGATACGACAACCTTTTGAAAATATAGATGTAGATATTATTAGCGAACTGGAAGAGAATGATATATTATTCATAGATAACTCGCACAGAATATTGCCCAATTCCGACGCTATGGTTTTTTTTCTGGAGATTTTGCATAAATTAAAAAAAGGAGTAATCGTTCATATACATGATGTATATCTACCGTATGACTATCCCCAATTTATGTGTGACAGATTTTATTCGGAACAATATGGGCTAGCCATATATTTATTAGCAAATCCTCAAAAATTTAAGCCTATTCTCCCTAATTATTTTATTTATGAAGACAAAGCCCTTTCAGACATTATTTCTCCCATTTGGAATCATGAAAATCTAAAAACAGTAGAAAAACACGGAGGCTCTTTTTGGCTGCAAATCAGCGAGTAATTAAAGCTCGCTTTACCACGAATATCTTAGTCCACCTTCCAGCCAACCCCTACTGCCGATGCTTGCTTGTAAGTAAGGAGAAACCCTTGTTTTGAGTTCTATGCCAAATGGTGTAAAGCTGCCCATAGGAATAATATTTATATTTTTTTCTGTAATGCCATTTTCTATATCTTTTGATTTGCCAGAAATAATCATAAATCCTATATCTCCACCAAAATTTTAATCCAATAATTTTACTTTTCTTCAAATAATGGAAATAGCCATTGCCCATAACTGAAAATGCCTGAGTTGTCTCCGTCATGTTTATTAGTGTATCATTTAAGTTATAATTCATATAATCTCTATAAAAATCATAAGTAGTAGTAAAACCGAAAGTTCCCTTAGGATATCTCGATAATCTTTGATGATAATCTATGACTACAGTATGTATAGCTTTAGATTTTATGAAGTCATATTTTCCATTTTCTTTGTACTTATAGAAATAACTTTTATTAGAATAATCGTATAAATCAGAAATTGCGGTTAGTCCAACTAACAGATGATTAAATAAATTCCATGAATAGCCTACACTAATATGGTGTTTAAAATTTCCTACAAATGAAGCAGAAGGCTTTATAATTGTATCTTGGCTGTATGCATAATTTGTTATGGCTATAAATAAGTATATGGCAGTGAATAGCTTTTTCATAATATGCGATAAAAATATTCTAGCTACAATTATTAGACCATAGTGCTTATTCATTGGTATGAAAGTCTATTTGTTTACCCTACATACAAGGTGTATATACAGAAAATATCAGTCAAAAACTACTAAGGTTATGCTAAGGGGAATTTACTTTTATTTATATATGAAGTATTATTTTTAAGGATAAAAAGTACTAATTTTATTGTTGTATATTATAGGAGGTAATCCATGAAAAGAATATTGATACTAGGTGCAGGTACTGCAGGAACGATGATGGCAAATCATCTATACAAAACCATAAATAAAACGGAGTGGACAATAGATATCGTTGACGAAAGGGACAAACATTATTACCAACCCGGATATTTATTTTTGCCATTTGATATTTATACCCCCGAAGAAATTGTAAAGCCCATAGTTCGTTTCCTGCCGGAGAGTGTTCGTTTTACACAGTCTTCTATAGAAAAGATTATACCTGAAGATTGCGTGGTAAATCTTGCCAATGGCGATACTTTACACTATAATATACTAATAATTGCCACAGGAAATGATATTGCTCCGGAAGAGATTCCGGGTATGAAAGATAAGGAATGGCAGAAATCTATCTTTGACTTTTATACCTTTGACGGTGCTTTAGCTTTACGAGATAAATTGCGCCACTGGGAAGGTGGCAAATTGGTGGTGCATATTACTGAGATGCCTATAAAATGTCCGGTGGCACCCTTGGAGTTTACATTTTTGGCGGATGCCTTCTTCAAAGAAAAAGAGATGAGGGACAAAGTGGACATTACCTTTGTAACGCCGCTCAGTGGAGCATTTACTAAGCCTAAAGCCACACAGGCCTTAGAACATCTTTTGGAAGAAAAAAATATCCATATAGAGGCAGACTTTGCTGTAGAACATATAGATAACGACCACAAACTATTAGTGGACTATGGCGGTAGAACTGTACCTTTTGATTTATTAGTAACAGTGCCGACGAATAAGGGAAGCAAATGCGTGGAAATATCAGGACTTGGCGATGAACTCAACTATATTCCTACGCATAAGTCCACCTTACAGTCCAAACATTATGAGAATATATTTGTCATAGGCGATGCTACGGATGTTTCCGCTTCCAAGGCGGGATCTGTTGCCCACTTTGAAGCAGAAATACTTACGGAAAACATCATGAATTATATGGCTGGAGAACCGCTGAAAGCAGAATTCGATGGTCATGCCAATTGTTTTGTAGAGACCGGTGGCGGAAAAGCGTTACTCATAGATTTTAATTATACCCATGAGCCAGTAGAGGGCAGCTTCCCTTTTCCCGGCATAGGACCACTACGGCTTTTGCATGAAAGCCGTATCAATCACATGAGCAAGCTGGCTTTCAAATGGATATACTGGCACATGCTGCTCAAAGGTACACATATACCTTTTGTGCCTATACACATGGATGAAAGAGGAAAAAACTACGAAAATTCTTAAATATATAGATATGGATAAAATGATTGCAGGAAAAATGGTGGCTATCAATGACGAAGGATACCTTACCGATTTTTCACAATGGAATGAACAAGTGGCAGCGGAAATTGCCAAAGAGTTGGACATACAGCTTTCGCCACGACATTTTGAGGTGTTGGCATTTCTACAAGATCAGCATAAAAATGGAGTGGCTTTGAGTATCCGAAAAGTAGGACAGAGTGGGGTGGTGACAATAAAGGAATTGTATGAGCTTTTCCCCAATGGCCCACTGAAATTTGCCACCAAAATTGCAGGTATTCCGAAGCCTGCAAGTTGTATTTAATTTTTTATTTCTAAAATAATACTATCATGAGTGAACAAAAAAATGGAGCCATCAAGAAAATGATGATTATCCTTTCTAAGGGTACTATAGAAAATGTTTATGCAGCCTTTGTATTGGCAAACGGTGCAAGAATGGAAGGCATAGAAGCAGAGTTATTTTTTACCTTCTTCGGCTTAGAGGCGATACATAAAGAAAAAATGGAGCATATACATGTGGCCACAGTAGGCAATCCTGCCATGCATATCCCTACGATGTTGGGAGGACTTCCGGGTATGGAGGCTATGGCTACCTATATGATGAAAAAGGAAATGGAAAAGCTGGATATGCCGGGAATTAGAGAGTTCTTGGAGATACTTTCAGACTCAGGAGCTAAATTGTGGGCATGTAAGTTGGCAATGGATATGTTCCACTACAAAAAGGAAGACCTCTTCGATGACATAGATGGCGTACTTACAGTAGGAGACTTCTATGGCAGAGCCGCAGGCGAAGGCACACACATGCTCTTTATCTAGTTTTTAGTACATGGGCATAAATATAGCCCGCTATAAGTTGATGTATGCCCCACCATCCACAAATTATAGCTATGATTTCTTGTTCCTTGAAGTAAGTAATGGACAGGAATAATCCTAATGCCGCATTCCTGATGGAAAGTTCCATACTTATAGCTTTTGCTTGCACAGCAGGAATGTTTAAAATATAGGTATTGACAAGGTAGGGCAGTACAAATACTATTGCGTGCAGTATTCCTACCATTACAAATATTTTATCAAAATACTGTAAAAAAACTTTGGCATTAGTGGCGAAGACTACCGCGATAAACCCTGCAAAAATCAGTAAAGACAAGGGTTTTAATATTTTCAGCATCTCCTGTGCCTTGGCAGGGCGGAAATAGCGAATACACATGCCTAATGCTAAAGGGAGCAATAAGAGAATAAGAATATGCAAAATTACCTCTACAGTATTTATTTGGAGGGCCACACTATTGTCCGAAAATAGCAGGTGGATATATATGTCGTATAGCAGGGGAATACTTACGACTGAGGCAATAGTGGTAAAGGTCGTGATGATTAATGATAGTACCACATCTCCTTTGGATAGGTAGCTAAGGTAATTAGACATATTTCCGCCCGGACACAATAAGATAAGCAATAGCGATAAAGCGTAGTATTTATTGTCAAAAAAATTATATATGCCCCAAACCATTACAAGCGGCAATACAAGAAGCTGAAATACCAAAGCAGCAGTAATACTTTTAGCATACTTGCTTACATTTCTAAAATCATGTATAGACAACTCTAATGCCATGCCGAAGAGGATGATGGCAAGGCTAATATTGAGAAGCCATAGCGACTGACTGTCGAAATGCATGGTTATTTGTTCAGAGAAGTCTCTCGCTGAAGAATAGCGATAAATTCATCTACCAAGGGCTGAATAAGCTGATCTACCTGTTTTTTGAGTAAAGACTTTGGAATAAGAGATAAAGGCCCGAGAGAAATATCAAATATAAGACCACAGTCCACACTATCTACTTTTGTGCTCTTTGCTAATGTCACATCTACCAATGGATAGAATGGGGGCATCTTACTTCTAGAAGATATTAGCTTCTTGTCATTATACTTTTCTACGGTATACCTGATATGCAGTGGGATGCCTAAGAATACAAATTTTTCATCGTATATACTGCCTGTGATGACTTCTTTTTTTTCTACCCACTTTGTCTTTTCAATGAAGTGTATCCATTCGCCACGTCTTTCCAAGTCCATTACTAAATCCCAAGCCTCTTGTTCGGTACACCTTATGGTATTGATATATTCAAACTTCATATTAGTTCTTTAATTTACAAAATATTATTAAAAATAGAAAAGATAAAAAGAGGGTGCTAGCAAAAATTTCATTCATTATACCTCTATTAAAAAATGCCGCTACTGCGAAAAAAAATTGTGCAACAAAAATCACTCCCATTGCCTTCATCCACCATTTTCCTTGCAGGAAATACGTACTAATTATAAGGAATATCCCCGAAATCCCCCCCCATTTCAGCCATGTAAAAATGGATAGCTGCGCTAGATATGGCGTAATATCTTTTTTGGCATATTGCTGTATGATATTTCCCAATTGGATGTTTTCCATGATATCAAAAAAGAATACTAAGGGGCATAATACCATAGCAATCCACAATGCATTTGCGCTCGTACTCACATATATAGAATATATCGCAAGAAATAAAAAAAGACTATACAAAAACATAAATGGGAAGTCTAATGCATTTCCAGTAGTCAGTGCATCAGAATAAGTTTCTTTTTTAGGTACATTGAAGAATACGTCAACTTCTTCAGGTGTCTGTATGAATTCCAACGCCACTATAGGTGTTCTAAATCCTTCTGGCATATTGCCGTCACGTGGATTGATAAACAAAAGCATTATTGCCACACCTACCATGAGCATGCCTACAGTAAAAGCCCAGTGAAACAAGGTGTTTTTCATCTATGCAAACATAGGGAATTAGCTTTGAAAAAATTCAAAACCTATATCTTTTCTAAAATATTTGTCTTTATAAGATATAGATTCTGCGGCAGCATTGGCTAAAGCAAGGGCTTCTGCAAGTGTTTTTCCTAGGGCATTTACGGAAAGCACTCTGCCTCCATTCGTGACTAATTTTCCATCCTTTATAGTTGTCCCGGCATGAAATACCTTTACAGGGTCATCATCATTGATGTTGTCTATAGGACTGCCCTTTTCAAAATCTTCGGGATAGCCCCCTGCTGCCAATACTACCGTTACCGCCACATCAGAATGTGTAGATACCTGAAGTTCCCCAAGCCTACGCTGATGTACGGCCTCAAACATTTCGATGATATCACTCTGTAAACGCATCATCACCGCTTGCGTTTCCGGGTCTCCCATTCTACAGTTGTATTCTACTACCTTTGGTACATCTCCTGAAGTATTCATTAATCCTATGTACAAAAATCCTTTATAGATGATGCCATCTGCTTGCAAACCTTTGAGGGTAGGAGTGATGACACTATGTTTTACTTTTTCCATTAGTGCCTCGGTCACAAAGGGTGGTGGTGAGACCACGCCCATACCTCCGGTATTTAGCCCCGTGTCACCTTCTCCTATACGCTTATAGTCCTTTGCTACAGGAAGTAGTACATATTCTTTGCCATCAGTGAGGATAAATACCGAAAACTCTATGCCCTGCATAAATTCTTCTACTACTACTTTATGGCTTGCAGTCCCAAATTTCCCTTCCAGCATCTGGCGGATTTCTGATTGTGCTTCTTCGTGGGTGGTAGCAATAATTACGCCCTTTCCAGCAGCCAATCCATCGGCTTTGAGTACCACAGGAAGTGTATGTTCTCCGACGTAATTTACGGCATCTTCAATATCCTCGTATGTAAACTCTCTGTATGATGCCGTAGGAATATGATGCCGCTGCAAGAATGACTTACAGCATGACTTGCTGCCTTCTAATTGTGCCCCCATAGCTGATGGCCCTATGACCATGATATGTTGCAATGTGGTATCGTCGGCAAAAAAGTCAAATATTCCTTGTACCAATGGTAGCTCAGGTCCCACTACCACCATCCCAATATTTTCTGTAATACAAAAATGCTTTAATGCCTCGAAATCACAGATGTCAAGGGCGACATTGATGCCTAACTGTGCAGTGCCCGGATTGCCGGGTGCAATGTAAAGCCGTTCGCAACGACTGCTTTGTCTCATCTTCCATGCCAATGCATGTTCTCTCCCTCCAGTGCCTAAGAGCAATATTTTGTATGACATATTTTGAAAATATTTTTTGACGATAAAAGTAATCCAAAAGCAGGTATTCACTTGTTAAACTTTCTTTAGGGCGATACACTTTGCCCATGATTTTTAATAAAATTTCGTCAATTATTTTCAGGAAGATGCAGATATTCTTATGGAAATAAGACCATTTTTCAGTATAGCATATATCACTTTTACATAGAAATAACATTATCAACGAAAGGTTTTCATTCTGATATAAGGTATATTTGTATTAAAATATTATCACATGAATTTGGATAATCTACTAGTACAAGAAGATAATAAAATCCTCATTATCACTATCAACCGCGCAGAGAAATACAATGCCCTTAGTCAGGGTGTCATGGATGATTTGGCTGCCACTTTTGCTTATGCCAAAACGATAAAGGGACTCAAAGGCATTATTCTTACAGGTGTCGGAGACAAAGCTTTTGTGGCTGGTGCTGATATCTCAGGATTTCAGCAGCTAGATGTAGATAAGGCACAGGAACTTGCAGAACGTGGGCATACCATTTTTAATGCTATAGAACGAATGTCCGTACCTGTAATAGCTGTCGTCAATGGCTTTGCACTCGGTGGCGGATGTGAGCTGGCTATGGCATGTCATATACGTATTGCCACCCCCAATGCCAAATTTATAGCCGGATACGGCGGTACACAACGCCTAGTACAATATATTGGCAAAGCCAGAGCTTTGGAGATGCACCTCACAGCAGATGCCATAGATGCCGCTACGGCCTTATCATGGGGGCTAGTGAACTATGTGGAAGCTGATAAAGACAGTGCTATGGCTAAGGCTGCATCCCTTATAGAAAAAATTGCAGCTAAAGGGCCTATAGCTATTGCCCATGCTATTGAAGCCGTAAATGCCTACTATGAAGAAGGCACTGACGGCTTTGGCAAGGAAATAGAACTCTTCGCTACGCTATTCAACACCACAGATGTTCGTGAAGGCGTACTTGCATTTTTGGAGAAAAGGAAAGCAGACTTTCAAGGTAAATAATTGTAAATAATCTAAATATATGAATATGGAATACAGAATAGAAAAAGATACCATGGGTAAGGTAAGCGTACCTGCACATGTATATTGGGGAGCGCAGACACAACGGTCTATTGAAAACTTCCCTATAGCCCAAGATATTAATAAGATGCCCAAAGAGATTATTCGGGCTTTTGCCTACTTGAAAAAGGCAGCGGCGATTACAAATTTTGAGGCAGGAGTGTTGTCTAAGGAAAAATGCGAGCTTATAGCACAAGTGTGCGACGAAATTTTGGAAGGAAAATTAGACGACCAATTTCCTCTGGTGGTATGGCAGACAGGGTCGGGTACACAGTCCAATATGAATGTAAATGAAGTGGTAGCCTATCGTGCCCATGTCATTCAGGGAGGACAATTGAATGATGAAACTAAAGCAATAGCCCCTAATGATGATGTAAATAAGTCACAGTCTTCTAACGATACATTTCCTACTGCCATGCATATTGCAGCGTACAAGATACTGGCAGAGCATACTATCCCGGGCATAGAAGCACTTCGAGATACTATGCATAGTAAGGCACAAGAATTCGCCACTATAGTGAAAATAGGACGCACTCACTTTATGGACGCTACACCACTTACATTGGGACAAGAATTTTCGGGATATGTAGCCCAGCTCAATCACGGCATCAGAGCCATAAAACATAGCTTGGCGCACCTTTCCGAATTGGCATTGGGGGGTACGGCTGTAGGTACAGGCATCAATACACCACTAGGGTATTCGGAAAATGTTGCCGCACATATTGCCAAACTCACTGGACTGCCATTTGTAACTGCCGATAATAAATTTGAAGCCTTGGCAGCGCATGATGCTATAGTAGAAGCCCATGGTGCCTTGAAGACGGTAGCAGTATCTATGTTCAAGATTGCCAATGATATACGGATGCTCTCTTCGGGTCCTCGATGCGGAATTGGTGAAATATTTATCCCCGACAATGAGCCCGGAAGTTCTATCATGCCGGGGAAAGTAAATCCTACGCAATGTGAAGCTATGACCATGGTGGCAGCACAAGTAATGGGCAATGATGTAGCGGTAAATATCGGAGGATGCAACGGACATTTTGAACTCAACGTATTTAAGCCGCTTATGATATATAATTTCCTACATTCTGCGAGACTAATAGGAGATGTATGCCATGCTTTCAATGATAAATGTGCCGTAGGTATTCGACCATTACATGATAATATCAAGAAAAATTTGGACAATTCACTAATGCTTGTAACAGCATTGAATACCAAAATTGGATACTACAAGTCTGCGGAAATTGCGCAGACGGCTCATAAGAATGGCACTACACTCAAGGAAGCGGCGGTAGGCTTGGGCTATCTTACAGCAGAACAGTTTGATGAATGGGTGCGCCCGGAAGAGATGATAGGCGGACTGAAGTAATAGTTCTTTGATGAGCGATGGCAAATAAGACCTCACAGCATATTCTAGGCACATCTTCTAATTTATTGGGTTTTTGTCTATTTATCATTACTTCTTTGCATATTACAAATAGTACAGAAAACACCCTCATAGATGAATTTACATCTATAATTGCATTGATATTAACGATTTCGTCAATCTTTTCTTTTATTTCCATACGATCAGAACATATAGATGCTGAGATAAAATGGGAAAGAAGGGCGGATTATCTTTTTCTAGGATCACTGGTGGGGGTTATGGGCATCATAATTTTTTTGGTTATTACCTTATGGAAAAAATAATTATCAGAAACACGCCTCAATATCTAAGTACCTGAATAATGGAAAAAGAAAAGAAAAGTAAAGTAAGGAAGGAAGGTAAAATAATATTATCTATTATATTTATTTTCTTTGCTTATGTTATAATAAAACAAGAATATGTAGATAAATATTATTCTAGATACACCATAGGTACTACCATCAAAGAATTTAGAGGGGGATATAGAGGTAAAAGTGTGCAATATTATTATTACTACAAAGGAAAAAAAATCATTTCCGATGATTTGAAAAGAAAAAAACAAATTGTAGAGGGGGAAGATATATAGTGTCTTTTACAAACCGAAATGATAAAACAGAATATATGGCTTTATTACAAAACTATGCCGTTCCTGACAGTATCAAAAGTGCCCCACCTGAAGGGTGGGATAAAATACCTGATTGGGTTATACCCGTATATCACGGGGACTAGCTCGCTTCATAACCAACGCCGTAACCACGAATAATTGCAATAAAGCTATTCATATAATTGTCTGAACTATGATTCTTATGATTAAAGGATGGACGGGAATATCTGATTTATAAATTACGAATTAAGTTTTTAGAACGCAAACCAAGAACTTACAGCTACCGCACTAACCCAAAAAAG
>JBGAWK010000058.1:0-14871 GCA_044227665.1 Chitinophagales bacterium
TAGGTGGCGCAAAAACTATTAACTGTATTGAAGCATGGCTTATGCAGCAATTCTATTTGTTCAAATATTCTAAAGCCGCAGTTAATAATAAATAAAAATATTTCATTAGAAAATAAAATATTTTAATAAAAAGAGCTACACAAAAGCTACTGTAATTTAGCAAAAAAAATGCGTATGAAAAATTCGGGCTTCGCCATATCTGAGTATCATGATATAAAACCTATTTATGACAAACTCAATAAGCTAGTGACATTGCCGCTACAGCACCTAAAGCCTGAAGCAAAAAAACAATATCTAAGTTATTTTGATGACAACTGTAAGCAATCTAAAATGATGATTGCTGAAGCGCAACAATTTATTCCTGGGGGCGTTCAACACAATCTTGCTTTCAACCATCCCTTCCCTCTGGTATTTACAAAAGCAGAAGGTGCATATCTTTATGACATAGACGGCAATAAATACATAGATTTTTTGCAAGCTGGCGGACCAACCGTATTAGGCAGCAACTATCCTGTGGTGAAAGAAAAAGTATTTGAACTATTGCAAGAATGTGGCCCCTCTACAGGATTATTTCATGAATATGAGCTCAAATTGGCAGAGTTTATCTGTGGACATATACCTTCCGTAGAGATGTTCCGTATGCTAGGTAGTGGTACTGAAGCAGTGATGGGTGCCTTACGATTAGCAAGATTAATTACGGGCAACAAGAAAATTATAAAAATGGGCGGAGCCTATCACGGCTGGAGTGATCAAATGGTGTACAGCCTTCGTATCCCCGGCACTTGGCGTTTCGATGCTAAAGGTATTCCTTGGGGAATGACTTGGAATACACAATCCGTACCACCCAATGACATTAATGCTTTGGAATTCCGACTCAAATCCAATAAATTTAGAGGAGGTACGGCTGCCGTAATATTAGAACCTGTAGGCCCGGAAAGCGGCACTTATCCCGTATATAAAGAATACGCACAGGAGGCGAGAGCACTATGTGATAAGTACGGTGCATTACTTATATTTGACGAAGTTGTTACAGCATTTCGTATAGGATTGAGTGGTGCTCAAGGCTATTTTGGGGTAAAACCCGATCTCACTATCTTCGGAAAAGTCGTAGCAGGGGGCTATCCATCAGCAGGGGGCTTAGGTGGAAAAAAAGAGTATATGGAAGGACTAGCTGCCGGATTACAGGGCGGCAAAAAAGTGAAAGTAGGTGGCACCATGGCTGCAAATCCGCTGAGCTGTTGCGCTGGTTACCATACTTTAGTAGCTATAGAAGAAAATAATGCCTGTGAAAAAGCTGGAGCTGCAGGAAACCGAATGACCAAAGGTCTTAACATGCTTATAGATAAATATGGACTTCCATTTGTAGCTTACAATCAAGGTTCGATATGTCACCTAGAAACGGCGGGAACATTATTTGTAAAATTAAATCTTCTCAAAATAAAATCTGTACTCAAAGAGATAGATCAACGCAAAAAACTTATGGAAGAAATGGGTGCCGCCTATATGGCTGAAGGTATTGTAACACTTGCCGGTAGCAGGCTCTATATGAGCATGGCGGACACCAACGAAGTAGTGGACGATGCACTGAATCGCTTTGAAAATGTATTCAAAAATATAGACAAAAAATTGTGAAGTCTTTCCTCTCATACGATGTAGGCACCAGCAGCGTAAAAGCCGTATGGGTAGATAGCGATGGCAAAATATTGGCTACAGCTATAGAAGCCTATCCATTGTACATGCCGCAGCCGGGATGGGTAGAACAAAATCCCGAAGATTACTGGACAGCGATCTGCAAGGCTACGCGTACACTTACATCACAGGGAGATGTAAGCAGCATTGCAGGTATAGTGTTTACCACACAGGCTATGGGCATAATTCCTGTGGACAAAGAAGGGAATATATTACACCCTAATATCACTTGGGTGGATGGTAGAGCCGAAGAACAAGCAAAGAAAGCTATGAACTACTTTCTGGGTAAGAAGATGTTTAAAGCCATCGTGGGCACAGAAATTACCGGCAAAGATGTCATCCCCAAAATGATATGGCTGAAAGAGAAGAGACCAGAAATATTTAACAATACGTATAAATTCTTGGATGTCAATGGTTACCTCAAGTATAAATGTACTGGAAAGATGGTAGCAGAATGGTCGGGGGCTTGCTCCTACGCCTTTGACGTGAAGAAGAAAGATTGGGAGCGATTATTTTTTAAAATTACAAAAATTGGCACTGAAAAGCTCCCAGACTTAGTAAAATCTACCGACAAAATTGGCAACCTTACTGCCGCTGCCGCTACAGCACTTGGGCTGCCCATAGACATCATAGTTTATGGGGGCTGTGACGACACTCAGAGTGCTGCCGTAGGAACTACTGCCATTGCCGAAGGTGAAGCCCATATCTATACCGGCACCTCAGCATGGATAGGTGTAACCACCGCCAAAGCACCGAAGTTTAAAAATGGGGCTTTTTGCTTGCAGAGTGCTGATCCGGCAAAAAATATTATTGTAGGCATTACAGAATCCGCAGGTGTAAATATAGACTGGATGATTAATACCTATTATTCTGCTGAAAAAAAATCCATGCAGGAGCAGGAGTTATTTGCCTTAGTAGAAAAAGAAATAAATGAAACCTCTCCAGGTGCAGATTATCTTATTGCAACACCTTGGTTTTTGGGCGAGAGATGCCCTGTAAGTACCACCACCACACGATCTACACTTTTCAACCTTACACACACACACACACGTGGACATATCGCAAGAGCATTTTTTGAAGGTATCGCTTTAAATTTAAAATGGAGTATTGAGAATATAGAAAAAGATTTTGGATTCAAAATTTCTTCCCTAAAGATTACTGGCGGAGGTTCGCAGAATGATACATGGATGCAATGTTTTGCCAATATCCTACAACGTACCATCATCACTACCTCTCAACCCAAACATGCAGGCGCATTAGGAGGCGCTGTTTGTGCGATGGTGGGTGATGGCGTACTTAAAGATTTCAATGAAATTCAAAAAATCATTCATACAAACAAGACTTTTACACCTGACAGTACACAAGACACCATCTATAACACCCTGTTCATTACGTACAAAAGTATCTATCACAATCTCCGCAAAACTTATATAGAAGCGAATAAATCAATATTGTCCTAAATAATATATTGATTGTCACAAACTTTCTTGTAATTTTCTTTGTCAGTTCGAAATATCGGTTTCTTGTCAATGTTTTTTAATGCCTAATTCTGTCTTGTCCTAAAATTAGGTTTTCAGCTTTCTTTAGATTAATGCTGTAATACATTGTCACTGCAAGCATAGTGTCCTGTTTTGGATACTCTTCAATATGGATAAAAAATCTTTAGGAATAGTAAAAAAACCTATAATATTGCAATAGATGACAGAGACGGCGATTGTTATACTAAATTACAATGGCAAAAAGTGGCTTGAAAAATTCTTGCCTACATTTATCCTATATAGCGAAGAGGCGCCTATTTATGTGGCAGACAATCAATCTACAGACCATAGTGTCAACTGGCTGATAGAAAATTATCCCGAGGTAAAGGTATTGGTATTAGAAAAAAATTATGGCTTTGCGGAGGGCTATAATCGTGCATTGCGTGAGATAGAAGCAGAGATATATGTCATCGTAAATTCAGATGTAGAGGTATCAGAAGGATGGCTATCTCCTTGTGTGCAGCTATTACATTTGCATCATGATATAGCCGCTTGCCAGCCTAAAATCTTGGACTATAACAATAAGACCTATTTTGAATATGCTGGAGGTGCCGGAGGGTACATAGATAAATACGGCTATCCATTTTGCAGAGGAAGAATTTTTAGTACATGTGAAGAAGATAAAGGACAATACAATGATACACGTCCCATATTTTGGGCGAGTGGTGCTTGCTTGTTTATAAAATCTTCTATATTCCATACTATGCAGGGCTTTGATGATACATTTTTTGCACATAACGAAGAAATAGACTTGTGCTGGCGGCTACAGATTGCAGGTTATAGTATATATTACTGTGCAGAAAGCACCATATATCATGTAGGTGGAGGTACCTTGAATAAGCGCAACCCTTTTAAGACTTATCTCAATATTCGCAATAACAGGACGATGTTGTATAAGCTCAAAAATGAAGCACATCTTTTCAAAGTCTTATTGGTAAGAAATTTTTTGGATTTCTTACTTATGATTAAGATGTTGCTGGGGGGGAATATAAGAGAGGCACAAGCCATACTTAATGGTTGGTGGGATTATGTAAAAAGAAAACCCAATACGAAGCGTATAGTACATAGAAAGTATTTAAATACTATATATAGACAGAGTGTGGTATGGCAATATTTTTTTAAAGGGAGAAAAACTTATACGGCATTAGATGGAAAGCTCTAAAGTAAAAATTTGGATATCTGGAGCTTCCGGATTATTGGGCGGTAACTGCCTAAAGGTATTTAAAGATGCTGGATACACAGTAGTGGGAACACATTATAATTTTGAAACCGATGATACTGTATTCTTTGATACCACAGATTTAGAAAACAAGCAAAATTTTGATATTTTACGATATGCGCCAAAGATTATAATCCATTGCGGCGCACTTACTCATGTGGACTATTGTGAGCAGCATCCCAAAGAGAGTAGGCTTCATAATTTTACAGCTGCCTGTAATATGCTGTCTTTAGCAGAATCTTTAAATGCCTACATCGTTTTTATTTCTACAGATTATGTTTTTGATGGCATCAGAGGCCCCTATGATGAACAGTCTCATCCACATCCGCTGAGTGTATATGGTAAGGATAAGTGGGAGGCGGAGCGGAACATTCAGAATTATGAAAAGCATCTTATCATAAGGATTACTAATGTATATGGGGATGAAATAAGAGGCAAAAATTTTGTTTCCAGAATAATAGAACAAGCCGCCAAAGGTAAGCAATTACAGCTACACCTTCCCCAAGATCAGTATGCTACACCTGTAAATGCCTATGATGTAGCCTGGGCTATATTACTATTGACTAATCATGGTGCCACGGGCGTATATCATATTTCCGGCACAGATTATATGAATAGAATCCAATTGGCACTCAGAATATTGAGTTATTTTCCAGATGCAAAATATGATTTGCAACCTTTATGGACCGAAGAGATGAAGCAAGCTGCTCGACGACCCTTACAGGGAGGTCTCAAAAATGGCAAGTTTATGACTCTTTTCCCTGATTTCGTGTTCAGTACGGTAGATGAATATGTAATAAGTAAGCTTTAGAAATCTTCATTCAGGATAGTCTGTATATTCATTTCAGCTAAGGCTGTGATGAGTAGCGAAGGATTTACCATGCCACTATTTCCGGGTAGATTGCTGCCATCCATTACATATAGGCGATTGTAGCCCTTTACACGGCCATAGTTATCTACGGCTTTATTGTAGCACATGCCTCCGAGCGGATGATAGGTGGACTTTTTAGAGATACCTTCTTTTATCCAAGTATAATCCAGTTCGCCTCCATTTACTTCATTAAGCCTATCTATAAGCAATTGCATAGCCATCACGCCCTGTTCGCCATAAGATTCATTCCATACCAAGTTGGCTGTATCCGTACTGCTGTCATATATCCATTGCCCCCTGTCTTCTATATATGGCTGTCCTACCATTAAAAGTGTTTTCAGGTCTATACCTAGTGGAAATATATCCTGCATGGCATTTACTGGAGCAACTGGATTGTCTGGAAATAGTACCGACAGGGTAGGAGGTGCGCTGTGCATATTGCCGGTAGCCTCCCTAAGATTGTGGCGCATGGAGAATACCATGCCATTGGTACCCCATCCTTTCCCTACTTCATCGTTTAAATTTGGGAGAGAGCCATTGTCTCTGCATTTGGTCATCAAGGCACTCGTCCCTATACTTCCAGCGCATACGAATACATATTTTGAAGTAAAGGTAAGCGTATGGATGACATTCCCTGCTGTATCAATTTCTTCAATACTTAGTTCATATTTGTCCCCTTTTTTTACGATCTTCTCTACAGAACACAAGGTCTCAATAGTCAACTTTCCCGTAGCCAAAGCCTGTGCCAAATAGTTCCTGTCCAACGACTTCTTAATACCATTATTATTGCCATATAGCAGTTCTCCGTTTAGTGCCGATTTGTGTATCTCTCCATTAAGCTCTTTACGCCATATATTAAAATCATAGTATGATTTACAATGAGTATAGCTCAATCCTGCTCTTTCAGCATGATTTTTGGTGACTTGTGCATATTTGTAGTATGGACTATTAAATAAATCCTCAGGCATCTGCTCCGCAGCAAACATATCGTAAACTTTTGGAATAGATGTAGCATACAATGTATCTACATCTATAGTATTAGATATATATTGGCGAAACTGTTCTTTGGTAGGTGTCAAAAGCACACCGCCTCCAGATATAGATCCACCGCCTAAACAAATATTTCTATAGGCATTCATATTAGAGACCTTATAGCAATCCAAAACACCTACGTATTTTTTGCCCCAGCTTAAATTCAGACCAAAAGGCAATGAAGACTTAGGTTTTAACCATGTAGATCTTTCATCAGGAGGTATATTTGGAGAAAAAACATCGCCAGTACCATCTCCTACATCATAAAACTTTCCCTTTTCTACGAGTAAAGTATCTATACCTCTTTCTGCCAATCGCAAAGATGCAGCAGATCCTCCAAAGCCAGAACCAATAACTATGGCCTCGTAGTCTGTTTTTCTTCCAGTATTTGTAGGTGTATCTCCTTTTTTGCAGGAGGATATACTGAAGGTGGTAAGTCCGTAAGCAGAGGCCGTGGCCATTGCAGAATATCCTAAAAATCTTCTCCTATTTACAGATTTTATTGTCATATTTTTTTGTAAAGATGCACCAAAATGCGCAAATTTTGTATTAGTAAAAATTATATGCTTTTAGATTTTTATAATTGCGAAAAAATATTTACTTTTAAATTATATACCATAAAATATGAAATATATTTTTATTATTTTACTAATTATCTCAGTTCAATCTTGTAAAAAGGAAAATCTTAACAGCGACATTATCCCATTGAACGAGGCCACCGAAAATTTGCCTATCAATCAAATACAAGTTATAGGAAGTCATAATAGTTACAGAAGGCTTACAGATCATGACATCTTGGGATTTCTGAAAACCTTAGGAAGTTTTCTTCCCGATGAAAACAACCCTAAAGCCTGGGAGTATGACCATAAACCCCTACCGTATCAGTTGGACTTGGGCCTACGCAGTTTTGAGCTAGACATCTATTACGACCCTTTAGGAGGAAGGTATTATAATCGTTTAGGCAATTTACTGGTAAATAAATCTATAGCATCGGGTGTGGACGCACTTTTGCAGCCCGGCATGAAATTACTGCATATTCCAGATGTAGACTATAATACCAATTATTATACTTTCAAGGACGCTATCACAGCCTTAAAACAATGGTCGGAACAGCATCCTACTCACTTGCCTTTATTTGTATTAGTAGAGCTTAAAACCAGTGCTGTAGGCAACTTAATACCCCTATTTACAGAAGCCCTGCCATTTACCAAGAATGCTTTGGATAGTGTAGATATGGAGATAGAAGAAGTTTTTGGAGATTCCAAAATTCTATATACTCCCGACATGAGAGGAACTTACCCCGACTTGAAATCAAGAATAGCTGCTATGGGATGGGATAAGGTAAAAGACATGCGAGGAAAGATATTATTTATTACGTATAAAAATGCCAGCTACCTCGAAGGTGCGCCTAACTTGGAGGGCAGGAAAATGTTTCAATTTAGCGAAGTGTCCTCGCCGAATTCTGCTTTTGTCATCATTGATAATCCTGGGGATAGTGAAGAAATTAATATAGCTTTAGATGCAGGGGGGATTATTAGAACACGAAGTGACGGCAACACGATAGAAGCTAGAGAAGGTGATTACTCTATGCGTGATAAGGCCTTTGCCAGTGGTGCACAAATCATTTCTACCGACTATTATGAACCTTCCTATAATGTAGGCAAGAAAGGTTGGACGGATTTTAAAGTAAGTTTTGGTGCTAATAATTTTGCAAGAGCAAATATCGTAAATGCCCCTGTATCTAAAGGAGAACTCATTAGGGAATAACCGATAATAATATATGTCACTGGATAGCAATTATAATAAACCTACTTCATATTCGTTATAAAAGGATGAGGGTTACATTTTTTCTTTTATTAAGTATCTTATGCTTTAGCGTACAAGCACAAATACCTAAAACTACATTTTCTACATACAGTGTTGATGCTACGCAATGCACAGTATTAGCACATGAACAGTCGCGTATATATATTCCTAAATACTGTTTTTCGTTAAAAGGGAAAGCCTACGAAGGCATGGTAAATATTTATTATCGTCAATTTACGGATGCACTAGACATCGTGATAAATGCGCTGCCGATGCAGTACGCTACACCACAGGGTGAAAAAACATTGGAATCAGCAGGTATGTTTGAACTATATGCACTCGCTACTTCGGGTGATACTTTACAATTTTTGCCCAATAAAAATATTATGGTAAGGCTTTATAGTCCATGGGATAAAAAAGGTATGGAGAGTTTCTATTTGTCACCAAGCGGATGGCAGAAAAATACCTTATTTGCATCCTCACCTTCGGCAAATATCAGTACACCCGATGATGAAAGGCAACTTTGGGATGATGATATTTGGAGAAATTATGGAAACGACGAAGATATTTCCACGGCTAATACTACGCCCGTTGCCATTAATTATGAATCCATTACAGATCGCAATTTTAAGACACTGAATATTGATAAATTTGGGATGTATAATTTCGATAAGATTGCTGACGAAGAAAGTATTCCCATCTACGCCAACTTCAAAGTCAATACCTCAAAAAATTTCTTATCTACGATGGTTTATGTCATATATAATCACTTGAATACTGTATTTTATTATGTTCCGGGAAATAATGACCCCTTATTGCTATTAAAAAATCAACCTTTTAGCATTGTTTCTTTTGCTAATGATGGTAGTATAGCCAAAGTAGAGGATAGTTTTTTGCTGGGAAAAGATTTTTCTGCGTATAGTGGAAAAGAAATTACTTTCCCTATGACCAAGATTTCCCAAAAGATAGATACTAAAGAAGAGTTAGCACAAATTTTAGTAAAATGAGGTGTTTTAAAATATGTGTATTTGTTTTTGCCACTATTATAGCAAATAGTCAGGGGTTGCAGCCAGACTCTACGGAATACACCTTGAATCTAGATATTCACGAAAATGTATATCTCAAGGATGCCGTCATGCAATTACTGGAAGGCTACTGCGCAGGAAGTTTTCAGGCCTATTATCCTACGTATGAAAAAAATGAGGTTTTGCATCATGATTTTATGGCTCATTACCAAATGGAATATATGCAGACAAACGACGATTTTTGTTGGCAAAATTTCTGCACTCATCCCGATATACAAAATTTTTACACACTATTTTCTAAGAAGATAAAAATCAAAGAATATCAATATTTCAACCAAAATCGTACTTTGATACAACGTGAGGTAGCATGGATACAGCTATACTATGAAGGTATGGACAATAGTGGTAACTGGCATCTTTTCCCTAGCATAAAATTTTGGTTGCGTGAAGTAGGGAATCATATATATATCTATCACAAAGATTACGGTAAAAAGTATTCCTTACAACAAGTAGTAGATAATAATTTTTTTATTAAAAATGAACAGTTTCCAGCTGTCCCACAGCAAAAAGTCATCAGGAATGATGACTATGAAACGCATTAGCATTATTTTTGTGAGGTGGAAGCTCTCTTGCTTAAATATTTCTCAGAACTCAGCCCCCAGCAAATTTACAACCTGACCTCTCTTCATGAATTGTATAAAGACTGGAATCAAAAGATAAATGTAATATCTCGTAAAGATATGGGTAATTTTTTTGTACATCATGTCTTGCATAGCCTTTCTATTCTGAAAATAATTTCTGACAAGAAGATACAGACTATATTGGATGTAGGTACGGGAGGAGGATTTCCTGGTATTCCTCTTGCCATAGCTATGCCTCATGTGCAATTTGTACTGCTAGACTCTATTCAGAAAAAAATCAATGTTGTACGGGAGGTGAGTAATAACTTGAAATTAACCAATGTGACAGCCGTATGTGAGCGTATGGAGCATCATAAGCCTCGTTATGATGCTATCGTATCTAGAGCTGTAGCACCTACGGCGCAGCTTATGGCATGGACACAGCAAAATGTAAAAAAAAGTAGTTGCTATTATTTTCTTAAAGGGGGTGATTTGGATGCCGAATTAGCAGGAATTAAGTGCTGTACCACTATGGATTTAAACAGCCTGTTTGAAGAAGATTTTTTTGCTACAAAAAAACTAGTAACTATTAAAGTTTAATTTTTTTTCTTTACCTTAATATGTGTGCCTAATAATCTTGCGAGAACTTCAGCACCCTCTATTTGTTCTAGTATTGTCTTTACCATCACCAATAAGGGCACTGCTAGAAACATGCCATAAACACCCCATAAATATCCCCAAAATAATAGACCCATGATGATGGCAATTGTATTGATAGACACACTAGATCCCATATATATAGGCTCTAAAATATTGCCAAATAATGTCTGTACAGCAAATAATAGTGCCAATACCAAACCCACGAACATCATACTATCAAATTGGATGAGCGACATCAGCACGGGCGGAATGACACCTAATATAGAGCCAAACGTAGGTATAAAGTTAAGCAAGTAGGCCAAGAATCCCCAAAATATGGCAAACTTTATATTGAGCAGCATACACACTATCGCCGTCCCGATACCGGTACATACACTTAGGATAAACTTCACCCTCATGTAAGTGGTTATAGATTTTTTTACTGTCTCAAAAGCCTTTAATATCTTGCCTTGTTTCTTATCCTGTTCCAAGTAGCGGAAGTAATTTTCATAACTCAGAATACCACTCATCAATATGATAAGATATAGAGCTACCATAGAAAACACCCCAATGATGCCTCCCAGTGTCCCCGCAAAGTTTGTAGTTTGGGCTATCAAAAAGGAAGAATTTAGGCGTTCATGAATACGCTGCATTACATCGCTTACATCTATGTGTAGTTGATACTTTTTATTTGCATATAATATAATGTCATTGAGCTTGTGCTGTAATTGTATAAATAGCATATCGCGCTGCTCATAGAAGGAAAGTCCTGTAGAATAGAATACCCATCCTAAAAAGATTATAGAGGCTATAATTGCTATCCATATCATAGTGATGCTAATCCAAATAGGTACTTTTTTTTTGTCAAAAAATTCCAACACAGGATACACCAATAAGGCTATGAATAGTGCTAATACAAATGGAATTAATACCTGCTGAAGCAAATACAGCAAATACAGTATGGAAAGTCCCGCAAAGTAAGTGAGTAGCCTCCTAATAGCTATAATATCTTTGTAGTGAGTATCCATATTATAACCACCTGCGTTTTTGGAAGTAATAGGCAAAAAATATTGCTGTGACGAAGGCTATAAGTATAGTGCCTATAAATGCGTACTTATTATCTTGAAAGGGCAGATGTACATTCATGCCATACATACTGGCTACCAAGGTAGGAAGCATCAGTATTACGGTAATAGAGGTCAGCCTCTTCATGACATTGTTCAGGTTATTAGACAAGATATTGGCAAAGGCATCCATCGTGCTTGCCGTAATATGGGTATATACGTTGGCCATTTCCATAGCCTGACTATTATCTATGATAATATCTTGTAAAAAATCTTTAGCTTCCTCATTCTCGTAAATATTCAGAAAATCGGTACGCTGAATCTTCATCATCACCATCTCATTAGCACGAAGATCGTTTACGAAATATACCAAAGACTTTTGTAGGTTGAGTAATTTCTTTAGTTCTATGTTCTTGCCAGAGTCATCCAGCTCCTTTTCAATCATAGACATGCGCTTATTTATCTCCCTCAAGTAATGAAGGTAGTATTCTACATTGCGCTCAAAAATCTTGAGGATAAACATCTCTTTGTCTTCCGGTTTGATATTTTTTATAGGATTTTTTTCAAACCATTGTATCATAGGATTTGAGAGGGAGCTTATGGTGATGAGTAATTCAGGCTTTAGGATAATGCCTACTGGCACGGTAATATAGGTCGCATCATCATCGGTGTCAATGCCTTGATTTACTATGGGCGTATTGATGACGATAAGTTTGGCATCATCTTCTTTGTCATATCTGGAACGCTCATATTGGTCTATACAATCTACTATAAATTCAAAGGGCACATCAGCTTCTCTACTCAGTCGCTCTAATTTCTCCATATTGAAAGGTGGAGAAATATTTATCCAACAATTTTTGGATATTGTGTCTATCTCATTGAGTATGCCATTTTCTTTATAGAAGTATTTTATCATAGGCATTATTTTGGAAGGGCATCTAAATCTATTATTGCTTCATATACTTTGGTGGCAGCACCTTGCAGCCATATATTTTCGTATATAAGGTTATTTTTTTCAAAATAAACTTTAAGCTCTCCGCCTTTTGTAAAAATCTTGAGCGGTCCTATGGTAAGGGCATTGCGTAGGGCATAAGCTATAGCTGTAGCTACCGTTCCTGTGCCACATGACAGCGTCTCATCTTCTACGCCTCTTTCATAAGTGCGCAGCAAGATAGAATCTTGTAAGTCCTCTACAAAGTTCACATTGATACCTTCGTCGGCGAAGCGGTTATTATATCTTATCTTACGCGCCTCTTCTACTATAGGCAGCGACATGACCTTATCTACAAACTCCACATAATGCGGAGACCCAGTATTGAGTATAAAGTGTCCCTGATTTTCTTCCCAAGTAGTGATGTCTATCATCTTCAGTTTTACGCCTTGTGGTGTTACCTCGTAATCGTGTTCGCCATCTATGGCATAGAACTTGCCTTTGTAAGGCGCAATTCCCTGCTCTAATGCGAAGGCAGCAATACATCTGCCGCCATTACCGCACATAGAGCCTTCTTTGCCATCGGAATTGAAATAGGTCATCCGGAATTCTCCTTGTCCTGTATCGTCTAGTAGCATCAGACCGTCAGCACCTACACCAAATCGTCTGGTACATAAATTGTATATCACTTCCTTTTCCGGCACAAAAATATGGTCTCTATTATCTATGATAATAAAGTCATTGCCTGTACCTTGATACTTGTGAAATTTTATTTTCATATCAGAAACAAAGATACGACTATTATCAGGTACAATACCCTAATAGCAAAGAAATAGTTCTTTCTGTTTTTAGCTTATCACCATCTTGAATCCTACACCATGTACATTCTGAATGTCTATGGATGGGTCTGCCTTGAGGTACTTGCGTAGCTTTGTAATATATACATCCATGCTTCGTCCAGCAAAGTAGCTATCATCTTTCCATATAGATCGGAGCATCTCCTCACGCTTTACGGCTTGATTTGCATTTTTGGCAAGATATTCCAGCAATGCCGATTCTTTCTTTGTAAGTGTCACCCATTCACTATGGATACGCAACTTGAGCTCATCGGTCTTTAGGAGGCATCTGCCAAATTCTATTTCTGTTACCTGCGGTGTATTGCTCTTCACTCTTTTGAGTATAGCTTCTATGCGCAACACTAGCTCTCCAAAGTTAAAAGGTTTTGTAATATAGTCATCAGCACCTAGTGTAAATCCTTTAATTTTATCCTCCGCCATCTCCCTAGCGGTAATAAAGATAATAGGCGTTTGATCCCCACGACCTCTAATGCTCTCTGCCAAGGAAAAACCATCTTTCTTGGGCATCATTACATCGAAAAGGTATAGGTCAAAATCATCTTTCAATAAGATGTGTTCGGCATCCATACCATTCTCACAGTGCTTTACATAAAATCCTTTTTCTGATAGATTATCTTTTACAATATAAGCTAAATTGGGATCGTCTTCTACAAGTAAAATTTTTGTCATAGGCAGTATTATCTTTTAAACGGTAACCAAATATAAAAAATACTTCCTTCCCCGAGCTTACTTTTTGCAAATATTTTTCCCTTGTGTTCCGAAATAATTGTTTTTACATAAAATAACCCCAACCCAAAACCTTTCACATCATGAATGTTGCCGCTATGTACTCTATAGAATTTTTCAAAAATATTGTTTAAATCTTCTTTTGGAATCCCTTTGCCATTGTCAATAATTTGAACTTCTATGCCTTTTCGCTTATTGTGTACAAAGATTTTTATATGTGGAATCTTATCACAATATTTGATGGCATTGTCAACCAAATTATAGAATACATTGGTAATATGTACACTATCACCAAAAATGACATGTTCATTGGCGGTATTTTCAAAAATTATAGAGCCGGATTTTTCTTGTACTTTCATTTCCATACTGGCAACTAGGGTATTCAATAGCTCTACCAAGTCTATGACATCATATTTCAATACAGGCTTTTTGGAGTCCATAGTGGCAACTTGCAATACTGCCTGTACTTGTTTCCTTAGCCTATTATTTTCTTCAAAAATGATTTTTGCATAGTGATTTAATTTATCAGGCTTTTGGGATAAGTCTTCATTCATGAGTACATCAGCAGCTAGACCTATAGTGGATATAGGCGTTTTGAGCTCATGGGTCATATTATTGACGAAGTCATTTTTGATTTCAGAAACTTTTTTTTGCTTCAGCAATAAATTTATGGCATACCCAAAAAATGCCATAATTAGTATAAGCAACGATACGAGTAAGGTGAATATAGTCCAGTCACTTACCAACTTATTTTTTTTATTGGGAAAGAAAATGCCTATATAGTAGTTTTGGTCATACTTGGTTTTTATCTTTACTTTCTCTACTTTGGAAATATCAATAATTTGAACGTATTT
>JBGAWK010000059.1:0-14397 GCA_044227665.1 Chitinophagales bacterium
CGTATAGGGTCCATACGTACCATTAACATCTGAAGGAAAAGCTCTTGTCACACTTACTGTACAAGCTAAATCAGACAACGTTTCTCCATATTCGCCAAATACACACTGATCTGGACCATCTTGATCCCAACCCTTGACTTCAAAATTGATATTCCCCCCGGACCACTCACAGCCATAATTATAATTTTTATCCCAAACATTGAAATCCGGCGCATTAGAATTTGAATTTTTATCATCACCTAAATCATAACAGTTTTCAGCGACATCATTATTGCCGTCATCAATATCCCAAACCCAATCAATCTCATTATCGTTACCCCAAAAGTCTTCATCGCAATCCGTTCCATAGGTATTTACAGCGGCAATACTTGTAATCCTAAGTTTTAAGTTCTTCTGCCCAAACGTGCTATCTGTAAGCAACAAAAGAAAGATTACTAAAAATATGTTGTAAAATCTTCTCATATATTATTTTATTTTTAAACTAATTCAAATATTCATTATTTTTTATGCCAAATTAAGTATAATATCATCTTTGTACTTGGAGAGGGACAATATCAAACTTGGCAGCATGACTGTATATATCCCATCTATTGCATAGTATGTCGCTTTCTTATAAATACTTGCTTCAAGAGAAATATATTTTAAAAAGTACTTTAGTTCAGAATCTTCCACCATAGCTAGAATCGTAATATTTAAAGGGAGCTTTTGTTCTTTTTTTCTCTGAATTACTTCGATATCTGTAGCAAAAGCCATCTCTAATGAAAGGAAGAAGGATAAGATAAAAAGAATTGTGTAGATTTTTTCCATAAGTTAAAAATTAATTGATAAAATTATATTATTTTTTTTATAAAAAAAAATTTTTAACAAATGTCGATTTTATGCACAAAAAAATTAGGGATCTATTGTAATTCTTTTTTAACAATAGGAAATTCTGTACGTGGAATTTTGGTATGGCTTAATATCTCTGCTAACTTTCTGCCAAACTCTCTACTATAAGGTTTTGCGCCTTTACTATTCAGGTGATGGTAGTTGTAGCTATATTCTACTGCATAGTATTCTGGATATTCTATTGGGCTGGCTAGTGATATTTTTTTGCAGGGTAACGCTTCAAATATAGGCTGCAAGAGGGTGTAGGGTGTTCGTCCCCTTGGGGGCATAATGACTATCAATTCTATGCCATTTTTTTTGCACTTTTTGTCCAATTCCTTATATAAATCGAGCATCGTAGCATTGGGTAACAATTTATGCTTGGTAAGAAATCTAAAAGTGGCAATGTCAGCATTACGCATACTGTCTCGCTTCGCCTTATTGGTGTCATAATTTTCTTTGGAGGAGTTTAGTCCTATATTATCTCTCTCTATGTCGGAGATAAGGTTCGCATATTCTGCATCGTAGGGATAGAACCCATTTTTATCTGTACCCAAATAGCGCTTGTCAAAGGTCGGCCTATCCAAATAAAACTGTAGTATATCATCCATCATACCTATAGAAAAGATATTTTCTATCCATGTCATGACATATACGTAGGTATATTTCATTTTCAGCTTTATAGGATCATTGAGCGACCACGCTACTTGTATGGCATCTTTCATGCTCTTAAAATCCACCCAGCAGACAAATTTCTTGGTATGCATATTACTCAAGAGTGTATAGGGTTCACTAGATAAAGACATCACTACATAATCTAAATTCTTATTATAATGGTCAATATAATAATTTACGTCTCTGAACTGCTGCGGTAAGTTGTGTCCATCTATGCCAAAATTAAAACTCCGGAAGTCTATGCCATGAGCTTGGGCAGATGAGTCAATAATGGTGGGATTGAGATGTCGGTATTCTAAGCTACCTCCGATATAGATGGCATTGAACTTTTCTTTATTTTTATCAAAAAAATCAATTTTGGTATATTGTGTCTGATCTCCCCAAGCAAAAGATGCTAGCATGTTTTTTGCTACTATAGCAATTCCTGTGGCTATCAGTATAAAAATGAGGATATGTCGTACTACCTTTACCATCTTCTAAAACTGGAAATACACAAATTCATTTTCATTAAAGACCCCAAACCATGCAATAGAAAGTAACATAAAGATATATGCTGCCCACCTCAGAGGTTTGCGCTGTGTCGCAATTACATCCTCAGTGCGTCTATCGCCAACTATGCCCTCTACAATATATAAGAATAGCATAAAAAATACGGCTAAAATAAAGTTTATCAACCCCTTACTATATATGACTTCATGCATAAACGCTGCCTGATGAAGATGCATAACCTTGGTGTATAAAGCACCGCTAATCTCTGTCCACGACACTATTTTACCTTTGACCGCAAGTGCTTCTACTGCGCCCTGCACCCTAAATAACATGAAGGCATACGTCAGTAGCACAAATGTGGTGGCAATATGTATGCTATCGGGAATATATCTGTCAAATGCTTTATATAGATTACTAGGTTTAATTTGGGTTACCACATTGTATTGCCATAGGTAACGTATGGCCATAAAAATACCTATTACGGTAAATGACAACACCATAGGCCAATTGGCACCGTGCCATAGCCCACATATTGTAAGCACAAAAATAACGTTGAACACCACCTTCAGCCCAGATGCCTTGTAGGCGCCCAAATAAAAAAAGATATAATCGGTAAGCCAAGTAGATAGCGAAATATGCCAGCGTGTCCAAAAGTCTGCCAGATTCTTGGCATAGAAAGGTCTCTTGAAATTCTCCATCAGGTTTATGCCCAATATTCTGGATGCCCCAATGGCAATATCTGAATATCCCGAGAAGTCACAATACACCTGAAATACAAAAAAAACTGCGCCCATCACAATAGTCCATCCTGATGCTTGGTCATAGTTTTCATACACCGCTTTTACATACATAGAAAGACGGTCGGCAATTACAATCTTTTTAAAAAAACCATATAACATACGTATCAGTCCGCTCCTCAACCGCTCATAATCATAGTCGCTGTCTTTGCGCAATTCTGGAATCAACTGATTGGCACGTGGTATAGGTCCTGCCAGAAGCTGCGGCCAGTAAGAAACAAATAAGGTGTAAAACCAAAAACGCTTTTCGACAGGAGTGATGCCCTTATACACATCAATATTGTATGCCAAGGTATGGAAGGTATAGAATGAAATGCCTACTGGCAACAGGATAGTGTTGAACCAAGGTTCCGGCACAGGATAGTGAAATCCAATACTATCTACTAAAAGTCTAACATTATCATCTACAAAGTTGAGGTATTTAATTAGTCCTAATTGTAATACATTGAGTATTACTCCGGTTAGCAGGTAGAATCTTTTTTCAAAATCATTGTCCGTAGCGGCAATTTTTCTTGCAGAATACCACGATATGTATGTGCTGAACATGAGCAGTATCAGGTATTTGGGAGAATAGCATATATAAAAAAACAAACTCGCCGCCAAAAGATACTGTCTGCGATATTTATAGGGCAGTACAAAGTACAGCACTGTAAATATCGGAAAGAACAGTAAAAACTCTAACGAATTAAATAGCATCTGCCAGTTTTGCGATAATGAGGCACAAATATATAAAGATTATACTAAGCTTTAACATGGTGTAGCATGGCAATTCTTGCAAAATCTGTAATTTTGGACACAATTTTATCATATCTTTATAGTGGGTTTTGGCAGTCATTGATTTTCTCAGGAATAAATTATATAAAATAGCAGAGGACAAGCACTTTGAATTTGTCTTCAAAAATAGCTTTCATACTATTCTTACTATGCTCGCTGTCTTTGCTATGCGCTTCGTTACAGGGGTAATCATAGGCAGAAACTACGGCCCCAGGGCATCCGGCGAGCTTACCAATGTGATAACCTTTCTTTTTGTCATCTATATTTTGCCCTCCTTTGGCATAAAGGATGCCATACTCAAATTGATACCACAGTACCGCGAGAAGTACAATATGAAAGCAGCTTGGTCTGTGTATGTGAAAAGCGTGCATCTGCTTCTTATCAATTGGGTGATTATCATCATCCCAGCATGGCTATATGCAGATTTTCAGGCTCAGCAATGGAGTGTGCCTTATCTAGCAGATAAATTCAAAATAGGCCTACTGCTCTTGCCATTTATCTTGCTTTCGGAGTTGAATGCCTTTACGCTGCGCGCTATTTTGCGCAACAAGCAGGCTAACTATGCCAACCTTCTTTTCATGGCATCTCGTATCTTCATTATCACTGTGCTTACACTATTTTTTTTCAATCGTTACAATCCTATCTATTTACACTATATATCTTCGATGTTTTGTGCCTGGCTTTTTGGGCAATATTATATCATAAAATATCTTTATGTGCCTTCCAAAAATCAGGAGCAATTATATGTTTCTAATTATAAAGAAATTACAACCTTGGCATGGCCTATGTTTATCACTTATCTTGGCTTCACCATAAGTACAAACTTTGACGGTTTTTACCTCCCCTACTTTGTAAGCACTGCGGATGTAGGAATATATAAGACCTGCCTAAATATCAGTAGCGTTGCAGCACTGGCACTTGTTGCCATGAATACTACGATACAACCAAAGATTAGCCAACTGTATCAAAAAGGGAATCTAGAATCTATACATTCTTTATGTGTAAAATTCACACGCATGGTTTTCTTGTCCACTATACCGGGATTTATTTTAGTGCTATTTTTTTCAAAATTTATGATACAGATTACCTATGGTAAAGAATTCGTAGGAGGTGCTGTTAGCCTTACCATAGCATCTATAGGTCAGATATTCAATGTAGGATGTGGACCCGTGGCACAACTCCTCAATGTTACCGGGCATCATAAGCAATTTCGCAATATTTCGCTTCTGGGTGCTGCTATTAATATTGCTGCTATTATGATAGCCGTTCCGCGCTTAGGCATAGAAGGTGCTGCCATCGCCAGTACAGTAAGCATGGCTACGTGGAATATAGTCGGCACTATATATATAAAAAAGAAATTTGGGTACTATATTTCTCTTTTTCCGAAATAGGAAGCTGCGAATATGGAAATTTATACGTGCAGTAAAGTAATGTATCTTGAGGCTACAACAACAAACCAAAACCAATAATCAATACGTAAAAGGGTACGCAATTAATTTCAATCCTTGAAAACCCCAATAAAAAAGGCATCCTAAGATGCCTTTGTAGCCCGTAGGGGAATCGAACCCCTGTTTGAAGAATGAAAATCTCCTGTCCTAACCCCTAGACGAACGGGCCAAAATGTTAAGAACAATAGCCTTTTTTCAAAAGCGTGTGCAAATATACTATTATTTTTCTCTAATAAAATACTTGAAAACAAAAAATTACTTTCCCTTAATATTTCTTATCTATCCTCTACTATTCTGCTATACAGCTAAAAAAATATCGCTATCCTCAGCACTTCTATATCCTAAATGCTAAGGATAATCCTTAACTTTGGGGCATGAAGAAAAGAGTAGCTATAAATGGATTGGGAAGGATAGGCAGATTGGTATTTCGCCTTATGATGGACAGAGACGATGTAGAGGTCGTAGCCGTTAATGACCTCGCGCCCAACGATATTTTGTGCTATCTCCTTCAATATGATACGGCGCAGGGTACTTGGAAAAAATCCTTCACTCACGACGCTGAAAGTATCACCGTAGACGATTATCGCATAGTATGTCTGGAAGAGAAAAACATGGAAGACCTTCCCTGGAAGTCACTGGGTGTAGATATTGTCATAGAGTGTACGGGTCGTGCCCGCAATCAGGAAGAAGCGGCCAAGCATATCAGAGCAGGAGCAAAAAAAGTGGTCATCTCTGCTCCTGCCGACAAAAACACCAAGACCATCGTACTAGGCATCAACGATCATCTACTTAGTCCTGAGGACGTAGTGGTATCTAATGCCTCTTGTACTACAAACTGTCTTGCGCCTATGGTGCAAACACTCATTGACAACTTCCATATCGGTCATGGTATCATGAACACTATACATGCTTATACAGGTGACCAGAAGCTGCAGGATGGCGTTCATGGCAGTGATTTCCGCAGAGCACGTGCCGCCACAGAAAATATCACGCCCACGAGTTCCAATGCGACTAAAGCCTTAGAATGGGTGATTCCCGAAGTGAAAGGCAAAATTATTGGTGGTGCCGTTCGTGTTCCCGTGATTGTAGGTTCACTTACAGAACTCATCTTTAGCATGGAAGAAGATGTAAGTGTTGCAGATATCAATGCTGCATTCAAAAAAGCCGCCGACACGAAGATGAAAGGCATCATGGGCTATACAGAAGATCCCATAGTGTCCTCAGATATCATATCTTCACCCCTATCCTGCCTTTTCGATGCAGGACTTACACAAAAGACAGACAAACTTTATAAAATTGTAGGCTGGTATGACAACGAATATGGCTACGCCAACAGGCTAGTAGAATTAGTGATAAAAATTGCAGATTTAGCATAAATTAATACATTTCATTACACTACAGTTACAGGAAATACTATCTTTATTATGATGTTGGGTTTTGGCTTTAAAATTTGCAAGTGGTTTTGGCTGCAATGTATGCTGTCGGCACGTACTGCTATACAGAAAAATCCTACCCTCATCGCAGCTATCATCTTAGTGAAAGTGGCAGTAAAGATTATCCTTGTGCTGTTGCTTACAGGCTGTAACGACGGCTACCGCTACAGTAAGTATCAGGATGTATCTGTGAACAACTGGAAATATAGCGATACCCTTATCTTCGATTTACCCGAAAGCAAAAACCCAAAAAAGTTAGCACTAGGCATAAGATATACCGAGCAATATAAGTACAGTAATTTTTGGGTAAAGGTGGTTGATGAGGGCAAATCCTCACGTCATTCTATCACACTATTTGACAAAGAGGGCAAACCTACGGGAAAAACTTTGGGCACACATAATACAGTAATAATTCCCCTTGAGGATATAAATTCCGGAAAGCACACCCTAAAGGTAGTACAAAATATGCGTGAAAATCCTATCAAAGGGATTTCTGCCGTAGGCATAATGGTAAAATAGGAGTACTCAAATTTTTATAGTCAATGTATTGTTTATCAGTATATTATACTCATAATGTTCTGAATTTTAAGCTTATTTTCCATAAATTATTATAGATTCTTATTGATGATTCCTATATATTTATAAAATATTTAAGAGTAAAAATTTGAGAGATTCAGCTAAATATATTTTCTTATTACTGTATATAATTATGAGCAATATTGCCTCTGCTCAAACTTACAATATGTCTAATACGACCATTACTACTTGTAATGGTACATTTTATGATCCAGGAGGTAGCAATAGTACGTATGGGAACAATGAAAATGTGGTGATGACTTTTTGTTCAGGCAACCCTGATAGAGATATAAAACTAAACTTTACCAATTTTTCTCTGCAAAACTATTATGATTTTCTATATATTTATGAAGGACCAGATACATTAGCCCCCTTTTTAGGTTCCTATACCGGTATAGGTGCTTCTAATGGTCCGGGAATAATACTCTCATCTTCAGCAAATTTATCTAGATGTCTTACGTTTAGATTGGTTTCCAATAATTATGGTACGGAAAATGGATGGAAAGCAGATATCTCTTGTAGAGTAGCGTGTCAGGTAATTAATTCTAGGATTATAAGTACAAATCCCGCAGCTCAGAGTGATAGTATTATACGAATATGTGTAGGTCAGAGCGTATCATTTGTAGGGGATGCTACTTTTTCCAAAAATGCTTCTGGAGCAAAGTATGTTTGGGATTTTGGTGACGGAACCACGGCCAATGGCAAAAACGCAACTAAAGTATTTAGCTCACCTGGAATTTTTAGAGTAAATTTAGATGTTTCGGATCCAAATAATTGTGCCAACAATAATCGCGTAAATCAGTTGGTATATGTCTCTACCAAGCCTAATTTTAATGGAACAGGTGCTGCAACTATGGGCATGTGTTTAGGGGATTCTATCGTTTTGAAAGGTAAAGCTAATACCACAGAATTTACTTTTGACTGTACGCCACCTGCCGGTGAACGGACATTTTTACCCGATGGAAAAAATAGTTCTTATACTTCAGTGCTAAAAGTGGACTGCTTTGATGTAAATGCAAAAGTTAAGGATAGCTTGGATATTCAGAGTATATGTATGAATATGGAACATTCTTTTATGGGAGATTTATCAATTTCTATTGAGTGTCCTAGTGGAAAAAAAATCCCTTTATTAGCTCGAGATAATAATATTGGTAAGGGTACTATAATAGGAAATCCTCGCGCTACAGAATTACCTGCAGATGGCAACTCTGCTAATACTACGCCTGGAATTGGGCTTACATATTGTTTTTCCCCGGATGCTTCACAGTTTATTTATGATTCTATAAGTTGGAGATTATTGAGTACTTATACAGATGTAAGCGGTAATGTAAGTTATAATATTAAACAGGCGATCCCCGGTAATTATAAGATTAATTCGAGTTGGAATGATTTTGTAGGGTGCCCCTTAAATGGAAATTGGACGATATGGGTAACGGATCACTTAGCGGCGGATAATGGATACATTTTTTATTGGAATTTAAATTTTGCTCCTTCGATAGTTCCGCCTAAATATAAGTTCAAACCTACTATCGTAAGCAGTAAATGGCTTCCTAATCCTGACGTTATTTCTACCAATGGCAATGATATAAAAATCAAACCTACAAGTACGGGTTCTAAATGTTTTACCTACAGAATCACGGACAATTTTGGATGTACATTCGACACTACTGTATGTATCAATGTGGGTGTAGGCTCTAATCCGGGTGTAAGTAATACATTAAATATTTGTGGTAGTGCTGCCATAGTAAATCTATTTACATTACTGGGTAGTTCCGCCTCTACAAATGGTACATGGACAGGTCCTAGTAGTTTAGGCGGGGGATATCTAGGGGCATTCAATCCATCTACACATTTGGAAGGAGTTTATGTTTATACAGTACCTGCTAACGGTAGTTGTCCTTCAAGGAGTGCATCTATTACAGTATCAAAAGGCTCAAACAATGTTGTGGGTGTGGCTATCACATCAGATAAGAACAGTATATGTAGTGGAACGACAGTGACCTTCACGGCTACGGCTACCAACGGCGGCGGCAGCCCTACATACCAATGGAAGCTCAATGGCAGCAACGTAGTAGGCAGCGGCAATACCTATAGTAGTAGCACACTCAATAATAACGACAAGATAGAATGTGTGCTTACCTCTAATGCTACCTGTGCCACAGGCAACCCCGCTACAAGTAATGCGTTGACGATGGTGGTGAACGCAAACCTCCCTGTGGGTGTGGCTATCACATCAGATAAGAATAGTATTTGTAGCGGTACGACAGTGACCTTCACGGCTACGGCTACCAACGGCGGCAGCAGCCCTACATACCAATGGAAGCTCAATGGCAGCAACGTAAGTGGCAACAGTGCTACCTACACCAGCAATACATTAGCCAATAACGACAAGATAGAATGTGTGCTCACCTCTAATGCTACCTGTGCCACAGGCAGCCCCGCTACCAGTAATGCGGTAACCATGGTGGTTCAGAATACTGTATTTGCCGGAATAGATGGGAATATAACAATTTGTGAATCTGATACAAATCAGATTAATTTGTTTTCAATAATTAATAATGAACAAGTAGGAGGTACATGGTATAGAATAGAGGGTATCGGAGGACAATTTTTAAATCTAAATGGAATTTTTAAATCTGCTATTAATGCAACAAATAGTAAGTTTATATATGTCGTTCAAGCGATAAGTCCATGTCCTAATGATACTAGTATTGCAATTGTAAATATTAATAAAAGGACTATACCTACATTTACATCTCTAGCTCCTATTTGCCAGTATGATAATGTTCCTGTTTTGCCTGCTATTTCTTCAAATGGCATTAGTGGCAGTTGGACACCAAGTATAATAGATAATACACAAGTAGGCGTAATACAATACATTTTTACTCCAAACGCTACAGAATGCGCTACAACTAATACATTGACTGTTAAAATACTTACTAAGAAAGATACATCTGTAAGTCATTCTATATGTGAAGGTAATTTCTTTTCAGTATGTAACAATAATTATTATGAGGAGGGTCAATATATAGTTGATTGCAAAACATATCAGGGCTGTGACAGTACTGTGAAGCTTAACTTGGTTGTAAACCCTAAGCCAAAGATAAATATTTATGCAAATGGATCTTTAAGATTTTGTGAAGGTAAAAATGTAGCTTTGAATACTTCAAGTGGACTATTAAATTATAACTGGTATAATGATAATATTCTTTTAGCAGATAACGATTCTAAGCTTTTCGTAGAAAATACTGGAAACTATAGTGTCGCGGCAGAAACAGAATTTCATTGTAGAGATACTTCCGAAATAGTACAGGTAATAGTAGATGAAGATTTTGAATTAGAGTTAGGAGAAGATATTTATATATGCTCTGGTGAGGAGGTACTTATAGATGCTGTTATAGAAAATGCAAAATATTTCTGGAATACTAGAGATACTACTCAGACAATTTCTGTAAATAATTATGGTGTTTATACTGTGAGTGTCACTAGAGGTACATGTAGTCATAGCGACAAAATAGGGATATTTAGATTAGCAGAAGATCCTGTCTGGTATCTTGGGGATGATGTAGGTCTCTGTTCTGGCAAGCAAATTACGCTTAATGCACCTACGACAATGTCATTTTATTGGGATAATAATACAAGTGATTTACTGAGGACAATTTCAAAGGAAGGAACTTATAGCATTGCGGTAAGTAATGAATGTGGAGTTTATAGGGATACTATATTCATATTTGAAGATACATGTGAATGTAAACTATTTGCACCGAATGGATTTACCCCTAATCAAGATATTATAAATCCCTACTTCAAAATTATCAATGAATGTCCATCTGTTGCTGAAATAAAAATCTATAACCGATGGGGGATAGAAGTATATGACGGCAATTCAGACAACAAAGGTTGGGATGGGTATTATAAGGGGATGCTACAGCCTGAAGATACCTATATTTGGATAGTAAAATATTTTGATAAATATCAGAATAAAATTATCACTGAAAAAGGTACGCTTTTGCTGCTGAAATAATTTCTTAGTACTTACAATTCTTGAGTTTGCGGACTTTTACGGTCTGTCCGGGTTTCATTTTATTGAAGTTGAGATTTTTATTCCAAGTTTTCAGGTCTTCAACATCTGCATTTACTTTTTTTGCTATAGTCCAAAGATTGTCGCCGGATTGCAAAGTATAGAGTGCATAACAACCGTCAGAAGTTTTGGCAAGATTATCCTCCATTTTTGCTGCCGTTATCGTCTGCTTGCTGCTTGTGGGCTTTATTTGTGGTGGAGATTTTATAGGAGTATTAAGTTTGGACAAGCTGTCCTTTATGATTTGTATGAAAGAATCCTTTACTGCTTCAAAAGTTTTTTCCTTTTCTTTCTCGGTATTTCTAATATCTTCTTCATGGGAGACAATATTTTTGGAAAGTTTGTCCTTAATTCTATTGGAAAATCTATCAAATCTGTTGAATTTGCCTATATCATCTTTATGGACATATATCACTAACTCTTGACCTATATTTATGAGGTTTGAGGGCATGTCATTCCAAGATTTCATTTCATTCACACCACAGTGATACCAACTAGCAATATATCCTAGATTATCGCCATTCTTTACAGTATATAGTAATAAAGAGTAGCTCTCATCATCCGACTTGTCCATTCCGGCATTCGTGGCGGAGTATTTTGGCGATAGACCATACCTGATTCTCGCTAAGTTGAGGATATCATTTTGCTGATAACTAGATACTTGAGGCGTCTTAATAACTATTTTGGGAGAGTTCTTTTTTGGTTTACCGTCTTTAGTCTTCTTAGGGTCTTGCTTGATTTTTTTTGCCTCCTCTTTTTTAGGTAAGATTTTATCGAAAACCTTCTCTTTTACTTTATCTTTCAGACTCTTGCTTGTCGTTTTTTCTGTAGATTTTTTTGAAAAAATACTTTTGTCGGAAGGTGGCGTTTCGCAAGAACTCAAAGACATATCTTTAGCCACAGAAGATGGTTTTACTACTGTAGGCTGTAATAATTTGTCGCCGGCATTCACATCTTCTGCCAGCAAGTATAGAGAGTCCACAAAACTTTTAAATATAGGTACGCGGCTCTTGGGCAGGCTCAACTTATATCCTTCGGGGACTAATGTAGTAAGTAGCGAAGGATTCTCTTGTATAAGTATTTCTCTAGAAAGGTTCGTAATCTTTTCTATATCTGACAATAGAAGTTTGTTGTTTAGCGTTACTCTTTCTGTGACAAAAAAATCATAATCATTGGGATATATGTTGTGTAGCTTGGCATATTTCATCATATATACCGTAGCAATATAGCTAGGAACATAGCCCTGTGTCTCTTTGGGTAGAAAAGGACGAATTTCCCAGTAGGTGGTTTTTCCTCCGGATTTTTTTATGGCTTTCTGTACGCCGCCAGGACCACAATTATATGCAGCAATGGCAAGCAACCAGTCTCCAAAAAGACCATGCAAATATTTGAGAAACCTTGCTGCTGCTGCTGTGGCTTCGTAAGGATCCTTGCGCTCATCTATACGTTTATTAATTTCCAGTCCATACCCCAGCCCTGTGCTATACATAAACTGCCATGGTCCGGTAGCACCTTTGGGTGATACAGCATAAGGATTCAGTGCAGATTCTACCACAGAAAGATATTTCAGCTCATCGGGAGCACCATTTTTAGCTAAGATATTTTCATATATAGGAAAATATTTTTCTGCCCTTGTGAGTACTTTGGCAAAATGCTGCCTTCTGTCACTGATAAAGTGGTTGATATATTTCTGAGTATGCTCATTATAATCCAAAGGTATTGCCTTCTGTGCTTTTTTTAGACGTTGCTGTATGGTGGCATTCAAATCATCACTTTCGCTGATTCGGTCTTCTGTGGTAATCTCAAGCTCTTCGGGGGTATCTTTCCAAATGTTTTGTGATGGTGGTGATTGCGTAAAAATTACCAGTGGTAGTATGATAAGAAAAACTAATATTGCTATGTGGACATATTTTCTTATCATGATAATATACTAAAAATTATCTTCAAAATATGTAGCAAGTTGAAGGAGTTGTTTTTCAGAAAATTTGGCGCCCATGAACTGCATACCTATGGGCATGTGTGTGTCACTATCTATGGTGAATGGAATGTTTATGGCAGGAATACCCGCAAGATTTGCCTGTACCGTAAAGATATCTGCTAGGAACATGGCTATGGCATCCTGACTATTCTCACCAAATCGGAAGGCAACACTTGGTGCTGTAGGGCATAAGATAAAGTCATAATCTTCCAAGAGTTTATAGGTCTTCT
This sequence comes from Chitinophagales bacterium, assembly GCA_044227665.1. Taxonomy (GTDB): domain Bacteria; phylum Bacteroidota; class Bacteroidia; order Chitinophagales; family JADIYW01; genus JBGAWK01. Next base: position 13,349 of record JBGAWK010000059.1, read on the forward strand.
CAGCTATGATGCGTCTTACTTTTTGCGCCTTGGCATAGTAGGCATCGTAATAGCCTGCACTCAACACAAATGTTCCGGACATGATTCGTCGCTGTACTTCCCAACCAAATCCCTCAGAGCGCGATTTTTTATACAGCTCGTCTAAATTTCCGGCATCGGTAGCGTAGTGACCATAGCGAATACCGTCAAAGCGCGATAAATTTGAAGATGCTTCAGCAGTAGTAAGTACATAGTAGGCAGGGACAGCATATTCTAATTCCAACATATCTATTGCGGTAAGTTCATGTCCCAATTCTTGCAACTTCATGATACAATCTTTGGTAGCTTGCCGTACTTGTCCATCTATGCTGTCATGGTCGGTACCATAGCGGTAGTAGGCAATTTTTAGCGGTTTTGGAGTTAGGGATACTTCGCTATAAGTGTCCACCTTGTGGTGTGAGGAAGTAGCATCGTGCATATCGCAGCCTGCTATCACTTCCAATATCCTTGCAGCCGTATAGCTGTCATTGCAGATGGGGCCTATCTGGTCGAAAGAGGAGCCATAGGCTACTAGCCCATATCGGGATACCCTGCCGTAGGTAGGCTTTAGCCCCAGCACACCACAGAAGGATGCCGGCTGCCGTATAGAGCCTCCAGTATCGGAGCCTAAGGTCGCCATACACAATCCTGCGGCTACCGCGGCGGCAGAGCCTCCTGATGACCCTCCGGACACTCGGGAGTTGTCATGAGGGTTTTTTACGACACCGTAGCAGGAATGTTCATTCGAGGAACCCATAGCAAACTCATCGCAATTGAGTCTTCCTAGTATGATGGCATCTTCTGCCAACAGCCTTTCTACTACGGTGGCATGATATAATGCAGTATAACCCTGTAACATCTTGGAGCCTGCGGTTACCTTATGTCCTTTGTAAGAAATATTGTCTTTTATGCCTATTACCAGCCCAAACAGTTTTCCTAAAGGTTCCCCTTTCCGCAACTTGCTATCAATATTTTTGGCTTGTAGGAGTGCTGTATCTGTAAATACCTCTACAAAGGCATTGAGCACTTTT
>JBGAWK010000059.1:14407-14657 GCA_044227665.1 Chitinophagales bacterium
AGATTAGGAGATTTGTTTTTTATTATCCTCTTCTTTCATGCCAGCTTCCAGCTCATCTTTCAGATTGTTCTTGGCAGAATTGAACTCTCTTATGCCTTTGCCTACGCCACGCATGAGTTCCGGAATTTTTTTCCCACCAAATAATAATAAAACTACTGCCAGTATCAGAAATATCTCTCCACCACCTGGCATACTAAATAATAATATACTATTCATCTTATGTATATTTTTGGCAAAGGTAGCTATTATT
>JBGAWK010000005.1:0-86301 GCA_044227665.1 Chitinophagales bacterium
ATAAATGTTTAATACGAATATAATAAAAATTGGATATAGATGTTGTTAATTTTTATTATTGGCCATTTTTAATCTTTAATGCAGCGAATGGATAAGCCATTACCAATAGCTCCTGAATTTTGACCAGCATCTGAATCAGAATAGTACAATTGTATATTATAAGCCCCATGAGTTAAATATCCTGTAGAAGTATAATATATGGAATATAAAGTGATTCAATAAAAATTTAGACAGTCTCTTATAATAATCAACCAAAATTTCTTCTCAACTACTTGGTAGTGGCCGGGAAAAGATAAAAGCGATTACCCACAATATTTTATAAAAAACTATAAGCTTTCCAAAAAAGCTATAATGTCTCTATACACTTGGTCGCGTTCGGGTTCGTTGTGCATTTCATGATAGAGACCATCATAAAATTTTGCCTTGATATTTTTTCCTCCATTGGCTACAAATTCTTGTGTCGCCTTATGTGAAGTAAGCTGGTCGCCAGTGCCGTGCATTACAAATAGAGGCACAGTAATTTCTTTGGCGTATGCAATAGCATATTCACCATTATCAATGAGTTGCATGCCCATTTTTGCAGAAATCTTATCATGAACCAAAGGATCATTCTTATATTTTTTAACTTCTTCGGGGTCTCGGGAGATATGATTTGCATTGAGTCCGGTAGGCAGGGTGAGCGTAGGCAGAATATTCTCCATCCATTTTCCTAAAGTAATTTTTAGCTTAGGGGCAGCAAAAGCCATCCTAAAATAGGGGGAAGACAAAATACCGGCATCTACAGTGGGTTTTCTGCGAATGAGTAGATTGCTCACTACATCACCGCCCATACTATGACCATAAATGACATATTTATTGTCAGGAAAAAAACTTTTTACTTTACACAAAAACATCTCTGCGTCGTCATATAGGGCATCAAAGGAAGGAGCGTGTCCCCTGCCTCCCCCACTTTTGCCATGACCTCTTTGGTCGTAAGCAGCTACAGCATATCCGTCTTTTGCAAATCGCTCTGCCCAATGCGCATATCTTCCACTATGCTCACCCATGCCGTGAATGAGACATATTACGGCCTTAGGTTTTTCGCTACCTTCCCATTTTTGTGCAAAAATTTCGATTCCGTCATTACTCTTCCAAGAAAAATTAGAATGTTTCATATTATAAGTTAAGATAAATTACTTTTTTAGATGTTCAAAATAGTCATCATGAGCAATAATATACGACTGTATGATATCAAAACATTTTTGTCTCAACGAGTCCATATCTGCAAGAGTAAGACCTTCAGTGGGAATAGGCTCTAAATAATGGACATGAATCGTTCCCGGCCTGAATAATAAAGAAGTAGGCTTCGAAATCTTTCTCATACCTATTAGCACCATGGGCAGTATTGGAGTCTGAGCTTCTATGGCAAGAGTAAAAGCCCCATGATGGAATTTTTTTAGAGGGTCTTCTGTGCGATTGCGAGTACCCTCAGGGAAAATAAAGATGGACACACCCATAGCTAACTCATTGCGCATTCGTTCTAAGCTCTCTTTTCTTCCTTTTTCTGAGGTTCTGTCCACAGGAATAGCACTCAGGCTAAAAAGCCAACCCAAGAAAGGTATTTTTGAAATTTCTTTTTTAAACAAGGGCTTTGCCGGCACTTTACAACCATGGGCAATGCCCACTATGTCTGCAACATTATTGTGATTGGCTATTACGATATAAGTTTTATTAGTATCAAGGGTTTCAAGATTGTAAAATTTCAATCTAATGCCTACCAAAAATTCCCATGCCGACATATATGCTGCATTTATCTTATATACCCACTTAATCTGATTTTTATATGGTACAAATATTTTATTTATGATAAAAGCTAATACTGCAAATGGCATAAACAAGAACCATAATATAAGCAGGTAGAGGCTATATATAAATTGTACTATTCTCATGCCTTACAAAAATACAGTATGATTTTTATTTATATCAAAATATATTTCATACCAGCCGTATATGCCCTAAGGATAATTTTACTTATATTCTTTTGTTGACAAATACTATTTTTTGTATAACGTTATAGCTAATATTTTTATAAAAAAATATTTATGTGGCGGGATTATATACAGCCAACGGATGGAAGTCTTAATAGAAATGATTTGCCGGTAGTAATATTCAATGGCAATAATAGCAAGGAGGTGTATGATTGTGCCATTGCATTGGTGGGTATCTGTGACAGTAGAGGTAGTGAATATAATGCTGGAGCAGAAGGAGGTGCGGATGCTGTCAGAGAGGCCTTTTATGCTTTCAAAAGCTTTCCTGCCAAAGTCAAAGTTGCGGATCTAGGCAATGTATGGACTGGAGAGACACAAGCAGATACTTTAGTGGCTATTGAGCAGGTATGCAGCGCACTTGTCAAGGTCAATATCTTACCCATATTTATAGGCGGTTCTGTGATACAGGCGTATGCGCAGGCATCATCGTATGTGCATTTGGAGAGGAAGATAGATATGCTGCTTATAGACGAGCAATTTGAACTAGAAACATATTTCGAAGGACAGCATTTGAATGAACGCAATTATTTGTATAAACTATTTGTCGAACATGCCTTACTGATAAACAGCTTTTCCCTATTGGGGTATCAAACCTATTATGTGCGAGATGCATATCTCAAGATGTTGCAGGAGATGAAGCATGATGCTTATAGATTGGGCGCATTGCGAGAAGATATTCGTGAAGCAGAACCAATGGTGCGCAATGGAGATATGGTTGCCCTCAATATATCAGCGTTGAGAGGGTGTGATGCTCCTGGATATGTTCATGCTAGTCCCAATGGGTTCTTCGCCGATGAAATGTGTCAGATAATGCGATATGCTGCCGCTAGTGACAAACTGACATCCTTGGGGATATATAACTACAATCCCCAATATGACATCAGAGGTATGACGGCAAAAGCTATAGCGCAGATGATATGGTATGCTATCGAAGGTTACAGTATGAGGGTCAATGATTATCCTGTAGTACGGGAGAGTGACTTTACTAAATTTATGGTACACATGGAAGATGTGGAGGAAGCATTGGTATTTATGAAAAGTAAAAAAAGCGATAGATGGTGGATGAGAATACCGATAAGAATAAAAGGAAAAACTAAGTACCAAATGTATCCATGCTCCTATCGCGATTACCTTGTAGCTATGGAAAACGAAATCCCCGATGTATGGCTCAAAGCCTTACACCGCATGGGCTAATTACTGAACCTCAAAGGTAGTGGTACCATTTTTGTTGTCTTTGAGCTGTATCTTGGCCTCTTTCAATTGGTCTCGAATCTTGTCCGACACCGACCAGTTTTTATCCTTTCTTGCGTCGTTGCGCAATTCTATTACCAATTGCATTACAGCATCTAAGGCGGATGAGTCTGTACTTGCATTTTCATTATCCAAACCTAAGACTTCACCTATAAATGCGGGGAACTCTTGCTGTAACCTGTCAAACGTAGCTTGGCTTATGCCTTCTGTCTTTTTATCAGCATTATAGAAGATATTAATTTGGCTGCAAAGAGCGAAAAGCTCACTTATAGCCTTGGCCGTATTAAAGTCATCATCCATAGCTGCAACAACATTATCAAGGAGCGTATGTATAGTACTGTCATTCTCATTAATTGTACTTTCTGAAAATGAAATTGTAGTAAGATATTCAAGGGCATTCATAATTCTTCTATAGCCTTTTTCAGCATCTTGTAGGGCTTTAATAGAAAGGTCGATTTCTGAAGTATAATGAGACTGTAAGAATAAGAAGCGAACAGTCATAGGGGAATATCCTTTGTCGAGCAGGGGATGATTGCCACGTATGAGTTCCATAGGCAAAATAGAGTTTCCAAGAGATTTACTCATCTTCTGCCCATTGAAATTTACCATATTGGTGTGCATCCAATAGCGCACAGGAGCTGCGCCTACGGCACCTATGTTTTGTGCTATTTCACACTCATGGTGAGGAAATTTCAAATCCATGCCGCCACCGTGGATGTCGAAACTTTGCCCCAAGTATTTGGTGCTCATAGCACTACATTCCAAGTGCCAACCTGGAAATCCCTCACCCCAAGGGGACTCCCATCGCATGATATGTGCAGGACTTGCTTTCTTCCATAAGGCAAAATCTATGGCATTGCGTTTCTCTTCCTGTCCGTCGAGATCGCGATACCCTGCCATCACCTCATCTATATTTCTTCCAGACAGTTCGCCGTAGTTATATTTTTCAGAGAATTTTTTTACATCAAAATATACAGAACCATTTACTGCATAGGCATAGCCATTGTCAATAAGCTGTTGTGCCATACGTATCTGTTCTATAATATGTCCGGTAGCCGTAGGCTCTATGGTAGGGGGCTTCAGATTATAAATCCTGCATATATCATGGAAGCCTACAGTATATTTTTGTACTATCTCCATAGGCTCTAATTGCTCTAGGCGCGCCTGACTTTCCATCCTGTTTACTCCTTCCCCTGCGTCATTAGTAAGATGTCCTGCATCAGTAATATTTCTTACATACCGAACCTTATATCCTTTATATACTAAATACCGGTATATGACATCAAAAGAGGTGAAGGTTCTTAGGTTGCCAGTATGAATATCATTATATACAGTAGGGCCGCATACGTATAAGCCTACAAATGGTGGGTTTTGCGGCTCAAAGGCTTCTTTTTTGCGATGTAGGCTGTTATATATAAATAATTGCGAAGACATCTTGCAAAAGTAGCCAAAATACCACAATATCTATATTCTGCTTAGTATATAGCTAATAAATGGGTGTTCATTTTTTTTTACCTTTACATCATGTGGCTTTGGATAGGGGTAAGTATCGGTCTCACCGTATTTTATTTTATATTACAATATACCTATGTGCGCAATTGGGAAGGTGTCCCGGTTACATCCTTGGAGACATCGAGACCTAATACCTTTATAAGTATTATCATACCGGCGCGTAATGAGGAGACAACCATCTTGGTGCTATTAGATAGTATTATGGCTAATAACTATCCTGCCGAATTATTCGAAATCATTGTCATAGACGACTTTTCAGAAGACAACACCTATTCGTGTGTAGAGGAGGCTTCTTACAAGAACACTACTATCTATCATCTCAAAGATTTGTTGCCCAAAAATACTTTTACAGAGGCATATAAAAAGCGCGCCATAGAAGCTGCTGTATATATAGCGAAGGGAGAGCTTATTGTTACTACTGATGCCGATTGCAAGGTCGGAAAAAATTGGCTATACAGTTTAGCAAGCATTTATGAACAACAGCAATGTGAGCTTATCGTGGCACCCGTGATTTTTGAACCCAAGGACAACTTTTTTGAAGAGTTTCAGGCCTTGGATTTTTTAGGCATGATAGCGATTACTTTTGCCAGTATTAGAATGAAAATGTATAATATGGCTAATGGCGCCAATTTTGCTTTTACCAAAAGAGCCTTCCTTCATGTAGAGGGGTACAAAGGTATAGATCATAAAGCTTCGGGCGATGATATGCTGTTGGTATATAAAATAGCAAAAGCATATCAAGGGAAAGTAAGTGTTGCCAAGTCTATGGAGGCACTGGTGTATACCTCTCCCATGCCCAATGTGGAAGACTTCTTACAGCAGCGTTATAGATGGACATCTAAGGCTTCAGAATATCAGGATAAGCGCATCACAGCTATCTTGGCTGGGGTTTATCTTTTTGTGGTCTCTATCTTCGTAAATCTAATACTCTCCTTGATGGGCAACATGGCATTACTTATTGTTTTTTTATGCCAATGTATAGTAAAATTTATCTCTGACTATTCTTTGTTGGGTAGTACCACAACTTTTTTCGGCAAAAAAATATGGATGAAACAGTTCTTTTTAAAAGAAATTGCGCATATTGTATATATTATTTATGTAGGCACTATGGGAAATGTAGTAAAATATCAGTGGAAAGGCAGAAAGTTGAAATAGGAAAACTTATTTCTTGACAACTTTCTCGTAGTGTATTCCAGCATCGTCATTTATTGCTATCAGATATAATCCTGCGGGCAAAGTTTCTGTACTGATTTCACATTTCTTGTAGGCATATTTTTTAGGCAGATCATAAGTTTTTCCATCTATACCATAAATATAGAGGCTTTTGAAAGTAGAAGCAGTATTTACCGTTAATATATTTGTAAATGGGTTCGGAGAAATAGATAATGAGGTGGACTTGCTGTTGTGCTCCGAAGATAGCCTCAAATAATAGCGACCCTGACTACCGTGAATTTCTATTACATAGTTTCCTTTCTGTAAACTGGCAGTAGTGCCAACTTCTTGAATGGCATAAGGTTCTGAAAAAGTCTTCATAAGAGAACCTCCCTCTTCATACAGCAGCACTTTATCTACCCTGTCTTCTAATAAGGTCATGTCCAGCAGATATGTGCCTTCATCAGAAAGTGAGATGGGATTGTATTCTTCAGACACTAAAAAATTCGGCTCATTATAAAGCAACCCTACATAGGTGGTCTCACCGTGTCCTGTTCTCAATTCTAATAGATAAGACCCATAGGTGATGTCCTCACAATGTAGTTTCAGGCTGTTTGTACTCTTATCAAAAGTGTGAAGGGTATTATAGGTCTTAAAGTTTGACATATTCAGCGCACTTACTTCTTTTACATCTTTATAAAGCGATATAGGCAATTCTACCGTTTTGTCATAATTCATTACTAATGTCTGAGATAGGGATGTTGGAGTACTGGTACAGCTCATGTTTTTTGAAAGATTAGTGGACAAGATATAATGCATCATTATAGGAATAGCACCTACAAAGTGGTTCTCGACAGACCCTCCTGCTGTCATATCAAAAGTAGCAACTCTGGCTTTGTCCCAAAATTTATACCAAGGTATATATTTCCATTGCGCAAGTTTTGCCTTAGGGGCATTTTGCCAATAAACCTGTTCGTCAGTTCTTACATAGTAAAGTCCTGTATGATAAGGATTTGCCCAATCATATACTGCTGATTGCTTTAGGCACTGCCTTAGTGGATGTTGCGGATTAGCGGCAACAGCATCAATTACTCCAGAGCGAAATAGACCTGTCCACGGCAATGGCACCCACCCCATAATGCCATCCTGACCCAAAAGATGTTGCACATACAATGTATCATATGGAGAATTCAAGTAGGTATTATAGGTTTCCCCCAAATCTTCATTAATTATATTTCCATAAATATCTTCACAGGAGCCTATAATGTATAATATGTAAGATCTTGTAGGGTAATAAGGATTATCCAATATATAATGATATTGCAAATCATAGGTATCATAAGCACCACTACCACATCCTACAGAGATTATATTGAATTCAGAACGCAGTCTTTGTTCATGAATCATCTTAATCATAGCCATAGCATTATGTCCTCCTTCAGAATATCCTGAGATATACACTTGCTCGTTATATGAACCACCTTCTTGAATGACTAAATTTCGAGCGGCTCTTATCATGTCAATTCCTGATGTGGAATTCGTTTGAGCACTATTGTGATGATGAAATCCAGGACCATCTCCAAGACCATAATAATCTGGAGCAACACCTATGAAATTCATAGCGGCAGAAAGATATACAAAAAAACGTTCGCTACCCCAATTTTCCGGCCTAGATGGGATGCTGTATCTCTCAAATGCAGTGCCATGACCATAATAGAAAATAGGTAATTTGCAATCACTGTCAATCCTTTTTGGGAGGACTACAAGTCCGGAAGCCTGCGTGGGATTGCCATAATGATCTATTGTTTTATATACAACCCGATGAGAAATAATTTTTTTGTCCGCCATCATCGAGCTAAACAGATTTGTAAATACCATCTTCAAGCTATCGCGACTTTCAGCAGGAATGAACCCGCTAATAATATTCCAATATTGTTCTGTGGCTTCTTCAGTATCCCAATCACTAATAATCTCCGAAGAAATGATGTCTCCCCTGTTGGCAAAAACAGAAAAACCCGAGAATACGAGAAAAAGAAGTATTAAAAAAGCCCTCATAATTTTTTATTATTTAAAAAAACAACACAAATCTATACAAATAATTCAATATGGGCAAAAAATATTAGAGAACCAGCATTTACTACATAATAATGAAGCCTCTTTATAAGGTTTTTTTATTTATAAATTGTGCCACTCCCATTAATTAATTTTATATGGTTCACTATTGGCTATTATTGGAAAACATATTATTGCTTTATAATACCTTTGTTTTATTAAAAAAATATGCCTGAAAGTAATGCAAAACTGAGATTCAGTGACAGAGTAAAAGACTACATTTCGTATCGTCCAGGCTATCCAGATGCAGCTATAGATTATATCTGTAAGAAAGCTGAATTAGAAAAAGGAATGTATGTAGCAGATTTCGGCTCAGGTACAGGCATTTCATCTAAGTATTTTGTAGATAGAGGATTTACAGTATATGGCATAGAACCCAATACTTCTATGAGGAAGGCTTCTATTGATTACATTCCCGGCGCTAGATTTATGAGCCTTGAGGGCACGGAACTTTTCTCTAGAATAGAAGCTAATACTATAAAATTGATAATTGCGGCACAAGCATTTCATTGGTTTGACCAGCAGGGATTTCGCAAAGAGTGCGAGAGGATACTCTTGCCAGAAGGATACGTGTGTCTAATGTGGAATGATAGAGAAGAGCAGGATGCCTTGCAAAAGAGATATTCTGCAATTATCGACGCATATAATATTGACTATTATAAAATCCATCACCACCACATCACAGAGGATGTGATCACAGAATTTTTCTCTCCAAAAGGACATCAGAAAAGAACTTTTGTGAATAAACAATTACTCGATTTACAAGGTCTGATAGGGAGATTGGCCTCTAGTTCCTATATGCCTAACCGGGGAGAAGAAAATTTTGAACTAATGGAAAACGCTGCTAAAGAATTATTTAATGAATTCCAAAAAGATGGAATCATTACATTTGCATATCAGACCAGAGTATATATTGGTCGCTTAAAATAATCAAAATGAGCTACATAGTACAAATCAACGGCAGACAGATTTTGGATTCTAGAGGGAATCCTACAGTAGAAGTGGATGTAAGGACAGAAAATGGATTTTTAGGGAGAGCTGCTGTGCCTTCGGGGGCTTCTACAGGGACTCATGAAGCTGTAGAATTACGCGATAATGGCAAGCATTATTTGGGAAAAGGAGTTGGCAAAGCCGTAGAGAATGTAAATACGATTATAGCGGAAGAGTTGGTAGGACTTTCTGTTTTCGAACAGCGTGCGATAGATAGTATAATGTTAGAGTTAGATAACACAGAAAACAAAGCACACTTAGGAGCTAATGCAATATTAGCAGTCTCAATGGCTGTTGCTAAAGCTGCAGCACAAGAGGCACGCCTACCTTTATATCGTTATATAGGAGGTACTAATGCTTATACACTACCTATACCTATGATGAATATTCTTAATGGCGGTGCACATGCTGACAACAGCATAGATTTTCAGGAGTTTATGGTGATGCCAATTGGTGCGGATACCTTCTCGGAAGGCTTGCGCATGGGCGTAGAAATATTTCACCAGCTAAAGAAAGAATTAAAAGCCAAAGGGTATTCTACGAATGTAGGCGATGAGGGTGGTTTTGCCCCCAATATACAATCCAATGAAGAAGCTATAGAAATTGTATTGCAGGCAATAGAGAAAGCAGGATATAAAGCAGGAGACGAAGTATTTATTGCTATGGATGCAGCCGCTTCTGAGTTTTATGATGTAGATAAAAAACAATATATCTTCAAAAAATCTGATAAGCGCATAGTATCTCCTGAGGAAATGGTAGCTTACTGGCAAAGTTGGACGGCAAAATATCCCATTATCTCTATAGAAGACGGCTTAGCAGAAGATGATTGGACAGGGTGGAATGCCCTTACCAAGGCTATTGGAAATAAGTGCCAGTTAGTAGGCGATGATTTATTTGTAACCAACGTAAAAAGATTACAACAAGGCATAGACAGCAATACCGCTAATGCCATACTCGTAAAAGTGAATCAGATAGGATCTCTCTCCGAGACTATAGATACTGTACAATTAGCTACACGAAGTAGATATAATAGCGTAATGAGTCATCGTAGCGGCGAAACGGAAGATGCTACCATCGCGGACTTGGCAGTAGCACTCAATACAGGACAGATAAAAACGGGCTCAGCATCACGCTCCGACCGTATGGCGAAGTATAACCAATTATTGCGTATAGAAGAAGAATTAGGGGGAGATGCATACTACCCCGGCAGAGCATATAGATTTTTCTGATAAGGTTTTTCACAACTGTGCATAGTAGTTGCTGTTGGGATAGCCTTGCGAACAATTATCTTTAAGCGATGAATCAGTGGCTAGAAAAGATTCCTAATAGTTTAAAGAACAAGTATGTGCTTACACTCATCGTGTATTTGATATATCTTACATTTTTCGACTCAAATAATCTGGGCAACCAGTGGCAGTTATATTTGCAAAGTAAAAAACTTGACAAAGAAAAAAGTTTCTACACCCAAGAATTGGAAAAACTATATAGAGAGAAAGAAGAGCTTTTTTCTGACATGGCACATATAGAAAAATTCGCTAGAGAAAACTATTTTATGAAGCGTTCGGATGAACAAATTTATATTATTGAAGAGCAATGAAAAAGATTCCTTTAGAAAAATATATCGACCATACCTTGTTAAAAGCCACGGCTACAGAAAAGGATATTGAAAACCTTTGCAAAGAAGCAATTCAACATAACTTTTATGCAGTATGTGTAAATAGCAGTTATGTTTTACTATGTAAAAAACGATTAAATGACTCACAAGTAAAGACCGCAGCAGTTGTAGGATTTCCCCTTGGTGCTATGCATACAGAAGCCAAAATCTTTGAAGCCGAACAAGCCATAAGGGAGGGTGCCGATGAGATAGACATGGTCATTAATGTAGGTATGCTGAAAAGTGGTAGAATTGAATATATTCAGGATGAAATATATAGAATAAAAAATGCTATAGGAGATAAAGTATTGAAGGTCATCATAGAAACCTGCTATCTGTCACACGAAGAAAAAGAGATAGCCATACAAATGTGTGTGGATGCAGGGGCAGACTTTGTAAAAACCTCCACAGGTTTTGGAACAGGAGGTGCTACGCTGGAAGATGTAAAGCTGATGAAAAAAATTGTAGGAGACAGAATAAGAATCAAAGCAAGTGGCGGCATTAAAGATACAGCTACTGCTATGCAATATATTTCGGAAGGCATATCCCGTATAGGAACGAGCTCTGGTGTAGAAATTCTCAAAGGAGAAATTTCCGAAAAATCATATTAAAAATAAAAGATGAGTATCCATATCAATGCCAAAAAGGGCGACATAGCAGAAACCATATTGTTGCCAGGCGATCCCCTGCGTGCCAAGCACGTAGCAGAAACCTTTTTAGAAGATGCCTTTTGCTATAATGAAGTAAGGGGTATGTTGGGATATACGGGCTACTATCAGGGTAAGCGTGTATCGGTGCAAGGTACAGGGATGGGCATACCCTCCATTTCTATATATGTAAATGAGTTGATACGAGAATACCAGGTAAAAAACCTTATCAGAATAGGTACGGCAGGATCTTTCCAAGAGCATATTAAGATAAAAGATATTGTCATAGCATTAGCAGCAAGTACCACCTCTGCCGTGAACTGGAATCGCTTCAAAGGGTCAGACTATGCACCTACTTGCGACTTTGATTTGCTCATGAAAGCCTATCATGCAGCTAAAGACTTAGGCGTAACAATAAAGGCGGGCAATGTATTATCTTCAGATGAATTTTACGAGGAAGACCCTTTGTTTTATGAATTGTGGGCAAAATTTGGAGTCCTATGCGTAGAAATGGAAACAGCAGCACTCTATACTATCGCAGCAAAATTCAGTGTCAAAGCACTGGGAATTTTTACTATAAGCGACAATCTTATTACTAAAGAATTTACAAGCGCCGAGGAGCGACAAAATACCTTCAACGAGATGGTAAGGGTAGCCCTTGGCACGCTATAAACCGAAAAATTAAATATCCTTTAGCATTGTCACGACACCCACCGTCAATGTAAATACCTATTTTTGTACCATGCAAAATAATCTAAGCGAGCAAGAACAGATACGTAGAGAGAAACTACAGAAAATTATAGACTTGGGCATAGACCCTTATCCAGCATCCTTATATCCCGTAGATGCTTATAGCAATATCCTTAAAGACAATTATGAAGAAGGGAAGCAGGTGTCTATTGCCGGTAGAATTATGAGCATACGCATTATGGGGAAGGCTTCCTTTGCCCTAGTACAAGATAGCGAAGGAAAGCTACAGGTATATATTTCTCGTGATGATATATGTCCCACAGAAGACAAAACTTTGTACAATGAAGTATTCAAAAAACTATTGGATATCGGCGACTTTGTCGGACTGAAAGGGTATATGTTCAAAACCCAGACGGGCGAAACTACACTCCACGCCACAGAACTTACCCTGTTGGCGAAGTCCCTGCGTCCATTGCCCATCGTGAAGACAGATGCAGAGGGACACGTCCATGATGCCTTTGCCGATATAGAGATGCGTTATCGTCAGCGCTATGTGGACTTGGTGGTAAATACACACGTAAAGGAGACCTTTGTAAAACGCAGCAAGATGATTCATGCGATTAGAGCATTTCTCAATGAGAGAGGCGCCCTAGAGGTAGATACTCCCGTCTTACAGAGCATTCCAGGTGGAGCAGCGGCACGTCCTTTTATCACACACCATAATACCTTAGACATGCCCTTATACCTTCGCATTGCCAACGAACTATACCTCAAAAGGCTTATCGTAGGGGGCTTCGATTGGGTGTATGAATTCAGCAGAAACTTCCGTAACGAAGGCATGGATCGCACCCACAATCCCGAATTTACAGTACTGGAATTTTATGTGGCATATAAAGACTATTTCTGGATGATGGACACTACTGAGCAAATGCTAGAGAAAGCCTGCTTCGCTACAAATGGTGCTACAGAAATTCAGGTAGGAGGTAATACTATAAACTTCAAAGCACCATATAAAAGAATAAGTATCTCTGATGCCATCCTAGAGCATACAGGCATAGACATTACAGGTATGGATGAAGAAACCTTACGTCACGTGTGTGTGCAACTGCATATTCATACTGATAAGAGTATGGGTAAGGGCAAACTAATAGATGAGATTTTTAGCGAAAAATGTGAACCTCACTATATACAGCCTACGTTCATCATGGATTATCCCGTAGAGATGAGTCCGCTTACCAAAAAACATCGCAGCAAGGAAGGCCTAGTAGAGCGATTTGAATTGATGGTAAACGGCAAGGAAATAGCAAATGCCTATACGGAACTCAACGACCCCATAGACCAAAGACAGCGGTTTGAAGAGCAACTCGCTCTACAGCAACGTGGCGACGATGAGGCTATGTTTATAGACCACGACTTCTTGCGCGCTATGGAGTATGGGATGCCTCCTACCTCCGGCATAGGATTTGGCATAGACAGACTTGCAATGTTGTTCACCAATCAGACTACCATACAAGAAGTATTGTTCTTCCCGCAAATGCGTCCAGAGAAGACGGAAGAGTAGGACGCTTCCCCCCTCCTAGAATCTCAGTGACGCAATACAGAGCTGTTATATTTATGATAAGCTAAATACTTCTATATCAATACTGATAAGTATGTTTTATTTTTGCAAAAAAATATAAAAGGCCAATGAGTCTTTCCTCAAAAACATATAAAGAATACAAACAACTGAGCCTCCCAGAAATAGAGAAGGAGATATTGCAATATTGGGATAAGGACAAAACTTTTGAGAAAAGCATTACCATGCGTCCCGATGCACCAGAGTATGTTTTCTTTGAAGGCCCTCCTTCTGCCAATGGACTGCCAGGCATACATCACATGATGGCGCGCACCATCAAAGATATTTTTTGTAGATACAAGACCATAAGAGGATATAAAGTAGAGCGCAAAGCCGGCTGGGATACGCACGGTCTCCCCATAGAGTTGGGCGTAGAAAAAGAATTGGGTATCACCAAAGAAGACATAGGCAAGAAGATAAGCGTACAAGAGTATAACGATGCCTGTAAAAAAGCCGTTATGCGCTACACAGATATTTGGAATGACCTTACCGTGAAGATGGGCTACTGGGTGGACTTAAAGAATCCCTACATCACCTACGAGCCTAAATATATGGAAACGGTATGGTGGCTTCTCAAGCAGATGTATGACAAAGGATTGTTGTACAAAGGGTATACCATACAGCCCTATTCTCCGAAGGCAGGGACAGGACTTAGCAGCCATGAGCTTAACCAGCCAGGAACATATAGGGATGTTTCAGATACTACTATAGTGGCTCAATTCAAAGTACGCAAAGACCAAGAAAGTGTACTGAATGTGCTTTCTGGAGATGTATATATGCTGGCATGGACTACCACCCCTTGGACATTGCCTTCTAATACCGCACTTACCGTAGGCGCAGATATTACCTACGTAGCCATAAGAACTTTCAATGCCTATACCTTCAAACCTATAACGGTCGTATTAGCGCAAGCACTCGTAGAAAAAATATTTGGCAAGCATTATTTCCAGAGCGATAATGAAAGCGACTTCCACGATTTCACCGAAGGCAACAAGAATATCCCTTACCAAATTTTAGGCAACTATAAAGGCAGCCAATTGATAGGCACTCGCTATGAGCAACTTTTGCCGTGGGCTATTCCCTATCAGGATGCAGATAAGGCCTTCCAAATCATAGACGGGGACTTTGTGACCACCGAAGATGGTACAGGTATAGTACATACAGCTCCTACTTTTGGTGCTGACGATGCCAAAGTCGCAAAGGCTCATGGTGTACCACCCATGTTGGTCTTGGATAAGAATGATAATCCTGTTCCACTTGTAGATTTACAAGGAAGGTTTATAAACTCATTACCTGCTGGATTTGGAGGTAAATATGTTAAAAATGAATACTATAATGAAGGCACTGCTCCCGAAAAATCGGTAGATGTGGAGATAGCCATACTCCTCAAAGAACAGAATGCCGCCTTCAAGGTAGAAAAATATGTACACCCCTATCCTCACTGCTGGCGTACCGACAAGCCCGTACTATACTATCCATTAGATTCGTGGTTTGTGAAAGTTACAGCCTGCAAGGAAAGGTTGGTGGCGCTCAATAAGACCATCAACTGGAAGCCCAAGGCTACAGGCGAAGGTCGCTTCGGAAATTGGTTGGAAAATGCCAACGACTGGAATCTCTCACGCTCCCGATACTGGGGCATTCCTTTGCCCATCTGGCGTACCGAAGATGGTAAAGAGGAAGTAATCATAGGCACCATCGCCGAATTATTTATAGCCATAGAGAAATCCGTAGGGAAGGGCTATATGCCTGCAAACCCTTATGCCGGATTTGTGCCCGAAAATATGTCGGACGACAATTATGCAAAAGTAGATTTGCACAAACATATCGTAGATAATATATATTTAGTATCCGCCTCCGGCAAAAAAATGTACCGCGAATCCGACCTTATAGATGTATGGTTCGATTCTGGAGCTATGCCCTATGCACAATGGCACTATCCTTTCGAAAACAAAGATACCGTGGAGCGATATTTAGCTCCTGCGGATTTTATTGCCGAAGGTGTAGATCAGACCCGTGGTTGGTTCTATACGCTACATGCTATTTCCACATTGGTTTTCGATAAGATAGCATACAAAAATGTAGTCTCTAATGGATTAGTATTGGATAAAAATGGCAACAAAATGTCTAAACGTTTAGGCAATGCTGTAGATCCATTCGATACTATCACCAAATATGGCGCAGACGCCACACGCTGGTATATGATTAGCAATGCTCAGCCCTGGGACAATCTCAAGTTTGATACCGATGGCATAGAGGAAGTACAGCGCAAATTTTTTGGCACGCTCTATAATACCTATAACTTTTTTTCCATATATGCCAACCTAGACGGCTTTGTATACCACAAAGACTCCGCTCTTGCAGTTGCCGATAGACCTGAAATAGACAGATGGGTGACATCTAAGCTTCAGAGCCTTACTCAGGACATGTGTAATGCCTATGAAGAATATGAGCCTACACGTGCAGCGAGACTGTTAGAAGATTTTGTGAGCGAGCATCTGTCCAATTGGCACGTGCGTCTCTCACGGAGGAGGTTCTGGGACACCGATGCCTCACCAGAGAAAAAAGCAGCTTTTGAAACATTATACGAGTGCCTAAGTCGTGTAGCCCAGTTGATGAGCCCCATAGCTCCTTTTTTTGCCGACTGGCTATACCAAAATCTACATGGAGATAAGGAGTCTGTACATCTTCATACCTTCCATACCATAGAAACAGATGCCGTAGATGTATCGCTAGAGACTCGTATGCAGATGGCGCAAGATATATGTTCTTTGATATTATCGCTGCGCAAAAAAACTAAATTGAAAGTGCGGCAGCCACTACAAAAAGTACTCATCCCGGTATTAGACGCACAGTATAAGGAGAATGTGATGTCCGTAGAGGATCTCATTCTTTCTGAGACCAATATCAAGGAAGTAATGTATGTAGAAGATGCTTCCGGTATCATAAAAAAAAGGGTGAAGCCCAACTTTAAGATGCTGGGGAAAAAGCTGGGACCAAACATGAAGGTCGTGGGCGAGGCTATAGCTGCTATGGATGCCACTCAGATAAAAAATTTGGAAATACAAAAAACTATTACACTCCATGTAGTAGGGCAGGATTTTGAGATAGCACTAGAAGAAGTAGAAATATTTTCTGACGATATAGAGGGATGGCAGGTGGCTGGCGATGCCAACCATACGATAGCATTGGACATTACTATTTCAGAAGCCTTGCGACATGAAGGCTATGCCAGAGAGCTTATCAACAAAGTTCAAAATTATCGTAAAGAACAGAACTTCGAAGTATCTGACAGGATATCTATAGAGATACAGAAGCATACCGCCATGCAACATACACTGGCAAAATACCGCCATTATATATGTGAAGAAACTCTAGCCAAGGATATTATAGAAAAGGAGTATCTTCCCAGCGCAATTATGTACGACATCAATGATGTAGAGATATTTTTAACCATTCAAAAACTATAATCATGTCAGAAAAAGATATAGTAAGATATAGTGATACGGACTTACAGGAGTTCAAGGAACTCATATTAAGTAAGATTGCAGATATTAAAAATGAAATGAAATTCTACGATGAGGAGATTAAGACGGCGAACTCTTCCGAGAATAAGTTTAATAATCTTGAAGATGGAAGCCTCACTTTGGAGCGCGAAAGTATGAATCAAACACTGGCACGCCTTCAGAAATTACAGCAGCACATGGAGTATGCGCTGATGCGTATAGAAAACAAGACCTATGGTATCTGTAGAGAGACAGGCAAGCTGATACCTAAGGAAAGATTGCTGGCTGTACCTCATGCCACCTTGAGCGTGGAGGCAAAAAACAATAGCAAAAGATAATACCCGATAAGGCAAAATACTTTCTGTGAAGTTCAAATATTTCATACCGCTAATTATTATTTGCATATTGGTCATAGATCAATTATCGAAATTTTGGGTGAAGACCCACATGCAGCTATATGACAATTTCGATATTTTGGGGTTGCCATGGGCAAAGATTTATTTTATAGAAAATGAAGGTATGGCTTTCGGCATGAAATTCGGTACCAGCTTTGGCAAGCTAATACTTACAGTCTTACGACTTATAGCGTGTCCCGCAGGGCTATATTTTATTTATCACATGCTCAAACATCCCCAAAAGTATGACAAATTCTTTGTGGTATGCATCACACTTATAGTATCAGGAGCTATTGGCAACTTAATAGATAGTGTATGGTATGGCGTATTATTTAGCCATAGTCATGGACAGGTAGCGCAATTTCTTCCACCTGATGGCACAAATTATGGCACACTATTGCATGGATTAGTAGTGGACATGTTTTATTTTCCATTATTAAAAATCAATATGCCTACGTGGATGCCTATCATTGGCGGACAGCCCTATACTTTTTTTGAATATATATTCAATGTAGCCGACAGTGCCATTACCGTCGGCGCCACACTATTATTGATACAGCAGTTCCTCCAAAAGGAAGAAAAACCAGTATAATCAAATTTTTTATGAGAAAAGATTTTTTGTCCGTAGAAAATCTTACCCTAAAAAGAGGCACTACCAAAATTCTCAGTGCACTGAGCTTCCAATTGCCCACAGGACAAAACTTACATATTTCGGGGAGTCTTGCAAGTGGCAAAACTACGCTGATGGAGGCACTATGCGGGAACTTGGCTATTTATGATGGAAGCATAGATTGGGATGGGTTCAAAGAGGCAAAATACGCTTACGAACATATAGGATATATCCCACAGCGATACAGATTGCCCGTACACTATATAGAAGACCAGTATTACCAACGACGATTCAATAGTACAGCTTTAGATAATATTCCCACAGTAAAAGACATTCTTGACGGCATCTCCAAGGATGCAAAGACACTTGAGCAAGCCATTGCTGACACACAGCTCGAGGAGGTATTAGATATGCCCTATATATTGTTGTCAAATGGGCAGACGAGGAGACTGACATTGGCTTGTGCTTTGGTGAAGATGCCGAAATTTCTTCTACTTGATCAGCCATTTACAGGCCTTGACGAAGAGAATAGCGTCATTTTTTCAAATATATTAAACAAGCTCAACAATCAAAATATATACTACCTTCTTACTGGGGATATTCCTAGCGAAATTGAATTGAAGAACCTCCAAAATCTAGACATAGATGTCTTTAGTAACACCAAAAGAATCCTTGACGTTTTGGAAACAAACACCCCCCAAACGACCTATAAGCAGGAAAATAATAAAGCAGTAATATCGTTTAAGAATGTAAATATTCATTATGGTAAAAAAATAGTATTTAAAAATCTTAACTGGACGGTATATAAAGGAGAAAAGTGGCTGATACAAGGCGCCAATGGTTCCGGAAAATCCACACTCATTTCTCTTATCTTTGCCGACCACCCTCAGGCATATAGTAATGATATTACGATATTGGGGATGCACAGAGGGAGTGGAGAAAGCATCTGGGATATCAAAAAAAATATAGGATTCTTCTCCCCGGAGCTTCTGCGGTATTATGATAAGCCGATAACAGTATTACAAGTAATACATTCTGGAAATCATGATATACTCGGGTTCATTTCTACCCCCGAAAAACATCATAAAGCTGCCATCCGAGAATTGTTGAAACAATGGCACATGGAAGACTTGGAAAATAGAATATTTACGCAATTATCCTTCGGAGAGCAGCGCATCATATTACTATTGAGAGCCATGATAAAGTATCCCACCCTATTGCTGCTCGACGAACCCCTGCAAGGCATGGATATGACTAGCATAAAATTTATGAAATATCGCATCCAAGAATATGCTGAAAACAGAACACTTATATATATAGCCCATTACCCCGAAGAATGGCTTCATCATAATCGAGTATTGCGGTTGTAAACAATTGATAACTATTATAATTTCTTGCATCGTAAGAAATTATATTATTTTGTATCTTTCATTTATACTATTTTTAAAAAAATTACATGATAGCTTATATTCAAGGAAAGCTTACCTATAAATCCCCAACGTGTGTGTATGTGGAAGCGCATGGGGTAGGATACGAGCTTCACATTTCTCTACACACGTATGAAGCGGTAGAGTCTTTGCAGGAAACAAAGCTATATACATATCTTAAAATAGCCGAAGATGCCCACCAATTATATGGTTTTGCTACATTGGAGGAAAAAGAAATATTTCTACATCTTATTAGCGTGAATGGTGTAGGCGCAGGTACGGCAAGACTGATGCTGTCATCGTTAAATACAAACGAAATAGAAAAAGCGATAGTGGGTGGCAACGTTTCCTTAATTCAAAGCATCAAAGGAATAGGCCCCAAGACGGCGCAGCGAGTAATATTGGAATTAAAGGACAAAGTAGGCAAAGGGCTGGAAAAAACTATGCAAATACCCAATATTTCATCATCTTTGTCGTTTTCTAGTGAAGCACTGGCAGCACTGGCGGTACTTGGATTCCCGAAACTTACAGCTGAAAAGGCTATGGCAAAGGCAATTAAAGACAAACCTGACATGCAATCAGTAGAAGAACTGATAAAAATGAGCTTAAAGAATTTATAGTAGTGCAGTATTGTCATAGAATAAAAACCGCCATCATAGGCATCGTTATGCTAATTTTTTCGCATAACGATAGCTATGGCAATGGCGTATTATTCAATATCCTGATGATGATACCAGCAGAAGTCGGGGACACACTGGAGTATAATACCAGTTACTACAGAACACAGGGCAAGGTGCCTCCTGCCACCACCAACAATTCCAATACTACGCCTACGATTTCTTATGATAACAATACTAAGCTATATAAAGTTCGCGAAGGGTATGTAGATAATCCCAAATATCTCACTTTCGATGAATATATAAATAGCCAAGATAATGATGCTGAGTACGACTATTTCAGACAGTTGTCGCGTACCAAAGATGAAGTCGAGCGCAAAAGAACAGCACCCCAGCTGTATGATGGCCCAGAATTGTATGACAGACTCTTTGGCGGCACCAAAATAGATATAAAACCTCAGGGAACGGTAGAAGTAACCCTAGGCGTAAATTCCAACAAGCTCGACAATCCCGTCCTGCCAGTAAGTCAGCGCAAACAGACGAATTTCGACTTCGACATGAACATTCAGATGAATGTCACGGGACAGATTGGCGACAAGCTGAAACTCAACACAAACTTTAATACCAAAGCGGCCTTCAATTTTGAAAATCAGGTGAAATTGGGATATAAAGGAAAAGAAGACGATATTATCCAAGAAATTAGTGCCGGAAACGTATCCCTGCCATTGAGAGGCTCCTTGATACGAGGCAACCAAAGCCTCTTCGGGGTGAAGACACAACTCAAATTTGGGCGGCTCACTATGACTAATATTTTAGCGCAGCAAAAATCTTCCTCAGAAAGCATCCGTATAGAGAATGGAGCCCAACAGCGCAAATTTGAAATTAAAGCCGACGAATACGACGACTACCGCAACTACTTTTTAGGACACTATTTTCGTGACAACTATGAACCTGCGCTATCTAAGCTTCCAGTAATACAGTCCTTGGTGTATATCAATCGTCTGGAAGTGTGGATTACCAACAAAACGCGACAAACAGAAGAAGTTAGAGAAGTGATAGCACTAGCGGACTTAGGAGAAAATCGCACCGACAGACTTCATAATACGGCACTGGCCAATACCGCTACCGGCACTTATCCAAATAATAATTCCAACATCATCTATGGCACCCTTACCAGTGCTGCCAATAACGATAGACTTCGCGACCCCAATCAAGTAGTAAACCTTCTCGACAACACATTGGGTTTGCGCCCTGTAGATGACTTTGAAAGAACGAGTGCAAGAAAATTGCAGCCCTCTGAATACACTTTTAACCCACAATTAGGATACCTCTCATTGAATCAGGCATTAAAGCCTGACGAAGTACTAGGTATAGCCGTAGAATATACAGTAAATGGCAAAGTATATAAATTGGGAGAATTTTCCGGAGACCTTCCTCCCAATACAGATACCACCAGAGTAAATATCAAAGACCAGGTATTGGTACTCAAAATGCTTAAAGGCACCTCCGTGCGTACTCATCAACCTATTTGGGACTTGATGATGAAAAATATATATTCACTCAACTCCTATCAGGTCAGCCCCGACAACTTTCTCTTGGATGTCTATTATAAAGACCCCGGAGGCGGTGACAAAAGATACCTTCCCGACGGTGGTGCCATCGCAGGACAGCAACTTATAAGAGTATTGCATCTCGATGCCCTCAATAACCAAAGAGACCCGCAGCCTGATGGTCGTTTTGACTTCGTAGAAGGCGTGACGATAAATTCCAAAAATGGGAAAATAATATTCCCGGTATTAGAACCCTTTGGTGATTACCTAAAGAGAGCCATAAACGATGAAGCAAAAGATGACCCCTACCTCTATCAGATACTTTATGATTCTACAAAGTTCAATGCCCAGCAATTTCCTGAGCAGAATAGATATATCATCAAAGGCTCCTTCAAGTCTTCACTGGGCAGTGAGATTCGCCTCAATGCATTCAATCTGCCCCAAGGTTCTGTGAAGGTAAATGCTGGAGGACAACAACTGGTAGAGAATGTGGACTATGAGGTAAATTATGGCATGGGTACTATCAGAATCATAAATGATGGTATCTTGAATTCTGGCGTACCTATAGATGTAAGATTTGAAAATAACCTACTCTTTGGAATTATAAATAAAAGTTTGGTAGGCACAAGATTGGATTATAAGATCAATGAAAAGACAAACTTGGGATTCACCCACATGCGTCTCTCCGAAAGACCATTCTCCCAAAAAGTAAACCTCGGTGATGACCCCATCAAAAACAACATATTTGGTTTGGACTTTAATTATGGTACAGACTCCAAAGGATTGACAAGAATATTTAATAAAATTACTGCACAGGATTCCAAATCGCCGTCTAAAATTACTACCTATGGTGAAGCCGCTTATCTCAAGCCTGGACACAACAAAAATATCAACCTTAATAATCAAGGAACAGTATATATTGATGACTTTGAAGGAAGTAGTGTCGTCTATGATTTGAGAATACCTTATACCGCATGGTCTCTGTCATCAGCACCCAAGGGGATGACAAATAGTGATGGCTCACGAAAATTTCCCGAAGCATCCCTGAATGACAGCTTACAATATGGCTATAACAGAGCTAAGCTTTCTTGGTATCAGATTGACAATACCTTCTACAATAAGCAGAATAACCCCTTAGACGGCAACCTTAGTGAGCAAGAAGGCATATATACCAGAAGATATTTAGAGAAACAAGTATTCCCCAATCGCCAGAACCAAAATCTACAAAATGCCCCCCTCTTTACCTTTGACCTCAGTTACGACCCCTTTGAGCGTGGTCCTTACAATTACGATGCACAAGGAGTTTCAGGAATATCAGCCGGGGTAGATGCCAATGGCAAGCTCAAAGATCCCGCCTCACGATGGGCGGGCATCATGAGGAACATTGAGTCCAATGACTTTGAAGCTGCCAATATTGAAGCCGTACAATTTTGGGTCTTAGATCCTTTCATGAAATCTTCTGGCAATAAGCAGGGCAAAGTATATATCCAATTAGGCACAATATCTGAAGATATACTCCGTGATGCTAGAAAGCAGTATGAAAATGGCCTGCCTCGTCCTGGCGGCACGCAGAGAACAGACTCTTCGTCTTGGGGATATACGCCGAGTGTATTCAATGCCATCACCAATTCTTTTGATGCCGACCCAGAAGTTGTGAAGAAGCAAGATGTAGGCTTGGATGGTATGGATGATGACAATGAACGTAGATACTACAAAGAATATTTGGACGAACTCCAGACAATAGTTACTAATGCTGCCTATACCAATGCCACAAAAGACCCCTCTTCAGATAACTATAAATATATCCTTGATGGGGGCTTCTCCGGCACCGATGGTATTATAAAAAGATATAGAGACTTTAATGGTACACAAGGCAATTCATCGAATGATGCCAATAGCAATTTTACCAATGGCAATAGCAAAAACACCCCGGATGATGAGGATCTCAATAGGGATAATTCTTTAAATGAGACAGAAGAATATTTCCAGTACAGCCTCTCCTTCGATCCACAGTCTTTAGCATCATCACCGTATGTGGTGGACAAAGTTGTAGTCCGGGATATAGTGGTAAATGGGGTGCCGGATAGTGCCGTATGGTATCAGGTGCGCATACCTATAGAAGATTACGAGCAGAGAATCGGCGGCATACCGGATTTTAGAAGCATAAGATTTATACGTATGGTGGCCACAGAGTTTGAAGAGCCCATAGTCTTGCGTTTTGCAGAATTTGGTCTTTTGAGAAATCAATGGAGACGCTATCTCTACGATATCAATGAGACCAGCCCCGGAATAATAGATGATGATATTGACAAGGTTACATTTACAGTGAGATCTGTAAGTGTAGAAGAAAACACACAGCGCTTTCCTGTACCTTACGCTATACCTCCGGGAATTACCAGAGAACAAAATATAAGCAGTTTTATCAATGCGTTACAGAACGAACAATCTCTGAGCTTACAAGTATGTGCCCTGCCTGATGGAGCAGCCAGAGCCATATACAAGCTGGGAACATTAAATTTGAGAAACTTTAAAAGAATAAAATTATTTACCCACGCCGAGAGCTTGGTAGATGGTGGAGGGGAAAACTACCCCATAAAAGACGGCGACATGACTATGTTTGTGCGATTAGGAGCAGACTTTACCCAAAATTACTACGAATATGAGATACCCCTGAAAGTCACACTCCCCGGCAATTATAATCCTGAAAACGAGAATGATAAATTGATAATTTGGCCAGAGGCAAACAACTTGGATATCCCTATAGATAGCCTCACCATGATAAAGCAGCTGCGAAACAATGCAGATGTATCACAGCTTATACCCTATAGCCTTTATGACTCTATAAGCAAAAAACGTATTACCATAAAAGGTAATCCCGACATAGGGCAGTCTGCAATGGTGATGATAGGGGTAAGAAACCCGCGCCGTACTTCCTTTACCTCAGAATATGATGATGGGCAGCCCAAATGTGCCGAAGTATGGGTAAATGAATTGCGAGTGTCAGGGTTTGACGAAAAAGGAGGTTGGGCAGCACTAGGTAGGGTGGATATGCAACTAGGCAACCTAGGTAATATTTCTGTAGCCGGAAATATGCATACTATAGGCTTTGGGGATATAGAACAGAAGATAGACCAGCGTTATCGTGACAACTATTATCAATATAATGTAGCTGCAAACCTAGACTTAGGAAAGCTGCTGCCCGAAAATGTAGGGCTACAAATACCTATACATGCCGGAGTGAATCAGTCCGTAAGTACACCGCAATTCGACCCTTATAATTTAGATACAAAGATTGAAGACATGTTTAATAGCATAGACGCAGACTTAAATCTAGATGCACAGCAAAAGCAGGAAAAAAAGAAAGATATAAAAGAAAAATCCCAAGATGTAGTTACCATCACCAGTGTAAATGTCACTAACCTGCAAAAAAATAGAACCAATACAGAAAAACCAGCACGCATCTATGATGTAGAAAACGTAAACCTATCTTATGCCTATACACAAACGGACAAACATAATCCACTTATAGAACAAGAAAAAATACAGAACCATAAATTCTCTTTGGGATATAATTTCTCGCCCAAGGTAGTGCCATGGACACCATTCAAGGATGTAAAAAATAATAATAAATACCTCAAGCCTATAAAAGAATTTAATATCAACTGGAAGCCCAATACGCTATCCTTTAGATCAGATATCAATAGGCAGATGGCTTTCCAAAAGATTAGAGACATTGGCGATGATGGACTCAAGATTGATCCCACCTTCAATAAATTCTTCACTTGGGATAGATTTTATAGCTATCGCCACAACCTTACGAAGTCCATAAGTTTTGACTTTACTGCAATAAATAGATCTCGCATTGATGAGCCTTACGGATTTATAGATACGAAAGAAAAAAAGGATTCACTACGTAAAAACTTCTGGGACTTTGGTAGAAATATTGGGTACGAACACACCTTCAATATATCATATAACGTGCCTATGCAACTGTTTCCCTTCTTGGATTGGCTTACAATACGTACTAGATATGGAAGCACGCTAAGCTGGCAAGCGTCATCACTTGCCTTTACAGACTGGGGTAACCTCATTCAAAATAGTAGAAATTATCAGATTACTGGGGATGTAAATTTCAAGACCTTATACCAAAAAGCGAAATTCCTCAAGCCATTCACTAGCTCACAGCCTAAAACAGAAAAAGATAAGTATGACGAAATGCTCGGCAAATACAAAGAGAATGTAAAGAAAGGAGAGGATAAGCTTACAGACATCAGAAGCAAATACGAATTAAAATTAAAAGAAATAGAAAATGCCAAGGAAGACACTTCTCTCACCAAGGCAGATATAGACAAGCTCATAGTACAGAAGAAAGAGATAAAAAACCAAATAAGAAAGCAAAAAGAAGACATACGCAAGATAACAGCACCTTCCAATCCCAAGATGGATGGT
This sequence comes from Chitinophagales bacterium, assembly GCA_044227665.1. Classification (GTDB taxonomy): domain Bacteria; phylum Bacteroidota; class Bacteroidia; order Chitinophagales; family JADIYW01; genus JBGAWK01. The sequence goes on from JBGAWK010000005.1 coordinate 26,202, forward strand.
CTAGCACGCGCCCTCATGATGGTGCAACGTATAAATCTCAGCTATGATGATAAAGGCACTACAGCCTTGCCGGGATTTTTGCCCTCACCTAATATGTTTGGGCAAAGTTTCAGTTATAAAGCCCCTGGGCCGGGATTTTTATTTGGTGCGCAAAAAGATACTTTTTGGCTCAATGAGATAGCCCAAAAAGGATGGATAACGGAGGATACCATTTTCAATAGTCAGTTCCAGCAGACAAGGACAAAGAATATGTCGCTGAAGATACAGATAGAGCCCATGAGAGATATGCGTCTAGATGTGTCATTTACAAAAACGCAGACAGAAAACTATTCCGAATTCTTCAAGCGCAATGCGCCAGGAGTCCCATACACACACAACAACCCGAATACTGGAGGTAATTATACCCTATCCTTTGCCATGTTCCGAACCATATTTCAGAAACTCGACCAGAATAACTTCCACGATGCTTTCAGAAGATTTGAGAGCATAAGATCCGAATATTCGCAGCAATTTGGCGGTGGAAACCCCAATGTAAATGGCAAGCCCTTCGTTAATGAAGACAGTCTCGTGCTGAATCAGTATGCTTTTGGTTATGGCCCTTATGCCCAAGACGTACTCATACCTTCACTATTGGCGGCATATACTGGAAAATCTATAGACAAAATAAAACTGAATCCCCTCAAGCAACGCCCTCTTCCCAACTGGAGGCTCACTTACGGAGGCTTAGCTAAGACATCTTGGGGCAAAAAGGTCTTCACTACTTTCAACCTTACTCACGGCTATACCTCTACCTTCTCCATAGGAAATTATTCTACTAATCTCAACTATATAGGTACTCCCGGTACTGATGCCGGGGTCTCCTACTTTGTACCCAGTGCTTTAGATACACTTTCCAATAATTATTATCAACTGTATTATATTCCGCAAATTACTATATCTGAGCAGTTCCAGCCACTCATAGGCCTAGATATGACCTTCAAAAACACCCTAACCACTAGCTTTAACTATAAAAAATCCAGAACCGTAGGTCTAAGTATGCTGGACTTCCAGCTTAGTGAAACCCGCTCTACAGAGGTGACAGCATCTCTAGGCTACACATTAGCCAATTTTAAATTGCCCTTCAAAATCCGAGGAAAGAAGATTACCCTAGATAATAATGTGAACCTGCGTTGCGACTTCTCATTGCGTAATGACAAGTCCATAAATTACAAACTACAGCAGGAGATAGCAGAGCCTACACGGGGAAGTAAGACCATAAGTCTTTCGCCCACTATAGATTATATTGTAAATAAAAAGTTGAACCTGCGCATTTTCTATGATTTTAGGAAAATAGTACCTGCGACCCTTCAGTCCTACCCACAGACTACCTCACGAGGAGGAATTACGCTGAGGTTTACTTTGGCACCATAATTTATGCAGCTCATAATTACGCATATTCAAGACTTACAATCAGCTAGGTATTATAATGCTTTTGAGAATACATCATTGGCTTTTAGCATAGATGCCTTGTCAATACAGGGTATGACCGTAGCAGGCATAAAAAGTATGATTTCATGGCTTCATGACCCTAATATATGTTTATATGCTTTGGACTATCAAGAAAGAGATGAAATATTGTTCTTGGCACGAGAGATAAGTGCGCGTACCATCATTTGTAATAACACCCAAGCCAAGGGTTTACATTTCCCCCATATTATCTTGACTAAGAATATTTCTATAAATAAAAATTCTTATACTCAGGCGGTGATGGTAAAGGACAGCCCAGATGTCCTTGATACCGAAACACCATATTTTTTGCCTTATAATAAAGATATTTTGCCTAAAAGTAGCGAGCAGCATGTAGGATATTATGCCAATGCATGCAAGCAGGATATGGGCGACGAGGATTGGGTAGCTTTCTTGGAAAACCTATAAATATTCAGAACATAAGCCAGTGCCATCTGGTTTGTCCCTTTGTATTGAATTCTAAAGCAGGGAAGGGTATTTTGAAGATATTTATTACTTCAAAAAATGTCTTCAGAGCATGAGACTTTGTAGGAATTCTTGTAAAGTCTATATCCATAGACAGATAAAATTGTCGGTATCGCTCTATATCCTTTCTGTCAACAATTTGTGAAAGGTCGCAGTCGGAAATATCATCGCCACCGGAATTGCACCACTTGTTTTCAAAACCGCCATACATGCCACCGCCACCATAGCCTACCGCCACCGCTATCCATTTGGGAAATCTGCTATTTTCTTTATGGATAAAAGCACCAGGGCTTACAGACAGCCAATAGGTGATAGCATTATAATCTTTTAGCAACAACTCGGCATAGCTAGTACCATACAGCGCATGGGCGCGATCTTTTACGTCATCTGGATATTTTTCCGGCCATGCCGATAATTTCACCTTTATCTTTTGATCGTGCCAAAGGTATTGTTGGGACAAAAATAGAAGAGAGCCGCCAAGGTTAGCGGCAACGTCCGTTAGTGAAAACCCCCATTTTGCAGAAAAAGCATCCTGCATCTCTATAGACATCTGCCAGGCATTGCCATACAGCGCACCTATCCATGGCGCATGACGCTCCGAAACCCCTGCCCAATGATGCATTTGATAGCCCCACTTGGAAAGATAGTAAGCATTGAAAATATGACCACCCTTATCCATCTGCTGCCATTCGGCAGCATCATTAAAGAGCTGAAATCGCGACTTCTCATACTGCGAATACCATGCCCTGCTCCACCAAATATTGGCAGCACCATACAATCCCAATATTGAACCGTTTATCAATCCCGTTCTTGCCTTACTTAGGATAGGAGAGGGCTTGAAAAAAGATATGGGCTTAAAAATCCCAATCTTTTCAGGCAAGCTGTCTCCAACAGATAGTGCCAAATCTGTCTCCATATCCTGACTTTGCAACAAAGTGCAAATGCACAAGCAGCATATAAGAGTCAGAATTCTCATAATTAGTCTATAATAGAAAGTTCTTCAGCAATTAGAGAAGTGAACTCAGAAATAGTTACGCTGCCTTTATCTCCTTCACCGTGTTTGCGTAACGAAATTTTGCCCTCATTAACCTCCTTTTCGCCAATAATAATCATGTAAGGAATCTTCTTGACTTCGGCATCACGAATTTTTTTGCCTATTTTTTCACTCCTATCATCAAGGATATATCTAATATTGGCCTTCTTGAGGGCGACACTTACATCTTCTGCGTATGCTGCAAATTTGTCGCTTATAGGCAATATAGCCACTTGCTTAGGTGCCAACCATGTGGGGAAGTTTCCGGCATAATGCTCAAGCAGGAAGCCTATGAATCTCTCATGAGTACTAAGGGGTGCTCTGTGAATGATAATAGGAAACTCCTCTTCATTATTTTTATTTATATACTTTAAATTAAATCTTTTACCCTGGGCGAAGTCCACCTGATTGGTAGCCAAAGTAAACTCCCTGCCTATGGCAGAATATATTTGAATATCTATCTTAGGACCATAGAAAGCGGCTTCGTCCGGTACCTCTACGAAAGGAACATTAGCATTTACAAGCACCTCTCTTACCATCGTTTCAGTCTCCTGCCATAATTCTGGCTCATTGATATATTTTTGCCCCAATTTGGAAGGCTCATGTTTGCTCAACCTCATTACATATTTGTCTATACCAAAAATCTTGAAATACTTCAAATACATTTCATTGACAGCACGAAATTCTTGTTCGAATTGTTCTTTTGTGCAATAAATATGGGCATCATTCATCTGCAAAGAACGTACACGCATTAGACCAAACAAACTTCCTGAATCCTCATAGCGATAGCATGTTCCATATTCGGCAAGACGGATAGGGAGATCTTTATAGCTCTTAGGCATTGCCCCGAATATCTTATGGTGATGAGGACAGTTCATAGCCTTGAGATAATATTTGGTGTTGTCAATTATCATCGGCGGAAACATTCCTTCTTCGTAATAGGGCAAATGCCCACTTCTGTAATAAAGAGCATCTTTAGCGATGTGAGGTGTGCGTACGCGCATGTAACCGGCAGCGTCCTCGGTCTTCTTTGCCAAAGCCTCAAGCTGTTCAATAATAAATCCTCCATTGGGTAGCCATAAAGGAAGCCCAGGCCCTACTTCTTCATCAAAAGTATATATATCCAATTGTTGTCCCAATTTTCGGTGGTCACGCTTTTCTACCTCCTCTAACATTTTCAGATAGGCATCCAATTCCTCTTGTTTGGGGAAGGTAATGCCATAAATGCGAGTAAGTTGTTGCCGCTTCTCGTCTCCGCGCCAGTAGGCTCCCGCCACCTTCATCAGTTTGATAGCTTTTATTAGTCCCGTATTTGGCAAGTGGGGACCCCTACAAAGGTCTGTAAATTCACCTACCGTATAGAATGTGATAGTTCCATCATCCAAGCCCTCCAAAAGTTCTAATTTGTACTCGTCGCCTTTCTTATCAAAATATGCTATGGCTTCGCTCTTGCTGATATCATGACGAATATAGGCATCATTTCGCGCGGCTAATGCCGCCATTTTCTTCTCAATCTTTTCGAGGTCGTTGGTGGATAAAGTTCTTCCCCCCAGGTCTATATCATAGTAGAATCCATTTTCAATAGATGGCCCAATGCCGAATTTTACACCCTCGTATAGAGACTCCAAAGCCTCTGCCATCAAGTGAGCAGAAGAGTGCCAGAATGTGTCCTTGCCACCTCTGTCGTCCCAAGTTAGCAATCTGAGATGTACATCTTCTGTAATAGGACGCGTGGCATCCCAAACTTCACCATTTACTTCTGCCGAAAGCACTTTCTTTGCCAAACTATTACTTATCTGTTTGGCAATATCCATAGCCGTAATGCCTGCTGTATATTCTTTTCTATTCCCATCGGGAAAGACCACCTTAATACTATCCATGTTTCTGTATTCGTTGTAAAATTATGTAATATTGCCTCAAATTCTTAACCCTCTAATTATTATTATTTTATCATACATAAAAATTTTATAGCAGAGCATTTTATTTTTAAATCCCCATATTTTTCTGTGATTTTTTTATATATAAGGATATGTACCTTTTATCATTAAAAAAACTACTTTTGTTATCCTATCATTCAAAAGATAATATAAGCATGAAACCAGAATCAGCAAAATTATTGGAGGCACATATTGCCTATGAACTACAACAGTGGGATGGCGACCATCTAAAACATCGTATTCATGACGAGGTGATGGCAGCACATGCATGGTTGAACAAGCAGAAGTTACAAGAAATTGTACCCAAGCAACATCTAAAAGACTCCGTACACCGTTGGTTCCAGCATATAGAAATATCTGAGGAGTTCAAGACTTTAGGGATAAAAATAGCAGAAGCTGCATTGGACTATATACAAGAAAATGATTTACAGCCCGAAGATATTCTCAAGAAAGATACCTACGATAAAGTCGTAGATGCGATTGTAGAGCAGAAAGAAATCAGAGAAGAGATTATTCGCAAAGTAATAAGTAATCCTTTTTATGGGGAAATGATTTCGGATATGTTGTATAATGGCATCAAGAACTTTGTGCAGCAATTTGGGGACACACTTAGTGGCGGCAATAAAGGCGGCGGCGGATTATTTAATATCGGCAAAGGACTAATTGGTGCGGCACTTTCAGGACTAGAAGAGAACTTGGACAAGAATGTGAAGAAGTTTCTATCTGAAAATATAAATAAAACGATGCGTGACAACGAAAAATTGCTCAACGAGAAACTTAGCGACCGTAACATCCGAAAAATTGCCGATAAGTTATACGATAAGATGGCAGATTGGGATGTAAAGAAAGGCATAGAAAAGTTCAAAAAATCAGTGGATGATGAGAAAGCACAAAAAATTGCAGACATTACCGTAGAGATTTTGGCAGAATTGCGTGACTCGCAGACGGTAAGGGGACTTTTTGAAGCTGGAGTAGATGCCGTTTATGAGGCTTATGGAAAGAAAAATCTAAGCGTTTTGGCTAAAGATGCCAATTACGACCCCAAGATATTTGCGGAGGAAGCATATATTACACTCTATCCTGTCCTAAAGAAGATGCACGAGAACGGCTATATAGAGTCGCGAATAAGGCATCACCTAGAGGGCTTCTATAAGACATTATAGTGATGTATAAAATTCTCAATATGCCTATGGGGGAAATAGTATCTGACTATGCTACGTTGGTACAGCATCTTCATAGCCGACTTGAGAAGTCCTTGCCTGGCAAGCTTGGTCAAAAGCCCATGCAGCCCTACCTTCCGCTTATGCCTAAGATAGATGTGCCTCGCCGCAATACAGTAAAGAAAGGTGCCGTAATGGCAATTATCTATGCAAAAGACAACATCCCACACCTCTTGCTGATAGAACGCAATACATACAAGGGTGCTCATAGTGGGCAAATCAGCTTTCCGGGTGGCAAGCTGGAGTCCGGAGAGTCCGCCCTTAGTGCTGCCATGAGGGAGTGTGAGGAAGAGGTGGGTATTGCCGCAGACAGCTATCGGGTGCTTAGTCCACTTACAGAAGTATATGTATGGGCAAGCAATTTTATGGTATATCCCTTTCTTGCAATCAGTGATAGCCTTGACAGCCTCACGCCTGACCCTAAAGAGGTGAAATCCATTATAGAGATGCCTATAGCCCATTTCTTTGAAAATAAGAACAAATCTGAGATGATGATGAAGAGCTACCTAGGGGTATCACTGAAGGCTCCTTATTATGATGTTCACGAGGTGCCGCTATGGGGTGCTACCGCTATGATGATTAGCGAGATAGAACATTTGCTAAAATCTTGATTTAGATATGTTTTTTTCGTTAAATAGGTAAAAAAGTAAATAATACTTCATTTCTTTGCAATCCAAAATTATTGGGAGAGGTGTCCGAGTGGTTGAAGGAGCACGCCTGGAAAGTGTGTATATGCCTAAAGCGTATCGCGGGTTCGAATCCCGCTCTCTCCGCAAAACTTGTATAAAGGTCTTTGTTTCACTAATAGCCCTGTGACAAAAAAGTTGTAATAGCATGAAGCCCAAACGTTATACTATCACCGCCGCCCTGCCTTATGCCAACGGCCCTCTACACATAGGGCATCTTGCAGGGGCATATATCGGAGCAGATATTTATGCCCGCTACCTTAGAAGCAAAGGAGAAGATGTAGTATTTGTATGTGGCAGCGACGAACATGGTGCTGCTATCACCGTGAAAGCTCGCAAAGAGAATACGACCCCTAAGGCTATCATAGACAAATATCATGCTATTATCAGAGATAGCTTTAAGACATTTGGCATTTCCTTTGATATTTATCATCGCACCTCCGAACCTATACATTATAAGACTTCACAAGATATTTTCCGAAGATTGTATGAGAAAGGAGCTTTCGATGTCATAGAAAGTGAACAATATTATGATGAGGAAGCGCGCCAGTTCCTTGCAGACAGATATATCATAGGTACTTGTCCCAAGTGCAGTAATCCTTCTGCATACGGAGACCAGTGCGAAAAATGTGGGAGTACGCTGAGTCCTTCAGATTTATTGCAACCCAAATCGGCACTTACACAATCTGTACCTACATTAAAATCTACTAAACACTGGTTTTTGAAGTTGGATGAACAACAACAAGGCATCAGCGAATGGATAGACAGCAAAGAGGGTCTTTGGAAAAACCATGTATTAGGACAGTGTAAGTCTTGGCTGAAGGATGGACTTCGTCCTCGTGCTATGACGAGAGACCTGGACTGGGGTATTCCCGTACCTCCAGAAGTGGAAGGAGCGGAAGGCAAAGTGTTATATGTATGGTTGGATGCGCCTATTGGCTATATATCGGCAACAAAACAGCTGTTTGCAGAGATAGAAAGTGGCATATTTGAATTTGCCCAACCCCAGTCGCCCAAGCTTTTACAAAAAAAATCTGAAGATTGGCAACAGTATTGGCACGACGAGGATACACATTTGATACATTTTATCGGAAAAGATAATATTGTCTTTCATTGCATTACTTTCCCAGCCATATTGAAAGAACATGGAGAATATATTTTGCCCTACCAGGTGCCAGCCAATGAGTTCATGAATCTGGAAGGAGATAAAATCTCTACTTCTAGAAATTGGGCGGTATGGCTGCATGAATACCTACAAGAATTTCCAGAACGTGAAGATGAGCTGCGATATGTCCTTATCAGCAATATGCCGGAAAATAAAGACAGTGAATTTACATGGAAAGATTATCAGGCAAAGGTAAATAATGAACTGGTAGCCAATATTGGCAACTTTGTGAATAGGGTAGCCGTACTTGTCCACAAATACTATGAAGGTAGTGTCCCTGATAGTAACTTTGGAATATATGAAGCACAAATTGCAGAAGCAGAGGCTTTATTTGAAGAATCAAGGCGTGCTATAGAGCTATTCAAATTTAAGGAAGCTATGCAGGCTGTCATGAAGTTGTCCTCTATAGGCAATAGGTTGCTAGCTGACACCGAGCCATGGAAAATGTATAAGACAGATGTAGAAGGAACAGCAAGAGTATTATATGCTTCTGCACATATAATTTATATATTGCAAAAAGCTTTAATGCCTTTGCTGCCATTTACGGCACAGAAAATTGCCCGCCTTTTTGACATAGTAAATAATCAATTGGGAAAAATGGTGGCCACGCCAGAACTTCTTTTTGCGAAGGTAGAAGACAAAGCCATAGAACTTCAAATTAAAAAACTACAACAATCTAAACAAATGACAGCAGAGGCAAGTTTGGGCAACAAATTAAACAACGATATTTCTTATAATGCTTTGAAGGAAGAAATCACTTTTGATATTTTTTCTAAAGTGGATATGCGTACCGGTGTGATACGTAGTGCTGTAAAGGTATCCAAGTCAGACAAGCTTTTACAATTGGAGGTAGACCTCGGTTTTGAGCAAAGAACTATATTAAGCGGTATTGCAGCACATTTTGCACCCGAAGCTATTATAGGGCAAGAGGTGGTAGTGGTGGCAAATCTTACGCCTAGGGTTATGCGTGGCGTAGCTTCCAATGGCATGATATTGATGGCAGAAGATGATGCAGGAAAACTTATCTTTGTGCAGGCAAAAGAAGTGAAAGGCGGATTTTGCGTAAGCTAAAAAATATTTTGCATATTGGCTCCTTAGTTCAATGGATAGAACGGAAGTTTCCTAAACTTTAAATACAGGTTCGATTCCTGTAGGAGCCACTTTTGGCATATATTGTGTTATGTTTATGACAGATACAATGAAAGCGATATTTATTTTATTCCTAAATATTTGTATGTCAGCTTTATTTGCCCAAGGCAATATAGAGGTGGGTTCTTTACATGACGATGCCAGGAATAGTGGAGTAGCGGATAATCGCCCACAATTTCAGGGAGGCACTCAGGCATTATTCGAATTTATTCAAAGTCACATGATATACCCTGATTCTGCGCTAGAAAGCAATATTCAAGGTATGTGTGTAGTAAAATTTCTTGTAAAAGCGGATGGCACACTAGCGTCCTTCAGTATCATGAAGGATATAGGCGGAGGCTGTGGTGACGAGGCCTTGAGAATTATTGCGTCCATGCCAAACTGGATACCTGCATATCGCAGTGCTATGCCTGTGGACTCTACTATGTTTCTTCCTGTAAGATTTAAAATTGAAGACGCGCCACCAAGCTTCCCAGGAGGATTTAAGGCACTTCAGAACTTTATAAGTGCTATGATTATAGTACCTCAAGATATTAAAAGCAAGGGTCTGCAAGGAAAAGTAGAACTTGCCTTATACATCTCTGCAGATGGAGAGATTTCCCATACAGAAACCCTATATAATTCCTTAGAATTGCCTTCTGCGGAAAAAGCGGCAAAGGATGTCATAGCTTTGATGCCTAAGTGGATACCCAAAATTGAGGGCAATAGAAAGATAGCAACCAAAACCTTTATTACATTCCAATTTTAACTATGCCAAATTATTTGACATACTTTCTTATTGCGTGGATGGCATTCTTTGCCATACTTATTCCGATACAAATACATGTTTCAGCTCCTTACGGTCGCCATGTGAGTAATAAGTGGGGAAAGATGATACCCAATTATTTAGGATGGATTATTATGGAGGGGTGGGCACTTCCGATATTTATTGGAGTATATCTCTGGCAGTATAATTCCAACAGCTACAGCTTGTTTTTTGCAGCATTATATGTATTACATTACATATATAGAGCCTTGATATACCCCTTTAGGATTCGTACAAAGGGAAAGAAAATACCGCTGACGATTTCTTTTTCTGCCATGTTTTTCAATACTATAAATGCAGGGATTAATGCATGGGTACTAGCACGTTACGTATATTATCCCCAAGGATATTGTAACCAATGGCCTTTTATCGTTGGAATACTTTTGTTTGTTTTGGGGGTATATATCAATATATCTTCAGATAATATATTGATACATCTGCGCAAGCCCGGAGAAATAGGGTACAAGATACCTTTTGGTGGTGCATTCAAGTATGTTTCTTGTGCCAATATGTTTGGTGAAATCATCGAATGGACAGGATATGCTATAATGTGTTGGCATCTTGCAGCTGTATCATTCCTGTTCAATACTGCTGCCAACCTTATACCACGAGCTATACACCATCATAGGTGGTATTTGCAAACATTTCCCGAATATCCTCAGGACAGAAAAGCGATAATACCTTTTGTGCTGTAATAAGTTTACATTCTATCTGGCACCTCTATGCCCATCATATTAAAGCAGGTTTTTATAAGGTTGCCTGTAGCCTGAGATAAAGCTATTCTAAAGGATGTTTCAGTAGGTTCTGCCTGAAATATGGAAACCTCGGCGTAAAATTTATTATAAAGTTTTGCAAGCTCATAGGTATAGTCTATAATCTTAGAAGGATTATATTCCGCAGCAGCATCTTGAAGTACGGTATCATACGCATAGATTTTGAGCAGTAGTTCTTTCTCACTAGTATGTAGCGCGTAGTCCTTATGTACAATTATGGAAAGATTGTCTTGTGCTGCTCTACGCAATAAGCTCTGAATCCTTGCATAAGTATATTGCACAAAGGGACCCGTATAACCATGTAGGTCTATAGATTCTTTAGGGTCGAATAAAATACGTTTTTTGGGATCTACTCTGAGCAGATAAAACTTTAAGGCGCCTAAGCCGATAGTAGTATATAATTTTTGGAGCTCCTCCGCTAAAAACCCCTCTGTTTTTCCTAACTCCTCAGTCTGAAGGCGAGCTTCATTGATCATTTGATCCATCAAGTCATCAGCATCTACCACGGTACCTTCTCGGGATTTCATCTTTCCGCTAGGTAGATCCACCATGCCGTAAGAGAAGTGGAAGATACCATCAGCATGAGTGCGCCCCATTTTTTGGAGGATACGTTGCAATACTCTGAAATGGTAGTCTTGTTCATTGCCAACTACATATATGGATTTGTCCATGCCAAAATCCTTATACTTCAGCTCCGCTGTACCCATATCCTGCGTAATATATACAGAAGTGCCATCCGCACGCTGTAACAGCTTGTGATCCAATCCTTGATTGCTAAGATCCACCCATATTGAGCCATCTTCTTTCGCATAAAAGTGTCCTTCTTTTAAGCCCTCCTGTACTAAATCTTTTCCAAGTAAGTAGGTGTCGGATTCGTGATATACTTTGTCAAAGCTGACACCCATTCTCTTGTAGGTGATGTCGAAACCTTCATACACCCATCCATTCATGGTTTTCCAAAGTTGTATAGTGTCTTTGTCGCCGGACTCCCAGAGCCGCAGTAGTTGCTGTGCTTCTTGTAATGCTGGGGTATAGTTATCTACGAGCTTTTTTAATGCTGAAAGTGCATCATCATCCTGATGTAGAATATATTTATCTTTCAATTTTTGTGCTGCTTCAAGATGCTTGGCTGCTATAAAGCTAAAATTTCCCGATAGCACTTGCTCTAAAAGTGGTTTGCGCTGAAATTGTAGGATACGATCAAATTCGACATAATATTTTCCTACCAAGTGGTCACCTTTGATGCCTGAGGATTGTGGTGTCTCCCCATTGCCAATTTTTTGCCATGCCAGCATAGATTTACATATATGTATTCCTCTGTCATTAATTAGATTGCAAGTCTTCACATCGTACCCTGCCGATGATAGTAATCCCTTCAATGCTATGCCTAGTACATTGTTTCTCACATGACCTAGGTGTATAGGTTTATTAGTGTTTGGCGATGAATATTCTATAAGAATCTTTTGGTTGTGGGTCTTGCTGCCGTCAGGACTGTGACTATAGGTGTCCGCTAAGTATTGAATCCAATACGAGTTGATGATGCTCAGATTAAGGAATCCTTTTACTACGTTGAAACTAGCTATATAATTGCTACCATCCTTCAATGCCTGACCCAGCATGGTTGCCGTAGTTATGGGGTCTTTTTTGCTGATTTTTACCAGAGGAAATACAACTAAGGTATAATCGCCTTCAAAGTCTTTGGGCGTGTGGTTAAACACCAAAATTCTTGTATCTATTTCATTATTAAATAGTTGGAATATGAATTTCTTCACTTCTAAAGCCAAAATTGATGTAATGTGCATCGCAACAGTATTTTTTTACAATATAGGTAGCAAAAATATTAATTTTGTGGGTTACTAAAGGTTATCTTTTCCATAATGAGAGACAGATATATAGATTTGATAGAGCAGACCTACTACTTTCCCCAGGATGGTTTTGACATAGAAGAAGATTGGCTGCGATTTAACAAAGTCAACTTGAAGCATATTATTGAGACGTATGGTACGCCATTAAAGATTTCATATTTGCCTAAAATTGGTGAAAATATCAATAAAGCAAAAAGGTGGTTTCAAGAGGCCTTTGAAAGCTTAGGATATAATGGTCATTATTATTATTGCTATTGTACTAAAAGCTCGCATTTCTCACATGTACTATATGAAGTACTTAAAAATAATGCACACTTAGAGACATCGTCGTCTTACGATATTGAATTAATACGCTCGTTATACAATAAAAATAAGATTGATAAAAAGCTTAGGATTATCTGTAATGGCTTTAAGCCAAAAGGCTATACCGATAATATTTTGGCACTTATTAATGAAGGCTTTGCCAATGTAACTCCAGTTTTAGATAATATGGAAGAACTAGAGGCGTATGAAGAATTCCAAGGAGAATTAAATATAGGCGTCCGCATGGCGGCAGAAGAGTCTCCAGATTATCAATTTTACACCTCTAGGCTAGGGGTGAGGCAGAAGGATTTAATACCTTTTTATATAGAAAAAATAAAATTAAATCCTAAGTATAAACTCAAGATGTTGCATTTCTTTATAGATTCTGGCATCAAGGATAGTGCATATTATTGGAGCGAACTCAATAAGTGCCTGAGTATGTATGTAGAACTGAAGAAGGTATGCCCCGAACTAAGTAGCCTGAATATAGGTGGAGGTATGCCTATACGATATTCCTTGGGTTCTAAGTTTGATTATTCCTACCTTATTGAAGAGATAGTCAATAAGATTAAAAATTACTGCAATGAGGCTGAAATAGAACACCCCAATATATATACAGAATTTGGCAACTATACGGTAGGCGAGAGTGGTGCCACGATATTTGAGGTGATAGGTCAGAAGAAACAGAATGATTCAGAGCTATGGTATATGATTAATGGATCGCTGATGACCACTGTGCCAGACGTTTGGGGCATGAATCAGCGATTTATTTTATTGCCCATCAACAACTGGAATCAGGTGTACCAACGCACGATAATAGGGGGTCTGAGTTGTGACGTGAGCGACTATTACAATTCTGAAGTCCATATAAATCAGGTCTATATGCCTAAGATAATTGGAGACCAAAAATTATATTTAGGATTTTTCCATACAGGCGCATATCAGGATTCATTGAGTGGTTATGGCGGTATCAAGCATTGCCTCATCCCCTCACCGAAGCTACTCGTTATAGACAAAGATGAGTCTGGAAAACTCAGATATGATTTGTTCTCAGAAGAACAGTCTCCGGAAAGTATGCTTAATATTTTAGGCTATAACAGACAATAGCCCTAGTGGCGGTAATTATTGTCTAAAAACATATCTTTGGATAATGTCAGTATTCAACTATTTGCTTTGGCCCTTATCTCTCGCTTATGGAGGCATAGTGCGGCTGAGAAATTATTTGTATGACACTGGATTCTTTGGCTCTGCCACTTTTGATGTGCCTATCATAAGTGTTGGCAATCTAAATACTGGGGGTAGTGGCAAGACAATACTTGCCTCATATCTTATTGACTTACTTTCACAACATTTTGCCGTAGGCGTATTAAGCAGGGGTTATGGTAGAAATACAACTGGCTATAGAAGTGTTCACCCCCAGAGCAGCTATTATGAGGTGGGCGATGAACCTAAATTGCTCTCTTTGAAATATCCTTTTGTACCTATAGCAGTACACGAGCAGCGAATCTTAGGCATACCTGCGATGTATGGCCAGTTTCCTTTTTTGAAGAGTATCCTATTAGATGATGCTTTTCAACATAGATCTGTAAAGCCTCATATTTCTATATTGCTAACCAATTATGCTGCGCCATACTGGGAAGACCATATCTTGCCTATGGGCAACTTGCGGGAAGCTAAGACCGGAGCCGAAAGAGCTAATATTATTATTGTCAACAAATGTCCCAAAGTGTTGCGAAGAATAGAAATGGATAATATCGCCAGTAAGATAAATCCTTTAGCTTCGCAAAAAATATTTTTTTCCTCTTTACAATACGGCTATCCGTATAATATTCAAATGTCGCAACAAAAACTATTGATTGACAAGGAGACGGCAGTATTGTTAGTAACAGGTATTGCCGAACCTTTGCCCCTAGTGCGGCAGCTACAAAAATTTACAGAACACTTGTATTGGCAGCGATACCCCGATCATCATAAATTTAGCAAAGCGGAAATCTCACATCTGATTAAATATTGCCGCTCTATTCCTTTAGAGAAGAAATATATCATTACTACCGAAAAAGATGCAGTAAGACTGAGTGAATATCTGAATGACTTTGGCGATGAAGGTATCTCTATTTATGCCGTACCCGTGCAGATGACCTTCCTGCCTTATAAGGAGAGTTTTAATCAGTTTATGATGGATTATTTCAACTACTACTATCCCCCTCCGCCACCGGATGAAGTTGCTCAGGCTAGTGATATTTCTTCTATGCCGGGGTAGGTGCTGTCATTACTATCAGCTATAGATTTTCTATATTTTTCTACAAGTGGATTCATAATATTAAACCATAGAGGCGGAAACAAGGAAAGCACCATCATCGCAGGATATCCTGTGGGCATCTGTGGTGCATTGCCAAAATGTCTCAAAATCTGATATTTTCTTCCAGAATTGTAATGGTGGTCGCTATGTCGGGTAAGTTCAAATAAGAATATTCTTCCCATCTCGTGATTAGAATTCCAAGAATGATGAGGCTGCACTTTCTCAAATCTGTCAGGAGAAATCTCTACACGCTCAAGACCATAATGTTCTATGTAATTCACGGTTTCTAATAGAAGAGCACCTATAAGCGCACTGATACAAAACCCTGATAATGCTTTCATCCCAGCCCAATAGCTGCCACCGACATAGGAAAACACCCCGAAAATAAAAATACAAAATAGCGTTTGAATCACCGTAAACCTTATCATCTCATTCTCCCAAGACAAGATTGACTTCCCTGATTTTCGTAGGCGATGATGCTCCAAATGCCAAGCCGACAGCCAACTTCCGCTTATTGTCCTGAAATAGTATGTATATATAGGTTCGTTGAGCCGTGACGTTGCTGGATCGTGACGTGTAGCAATATTCTTGTGATGCCCCCTATTATGTTCTATAAAAAAGTGCATATACAAAGAGGTAAGTAATAGTGCCTTTGACATTGATTGCTCATAAGGTTTTGAGCGATGTCCTAGTTCATGACCTAAGTTAATGCCTACTACACCACATCCTATGCCCATAGCGGTCGTGATGCCTACTGCTTCTAATAAACTAAGCGGTTGCACTGCCATCTTGTAACAATACCAAAATAAGAATACATACAAAAACGGAACAAATAGATATAGTAAAATATCATAATAAGGGTCTTTTCTCTCTAAGGCCTCTTGTTCTTTAGTAAGATTTACTGTAGTTCCTTTCGAAAATAATTCCACCGTAGGAATAAATCCGAAAGCAAAAAGCAAGGTAAAGTATGTCCACCAACCACTTCCTAAAAAGGAAATCAATATTACCGTAGGTAATATGATTACAGGCACTAGATACACTAATTTTCTTTTCATACCTATTATATTTATATCAAAATTAATAAATAATTTCATTACTAAACTAAAAAATACATAATAGTTTACTTTCGTCGAAAAATTTAACATTGCATGGGTAGAAAATCTTTAGATAAGGCGCGCAGCCAAGATGTAAAAAAACAGACACGTATTGTAGAAAAAGTATTGCCTTTCGTACTCATGAACGGCATAAAATTTTATACAATAGATGAGTTAGCAAAAATCGCAAGTATCAGTAAAGCAACATTTTATCAGCAGTTTCCATCCAAAGATGATTTAATAGCCGCCATTGTAGATTATGTATTGCAAGATATATTGAATATAGAAAAGGTATTAAATAATAAGGACATGGATGTCATAGAAAAGTATTTTACGGCTATAGGGATATTTTTTCAAAGTACACAAGGTCTCAGCACCTCTTTTTTGTCAGATATAAAAACTACTACCCCCAAAGTATGGGACAAGATAGAGCAATTCATTATGTATTGTAGTCAGCTGATAGCTATGGTTTATGATGAAGGCAAAGCTAGCGGCGTATTTAGGGATGTAAACACAGAGTTTCTCATGAGTACAGACAAGCTCTTCTTTTTGCACTTGAGCGACCCCGATTTTTTACAACAGTCGGGGCTAAATTTTCAGGCTGCCTTTAATGAATATTTCAGGCTGAAATGCTATGCCTTGATAGTGTACAAAACGGAAGAGGATAATACAAAGATAGAAAACTTGATACAGCGTTTTTTAGTTAGCTATACTCAAAATTTCAAGTCATAAACTGCCGCACCACGTTGTGCTTCCGAAGCAATAGGTGAGTCGGGATTATAGCCAAATTGTATAGTGTTCTGCCCTGGAGACAGCCACTCAGCACTAATAGGCAATGAGACGTCACCACGTTGTTCTGCATTATTTTTTGGCAAATATATGCTGTGTTTGCTATTGATTACAGCGATAACTTCTTGATCATTATCTATGCCTTCTGCCGTAATGAGAAGATTTATTCCTTGAGGAGGAATCGCACCTAGGCTAAAATTCAGTGGACTGCCTGCCATTTGGTTGTCGTTTTTCCCCAACACCATGACAAAGTTTTGTGTAGCTTGTGGATTGTCTTTATCCCAACTGAAGAAATCAACAGAGCCATCCGCAGAACTATTGAAGTGATGATGCATATTTTTGAATACAAAATCCCGGCATTTAGGATCTGTGGTAACATTATATAGGTAGTAGTCAGAAATTAGCCACCCTCTTTGGTTGGTGTTAAAAGTCTTTACCAAGTCTTCATAATTGGTTGCGCCATTGCCTTTGGCATCGCGCTGAGGTGGAGAGAACGGTATCCATTGCCTAGAGGCTTTATCGTAAGATTGCTGTCTCCACCATAGATTGTTGTCCCTTTGCAGGTAGAAGGTGGTAGCCCAAGGTCCGGTGGTGAGAACGATATCTTCCTTTTTTATTTTTTTTGCCACCTGTTCCAAAGCCTCATTCCATGAGGTAAAATACCATACAGATAGCTCTTGAGGTACAACCTGTCCCTGCTTTTTTGTGTTCACCAAAGCAACGCTTTTTTGTGCTGGCACATATAGATAGAGCATCGGTAAAGCCATTGCAACAGCCATTACGGATTTATTTACAGGAATAAATTTTTGTATCCAATATAGTACTTCGTAAAAAAATATGGCTATACTTATTAATACAAAAGGGTAGATATAATACATATAACGTGGTAGATTAGGCTCTCTATAGATGTAGCTCATAACCAAAAAGGGTATCCAAAAGGATAGCAATATGATGGCTGTAGAAAATTGTTTGCGCAAGAGTGGTAACAAAGCACCGTACATACCTAGCAGATAATATTTAGGCATATCCGTAGAAAAAACCTTGGTATAAAAATCTCTGACAAAATTTTTCTCCTCCCCATTGTATTTTTCTTTTATAAGATCCCAGTTTGGCAATACCCAATCCGTATTCGCTGCCACTACAAATTTGAGTAAAATACTTTGAAGCAAGGGCTTACCTTGGGGCGTGAGCATCAAAAACATGATAGCCATACCTATCCCACCGAGGAAGACATGTATTTGCTTAAATTTATGTTCTTTTCGCATAAAAGCTGTTAATAGACCATTCATAAATATCAGCGTGATCATGGGAAATGCCATAATAAAGGCAAGAGGGTGGGCGCTCAAATCCAAAAATAGACCTATAGGCAGCAATATCAACGGTACAAGGCTAAAGCCCCATTGTTGCGACCACGATGGATTAAGACGCTGCAAGGGATCTGTTTTTTTTGGAAAAAATGCCCATACAAAAAGAATTATCAATAGCACATTGAAAAATCCAAAAATGGCATAATTTCTAGCTATGCGGCCCCAGAATGTGGCATAAAGACTTACAGAAAATAGTAACGATGAAAATATACCTACATAGCTATTGAAAAGCCTCTTTGCCAAATAGTATATTAAAGGTATAGTGGCTACACCGTAGATAACGCTGGGAATTCGGGCTATAGCACCACTAATACCAAAAAGCTTAAAAAAGGGTATAATACTGAAAGTAAGCAAGTACCCCATCTTGTCTTCCTGAAGATAGGGCTTACCTTGTACGGCATGAAGGGCATCATTACAATGTACAAACTCATCTACCCATAGGCTCAAAAAACCCAGTCGCTGCATTCGAAAAATAAATACTACAATACTTAGTCCCAAAATAAGATATAACCCATATTTATCTAAGGTGTGGAGTATGCTTTGCAGCACATCTTCTCGGGGTGAGGAGGATATATTTTTCGGTGTTGCAGGAGCTACAGATTTTCCCGAGGGCTTGATTGTCTTTGGTTTAGACATATTGTTAATATTTTAGATGCGGTTTACTTTCCAAAACTATTAATATTACTTCAAATTTTATCTGTTGAAACAAAGAATATTTTTGATGCTGCCAGCATACAACGAGGCTGCCACGCTCCCTAGTCTGTTGAAGCGCATAGATAGGGTAAATACCAATACGGGAATGAATATAGAAGTAATGGTAATCAATGATGGGAGTACAGATAATACTTCTGAGTTAGCTAAGGATTTTAAGGGAGAGACATTGGAAGTAAAAGTTCATGATGTCATCCCCAATAGGGGGCTTGCTAATGGTATGCGTGTGGGCCTTACTATGGGCGCAGAATTATTAGACGACAATGATATCATCATTGCCATGGATGCAGACGACAGTCACCAGCCAGGGCTTATGGTGCGCATGATACAGCAGATTAACGAAGGCTCAGATATAGTTATAGCCTCTCGCTATCAAAGAGGTGCTAGAATATTGGGGTTGAGTCGCTTCAGAGAATTTCTAAGTGCTGGTGCCGGCATACTCTATCGCATATTTATAGGCATAAGAGGGGTAAAAGATTATACCTGTGGCTATAGAGCCTATCGCGCATCCCTAATAAAAGAGGCACTACAGCACTATGGCGATAAGTTTATAGAACAACAAGGATTTGGGTGTATGGCAGAAATTTTGATTAAATTGCACAAATTCAATCCTGTAGTACATGAATTGCCTATGATACTGCGCTATGACTTCAAGCTGAGTGACAGCAAAATGCAGTTGGCTAAAACAATAAAACAATCTTTGCAATTGATTATACAATCCAGAAAGTACTAATACACATAAGAAGAAAAGTAAGCACTACGTTATCTCTGCTTTTAGTGTAGTTTTGTACAGAACGATGAAAACTATACTATTTGTTTTTGGCACTCGCCCCGAAGCCATCAAGATGGCATCACTCATAAAAGCTTTTCGTCAGGATGACGCTTTTGAAGTAAAAATTGCCGTGACTGCGCAACATCGTGAGATGCTAGATCAGGTGTTGGAGTTCTTTTCTATAACTCCCGACTACGACCTCAACCTCATGCGCCCTAATCAGACGCTCTTCCATATCACGGCAGATGTGTTGATGCAAATTCAAGAAATCTATGATGATGCTAAGCCAGACATGGTTTTCGTGCAGGGCGATACTACCACAGTATTTGCAGGCGCTCTTGCCGCTTTTTACAAAAAAATAAAAATTGCGCATGTGGAGGCGGGATTGCGTAGTCACAATAAATATAGCCCATTTCCAGAAGAAATGAATAGGCTTTTGACTAGCAGGCTTGCAGATATTCATCTTGCGCCTACACCTACTGCTGCCGACAATTTGTGGAAAGAGGGGATTACAGAAGATATCTATATCACAGGGAATACCGTCATTGATGCTTTGTTTTTGGGTTTGGACATGCTCAAAGACAATGAAAAGCCCTATAAGGACTTCTTTGAAAATATAGATTTTAGTAAAAAAATCATCTTGGTCACCTGCCATCGCAGGGAGAATTTTGGTGCACCCTTTAGAGATATTTGTCAGGCATTGCTAGATATTGTAGAAGCACATACAGATGTACAAATAATATATCCAGTTCACCTCAATCCCAATATCAAAGAAGTAGCACACACCCTTCTGTTACATCCTAGAATAAAACTCATTACGCCTTTGGAATATCCTTATTTACTTTGGTTGATGCATAAGAGCTATCTTATCCTCACCGACAGTGGAGGAATTCAGGAGGAAGGACCTTCATTAGGCAAGCCAATATTGGTGCTGCGCGAAGTAACGGAACGACAAGAAGGTATAGATGCAGGTACCGCGATTTTAGTAGGTACAGATAGGGAATATATTTTCAGTAATGCACATCGTTTACTTAGTGATAATTTAGCCTATGAAAGTATGGCAAAAGCAGTCAACCCCTATGGTGATGGTACTTCAGCGACACAAACAGTAGAGATAGTTAAGGCTTGGTTTGAAAAAAATCATCCCTAACTTGTGACTAAAGACTTCGGATATAAATAACAAAATTCTTTGCTTCCAAACAAGTATCAATGGATAGAGGAATATATTTATAGCCATACTGCTCGGGATTTGTTCTGAAATTTTGGAATGTGCTATCCTCTCGGTATTGCCGAATACGGCACATAGCTTCCGAACAATATATGATATCCACTTTTTCTTCTTTGATATATCTGGTAAATTCAGGACTAAAGTTTTTGGCAAAAGGATTTGACCATTTCCAAGATTTATTTAAGTAAAAATTGATACCGCCTTCCACATCTAGCAAGCATAAATTTTCTCTTTCCTGATATTTTAGAAGTTTATAATAGGCTATCTTATTTGGCGTGGGAATACAACGAGATGTCTCTATATGCCACGGATTCCCCAACGGGTAGTTTTGTATATTCCATAAGAAAAAAATACTGAAACAGGATATGCCGGCTATTGTAGATTCCATTAATTTGGGGAGCTGTATCAGGCGAAGTAAAGGCAATAGCAGATATAAGAATAGAGGTAAAAAAACGATAAGATAGTGAGGATTCGGTCTCATCACTATACAGGCTATAAGGGTGGGCATAAAGAGTACCAAAGGCAGGAATCCATATAATGATTGTAGTTTGTCCTTTTTTGCCAAAAAATCTTTAATCAATAGAAATATACAAAGTAAGAATAATACAATTCCGGCTACTATCAGGATAGAGGAAGTTGGCATCCATAATTTTTCTGCCAATAACCATCCCGATAGAAGTGTAAAACATTGGGTGACAAATTCGACAATATTTAATCTAATATGCATTAAAAATTCGTGAGGATTTGCAGCAAGCGCCTGACTGATTTTTTTTACTTCTCCAAAGTAGGAATAAAAAACAGACATATAATCTACGGCATCTGTGATAGGGGTATCTTCATAAATACATTTGTTAGCTACAAATTGCTGTGCAAATGCTATAATACTTCTGCCCCCTCTTAAAGGACTAAGTAAAAGATAATACAAGACCAAAAAAGGCATCAGTAAGCCCCCTCTTAATATAAATATCCTATACTTCTTCTGAATAAAAAGATATAGAAAGTATATACATACATATAGTATACAGCTTAGGTGAAACTCTGGGCGTACATAACCTAATACGAAGGATATGGCACACAGAATAAGTAATTGTTTCTCAATATTTCCTTTGTATCTTTCGTATATAATTAAGCCCATAAAGATAATTGCAACCGAAAAATGCCCAATTTTAGACCAATTGTCAAAGAATAAATTATAGGGTGAAATAAAGAAAAATAAGGCCACAAGAAAACATAACCACGCATCTAGTTTCTTACTTTGTAGAAAATAGTACAAAGCAATAGTAGGCAGCATGATAAGAAATGAGTAAGCCAGAAAGTAGGTTTCCCATTTGGATTTTGTCAACCAAAAAACGCAGCGAAAAAACAAGGAATATAATGGGCCATATCCAGGTAAAAATATTCTTGGAAGCTGCAATCCCAAACGTAGATAATGTGTGTCATCAGCCAATTGCACATCTATATAATGGTACACCTGATATGCACCAAAGCCTACGCAGCATAGCAGCATAATAAGATAGATTTTTTTTATCCAGAAGTCCTGAGCCTTCATACCTCCTTACGATTGTGTTGGTGTGTTTTGTGTTTTTACTTTTGCCTTGGCATCCATCTTTTCTTTTAATCTTAGAAAATAACTTTCAAAATATTGGAAGCTGCAATGGGTTACTAATAATAGGATAGTCCAATAGATAATTAACGCTAGTAATTCTAGCCAAATATTTGAAGATACCAAGCCTACTAATTTGAACTTTTTGAGCAGTAGATACATCACACCTACTAGAGGAAGGTGATAGATATATAGACCATAAGAAATTTTGCCTAAATAACAGAATACTTTATTTTCGAATATAGGCTTATAGTACTGCCCTTTGATAAAAGCCATTACAGAGAAATAACTCAAAACATTTACCAGCGTGAAGAGGTAGATATATTGCTGATTATAAATTATCCATTGTTCAATATGCCCGCCTCCGGTAATATCTCGAAAACGCAAACCCGACATGCTTGCGATATATAGCTGAACCGCATAGTTTAGCACCAACATCCCCAAGAGCAGCAGAGTCCATCTGTCGGCACGTTTTTGCTTCTGCAAATCTGCAGTGCCTAGTAATACACCAAAGCCTAAGCTGTCCAATTGCAAAGGCGTAAGGTGGTAAAGATTCATAGAGACCCAAGCCTTGTCAGGATTTATACTCATAAGATGGTGATAACCCCATATTCTTGCCAAAGGCATAACTATAATGATAAATAAAATTACTCTGCGTAAATTTTTTACAGACAAAAAATATACAAAAAAAGGAAATACTAAGTAAAATTGCTCTTCTACAGATAGAGACCACGTATGCCCGAATATCGGAGTACTCAGCGTGTTGCCACCCCGTAATTGTTCTACATAAGGCATAAAATTATAAGTATAAGTAATCAGATACCAGAAGTTTCGCTTCACCTCCCCGAATTCCCTAGCCCAATAAGGATTGTTTTTTACAATAAAATATACCACCCCCCAAAAGAGGATGAAGGCAAAATATACAGGAAATATGCGGTAGGCTCTTTTGGTATAAAATCTCTTTAAGAAAGTTCTTACAGGATATTTGGCCTTCTCATTAATGAGGATGCGAGTAATTAAGAATCCTGACATGACAAAAAAGTACTGAAGCCATTCCCATCCTGCAGGAGAATTAAATGTAGGAAAAGGCCAGTGAAACATGACTACTATGGAGCATCCAATGCCTCTGATAGCATCCAATGGCTTTATATATCCCAATTTTGACATGACCGTGTAAAGCTAAGTATAATTTTATGAGTACTTATTCATATTTTGAGGGGCATGAAAAATTTCCATAATTAAAGACGTAATTTTGTGGAATGGCGTCGCAGCGACAGATATTTTTGCAGCATATTGCTCAGACTTCACCCTCCCCATTATCCTTGGAGATTGTGGGTGGCGAGGGAATATATCTTTATACGGCTGACGGCAAAAAATATATAGACCTCATTTCGGGGATATCGGTAAGCAGCCTTGGACACAATCACCCTGCAATTGTAGCAGCAGTACAAAGTCAGGCGGCCAAGTATATGCATACCTTAGTGTATGGAGAATATATTCTGTCTCCACAGACTGCACTTGCAGATATGCTATGTTCCCTGTTGCCGGCATCTTTGGACAATGTATATTTTACGAATTCCGGTGCAGAAGCTACTGAAGGTGCTATGAAACTTGCCAAGAGATACACCGGCAGAACAGAGATTATAGCGTTCCATCATTCATATCACGGCAGCACACAAGGTGCATTGAGTCTCTTGGGGGACGAATACTTCAAAAATGCTTTCAGACCTTTATTGCCGGATATCAGACATATTAGATATAATGTCATGGAAGATGTAGCACAAATAAGCGAACGCACTGCTGCCGTGTTTCTAGAGCCACTACAAGCGGAGTCTGGTGCTACCGTACTTAGCGCGTCTTACTGTGATGCACTACAAGAACGATGCAAGCAGACGGACACCCTGCTAGTGGTAGATGAAATTCAGACGGGCTGTGGTAGGCTGGGATCTATGTTTGCCTTCGAGCAATATGGGCTTATGCCCGATATTTTGCTGTTGGCAAAAGCTTTTGGTGGAGGTATGCCGCTAGGTGCATTTGTATCTCGAAAAGAAATCATGCAGGTACTTACACATCAGCCTGTATTGGGACATATTACCACTTTTGGTGGGCATCCTGTAAGTTGTGCCGCAGCATTGGCGTCCCTGTCCATCTTGAAAAACGATACGCTTATACTGCAGGTAAGACAAAAAGAGGAGTTATTTAGACAGCTTCTTGTACATGATGAAATAGTAAAAATTTCTGGAAAAGGGTTGTTGCTGGCTATGCATTTATGCTCAAAGGAAAAAGTACAATCCGTCATTCATCGTTGTTTGGAAAGAGGACTAGTTTCAGATTGGTTTTTGTTCGCACCACATTGTGTGCGAATAGCACCTCCTCTTACCATAAGTGAAGAGCAAATAGCCGAGGCTTGTGAGATATTGCTATCTGCTTTATAGATAAAGATTATTTGGGTTCTACCAATTCTCCTATTATTGTGACACCACCTTTTACTTTTTGTCCTAGTTGGACATTTATTTTAGTATTCAAAGGTAAAAATAAGTCCACACGTGAGCCAAATTTTATAAATCCAAATTGTTCGCCTTGCTCCACTTCTTCGCCTTCTTCTAGATAGTTTACGATGCGACGAGCCAATTTGCCCGCAATCTGGCGCATCATCACATCCATAGAGCCATTATCTATCACAATAGATGTGCGCTCATTGAGTTCTGAAGACTTAGGATGCCATGCCACCAAATATTTCCCAGGGTGATAGGCACTATATTTTACTTCGCCACTGATAGGAGTGCGATTCACATGTACATTGGTAGGAGACATAAATATGGATACCTGTAAGCGACGGTCAGCAAAATATTCATCTACATCTACTTCTTCGATAACTACGATTTTGCCATCGGCAGGACATATTACTTTGTCATCATCGGTAAGGATAGTACGCTTAGGATTCCTAAAGAAATAAACGGTAAATCCAAAAACAAAGATACTCCAAGCTAAAAATATCTTATCTAACCATAAAGGCAGAAAATGGGTATAAGCAAAAAGTATGTTTATGGCTAACAATGCCACAAAAGTGGCGAGAATAATTTTCCAACCTTCTTTATGAATGTATTGTTTGTGCATAAGGGACAAAGATATGGTGAAAAGTGTTTTCCACAATTATAATTTATATTAACAATACTAAATATCCAAAAGTAGTTCTATAAGTAGTCCTTATTAGTTAAAATTATCCTAAACTTAATTACAAAGCAGTATAATATAATAGGTTGATATTAAATTTATTACAAAATTTTTTATGTCTTCAGAATATAGAATTACTTTCTATGCAGTACCCCTGTTTTTATTTTTCGTATTAATAGAATATTTAATTATTAGAAAAACACACAAAGAATCTTACAAACTGAATGATACCATTACAAATTTGAATATTGGAGTGGGTCATTTGCTTACAAAGTCATTTATAGGGATGATAATTCTTTTAATCTACCAATCTCTATATGGACAAATGGCTATATTGCAAATCCCGGCAAGGTGGTGGTCTTATATATTGGCATTAGTGCTATATGATTTTTGCTTCTATTGGGCGCATAGATGGGGTCATACTGTAAATCTTTTTTGGGGAGCACATTCGGTACATCACCAAAGTGAATACTATAATTTGAGTGTAGCCCTACGTCAATCTTGGATACATACCCTGTTGGCTATCATTGTATTCCTGCCTATACCTATCTTGGGGATACCGATAGAAGTTTTTGGCATTGCAGCCACTATCAATTCTTTTTATCAATTTTGGATACATACAGAAGCCATAGGTAAGATGCCAAAGTGGTTTGAGTTTGTCTTCAACACACCCGCACATCACAGGGTACACCATGCCGTAAATCCTAAATATATAGACAAAAATCATGGAGGTATGCTTATCATTTGGGACAGGATTTTTGGAAGTTACAAGGAGGAGGAAGAAAGACCCACTTATGGCATCACTACACAACTTAATAGCTGGAATCCTGCATGGGCAAATGTCCATTACTATGTCGAGTTATCGGCGCAAGCCATGCACTGTAAGAAATGGTATGAACGAATTTATATTTGGTTTGCTAGGCCGGGATGGCAGCCAAAATATCTCGGAGGACAGAAGCCTGTTCCTGAAGTGGTGGCAGCAAATTATCACAAGTATGATGCGCAAGCCAGTAAGGGTCTTAATATGTATGTACTAGCACAATTTGCGCTTATCATTATAGGATTAATGACATATATGTATTATTACGATGAGTTAGGATTTTTTTATAAAATATACAGTTTCGCGTGGCTGATGCTTTCGATGGTATTGTGTGGCGCAATACTGGAGCAAAAGCCTTGGGCTCGTGTTGCAGAATATTTTAGATGGGCAGCCTTGCTGGTGGGTATTGTAGGATTTATGAATATCCGCTACCCAGATTACTATTTTGTGATAATGTTGGTTTCGATAATTTCTATTTTATATTTTGTGGTATGGTTTTCTTTGAATGCGTGGTTCAAAATCAGAGCGTTAGATATTGTATATAAGCGATTGTGGCGGTAGTTGGCTAATTTCCATAATTTTTGTTGAAAGAAACGATAAAGGGTTCAAAGATTTGACCACAGTAAATTTTTTCCTCCCACACCAGTGCCGTGGATACGCCGCTGATAGTACTTCCCTCGTCTTTTAGCATAATCTTTTGATTCCCCGTAGCCGTGTCAATCTCTACAATTTCGAAAGGAGAAAAGTTGGAATCATCGGTATAATAGAGCAAGAATTTTGGGATGTCTGTATGGCGTGCAGCAATAAGTTTATCCTCCTTCCATCTGAAATTGTCCCACCCATAGCCACTACATAGTTTTCTCTTGTTGGTCAACATAAAATTTTCATCTCTGTCATAAGAGTAAACTGCATCGCCCAATACGGTAGCTAGAAACACTTTTTTGTCGCGAACGGCTACACCATTAGCATAGCGCAGCCCCTCATCTACGACTTTCATATTACCATCTTCATCACTATATATCAAGGAGCCGTTTGTGGGCTTTATTAAAATATTTAGCAGACTTTCGTTACCATCATTAGAAAAATAAAACCCCCCATTTGGGAGTACGGCTATAGCATTAGGAGACTTTATCAGCCCATGAAAATATATTCGGTCGTATTTCAACGCATGGTTGTCTATTTTGTATCGAATTATAGCATTGCCGGTATCATTGAAGGGGCGATGTGTAATGACATATAAGTAGGTTACTCCAGATAGGGTAACAATGTCAAATCCATGTGGATGCAAAGAAAATCCTACGGGTTCTCCAGTCCTTGTCAGCCTATTATAGGAATTGTCTTGCAGATTTATTTCTATAATTTCTCCACTATCTCCATATTGACTTCTGCGCGCCGCACAGGATGCTAATAATCGCACATCCGACAAGCTATAGTCCAATAGAATATCTTCTGGGCCGTAATAGACGGGGATATTAGTATAGTCTAGGGTATAAGTTTCTTTTTTGCAAGATATTAATAATGGAAGGATTAGTAATACATGAAATATCTTTTTCATAGATTATACAGTTATTTTTAAAAATATCTTATCGAAGATATATAAAATTATCAGGAAAGTATTTTTTGTCAAAAATCAATTCAGTGACATCATCCGCTCACTGTCTAACTTTATAGCCGTAGCAAGCATAAAAGAAAATGACATCAGAGAAGATCCTCCATAGCTCATAAAGGGTAGTGGGATACCTATAACGGGCAATAAACCAATGGTCATACCTATATTAATCATAAAATGCATAAAAAATATAGAGGCTATAGACATAATATATACTCGGCTAAAAGCAGAACGTTGTCTTTCTGCCATTTGTAAAAGTTTAGCTATTAGAATAGTAAACAATAGAACCACTCCTGCTGACCCTATAAATCCCCACTCTTCGCCTACGGCACTGAAGATGAAATCTGTACTCATTTCTGGCACATAATTATAGCGTGTCTGGGTGCCTTGCAAGAAGCCTTTGCCAAAGAATCCTCCGGAGCCTATGGCAATTTTAGACTGGTTGAGATTGTAGGCTACGCCGTCAGGGTCTGTAACTTTACCCAGTATCACATTTATTCTGTCTTTCTGATGTGGCTCCAGCACTTTGTTGAATACGGTATTTACTGCAAGGCTATACAACATGCTCAGGAAAAGAATGAGCCATAATAGGCGGATGAGGCTCTTATCTCTAGGGCTCACATAATACATATATATTAAGCTAATTGCAGCCAGCAATAGACCTACAATAATATAAACAGGAGAAACTGCCAAGGATAATATTGAGATGAAGATGAAGAAAAATCCTAAATATAATAGTCCGTCAGGTAGTCCTTCTTTGTTGAAAACAAAAGCGAAACCCAAAAATACCAGACAAGTGCCAGCATCGCCCTGAGCGAGAATAAGTAGTAGTGGAATGCCTACTATGGCTATTGCCTGCCACCGATTTTTAAGATTGGAAAATTTTACCCCCGGCATATCTAAATAGGCTGCCAATGCCATTGCTGTAGCAAACTTGCTAAACTCTGATGGTTGTAATTTGAAAAATCCTAAATCTATCCAATTTTTATCTCCTTTTGTTGCAGAACCAATGATAAACACAGATATTAATAGTAAGGTTATCATTACATACATAGGTATGGACATATAACGTATCAACCCTTTTTTGAAGCCCATTACAGTAAGAAATAATAATGAAGATACACCTATCCACAGTAGCTGTTTGCCATAATTTTCACTTAGATTGAAGATATCCCAAGTGCCGTTGTATTCCGTGGCGAAGATATTCATCCAGCCAAATATCACGAGAATGATATAGACGATGACTACTGTGCCGTCGGCACCTTTGCTGATGTATCTACTTCGGGTTTCCATTTTAAAAGGTTTGCTTTGTACATTCTTTCCTGCATAGCTATACGCTTTCTATCATCGGAGATGGTGTCATTCAAGTATTTTTCTATCATTAGGGAGGTAATTGGAGCGGCATAGGTGGCGCCAAAGCCAGAATTCTCTACTACTACTGCGATAGCTATTTTGGGCTTATCTCGTGGCGCAAAGGCCACAAACATGGAGTGGTCTTTGCCGTGAGGATTCTGCGCAGTACCTGTCTTGCCACACATGACAAACATATCTGTACGCACGCTTTTTCCTGTCCCAGATTCTACCACTTTGGCTAGACCATCTATGGTGCTTTCAAATAAGGAGTCTGTAATTCCGAGGTCTTCTTTTTTATATTTATAAAAGTAGTTTTTTTTGTCTTTGGTATAATAGCGCACTAGGTGTGGTGTAATATAATAGCCTCTGTTCGCTATAGCCGTAATTTCGTTGGCCATCTGTAAAGGCGTAGCCAAGACCTCCCCTTGTCCTATAGCTACAGATATGATATTATTTGCCACCCATTTATTTTTACCATGAATTTTATTATAATATTCTACTGAGGGGATATTTCCAGACTTCTCACCTTTAAGGTCTATCCCTGTTTTCTTTCCGAATCCAAATTTCATTATCCCATCACGCCATAGCTTATAGCCTTTTTCAGGATTTCCAATTGTAGAATCCATCACCATATCTCTAAAAATTTGGCAGTAGTAAGAATTACAGGAATACTTTATTGCCGTTTGCACATCAGGTACGGCATGAGAGCCATGACATTTCACTCTATGACTACCCATATAATAGCCGCCCCTACAGAAATAATTCCATTGTGGGCTATGGATATTATTATTAAAAACCACCAAAGAACTGGCAATCTTGAAGGTAGATCCGGGAGGATAAGTAGCCGTAATGGGTCTATTGATGAGCGGAATATTCTTATCTTGATAGAGGATGCTAAAATTATGACCTCTATATCTTCCTGCCAGCAAATTGGGGTCGTACCCAGGGCTGCTTACAAAAGCCAATATTTCGCCGGTAGTGGGTTCTATAGCGATGATAGATCCCAATTTGTTGTGCATGAGTTTCTCTCCATAGCTTTGCAGCTCAGCATCTATGGTGGTGATAAGGTCTGCCCCTGCGGTAGGAAGCTTATCTTCTTTGCCCTGCTTGTAAGAACCTTGGAGTCTGCCACGAACATCCATTACCTGATATCTCTCTCCTTTCTCGCCTCGCAATAAGTTTTCGTAAAAATATTCGATACCGGTTTTCCCTACATAGTCGCCTTGCTCATAATAGTCGCCTCTTTCTTCCAAATCTTTGTCGGTAACTTCTGCTAGGTAGCCCAGCATGTGTGCCGCACCGTAATATGGGTATCTTCGCACCATACGGGTTTGAAATGAGAATGCCGGAAATTGAAAAAGATGCTCCTGAAATCTGGCAAAGCTACCTTGGTCTACTAATTTTAATAAGGGTGTGGGTCTGTTGGGCGTGCGCCACCGTATTTCTTCCAATTTATTGCGAACAAATTTGGGAGTAGTGTTCAATAACTGACAGAACAAGATGGTGTCGAAATCGTTTTGCTTCTTGAGCTGGCTGTAGTTTACAAGAATGTCATAAACAGCATCGTTATAGACGATGACTTTTCCTTTTCTGTCCACTATCAATCCTCGTGAAGGGTATATAGTTTGCTTCTTGACTACATTATCACGTGCAGCTTCCTTATATTGAGGGCTGATGATTTGTAGCAAGAATAGTTTTATAATATAAGCTATAGCAACAATAAGAAGGAAGCCTTGTAGGATGCCTCCAGTTTTATAGCCTTTTTGTATCATCTTCTCTTAAACTTTGCAGGAATGAAAAGTAAATTTACTATCCAAATAATAACAAATGAAAAAAGGGTGCTTGATAAGGCACGTAGTAGCGTGAATAAGAAATTATGCAGGGATAGGGTATCTAAAAAATAATAAAAAAGGCTGTGAACTAATAGCGATAAGAAGACATACTTTGCAAACCACATAGACCCTAGTGTGTGAAGATTGAGGACAGCGTCCTTTGCATAACCCATGAGAGGGCGAATAAGCACCAATATATATTTCCTAAAATATGCTGTAGCTACAAGACTACCCGCATATATACCACTGCCATTACAAAATATATCTAGGAGATAGCCGTAGCCGAAAGCTATTATCAATAGAAGCGCAGGATGTGTATTGTAAGGCAGTAGCAAAATAAATAGTGCTTGCACCATAGGATATGCATAGCCATGTATGTGTAAATCCTGCATCACTCCTACTTGTAATAGGAATAGCCCCAGCCCTCTAAAGAAAATGATTAATATGTCTTTTGCACTGAGCATTATTCTAATAGGTTTTGTAAGGTTTGGCGTATGGTATCCAATGCTTGTTTTTTTTCATGTTTGACTACATATACTTGGGTAATCTTATCCATATTATTGGTAAGAGCAACTTGTATGTCTAAAAATCCGGAAGTGGTAATTTGTTTTGCTTTTTTTACAACGGCTACGGGAATATCAGGAGGAAAGAAACTGGAAAAGCCCGTAGTAACGAAAGTATCATTTTTATTTATAGTTACTGTTTTGCTAATATTTTCTATTTGTAGCGTAAAAGGGTCTATGCCGTCCCACACTAAGTTTCCAAAAGCTCCTGTGCGTATATGTTTTACACTTATCATGGACTTGGTGCTGATTACGGACATTGCCAGACTATAGTCGTCGGATACGTTGGTAATAATGCCAAATATACCGGCACCTGTAAGCACGCCCATGCCTTTTTCTATACCATTGTTTTTGCCTTTATTGATAGTAAAATAGTTGGTACTTTTATTGAACATGTTATCAATAATTTTTGCTGGAGTGTATTGGTAACTCACACTATCACTACTATGGGGTAATAGAGAATCTTGGGCATAAGTATAGGCCGTTTTTAGCTGACCTCTAAGTTTGGCATTTTCGGCTATTAGCTTCTCATTTTCATATTTTAGATGAAAATATTCATAAATATTCCCAGTAAATGAATACCATTTGCCCGAGATAGCATTAGCAGCATTAAAAGTCTTTACCTGTTGATAGGATCGGGTGTTGCTAATCATACGTAGCGATAATGCCTCTAGAAAGATGAAAAGCATTAGTACATAATACCTAGAAAACAGCAGGACTATGTTGCGCATCGTCCCATTACTAGCTCATGAGAAAAGAGAATCTGTCTCTGTACTTGAGTGCCAACCCTGTACCCCGTACTACGGCACGGAGAGGATCCTCAGCGACTTGTACAGGAAGCTTAGTTTTCATGCTTAGTCTCTTGTCAAGTCCCCTAAGTAGAGCACCTCCGCCAGTAAGGTATAGCCCTTTCATGTATATGTCTGAGGCAAGTTCTGGGGGCGTGCTTTCGAGTGCTTTCATCACTGCCTCCTCAATTTTGGATATGGATTTATCTAAGGCTCCTGCTATTTCTGTATAGGATACTATAATTTGCTTAGGAATACCCGTGAGCAGGTCGCGACCATGTACAGGATAATCAGCAGGGGGACTGTCCAAATCATGCAATGCCGCACCTACATGTATCTTTACCTGTTCTGCAGTGCGCTCTCCTATAAGAATATTGTGTTGCCTTTTGATATATTCTATGATGTCATAAGTAAATTCATCGCCAGCAATGCGTATAGATTCATCGGTAACTATTCCTGAGAGTGCGATAACGGCAATTTCAGTAGTGCCGCCACCTATATCTATAATCATATTTCCCTCAGGCTGTTCTATGTCCAAGCCTATACCCAAGGCTGCTGCCATAGGCTCATAGATGAGGTAGCGCTCACGTGCATTGGCGCGTTCAGCAGATTCCATTACAGCTCGTTTCTCTACCTCTGTACATCCTGAAGGTACACATATTACCATAGTTAACGATGGTTTGAACCATCTATTGTTGTCGGTAATCATAGAGATAAATCCTCTTATCATGGCCTCGGCTGCAGCAAAGTCGGCAATTACGCCATCTCTCAGGGGGCGAATGGTTTCTATTTCTGCATGGGTTTTTTCATGCATCATCATAGCCTTTTTGCCTACGGCTATTACATTTTTTGTTTTTTTATCTACAGCAACTATAGATGGCTCATCTACCACCACCTTATCTTCATATATAATTAGGGTGTTTGCCGTACCCAAATCTATGGCTATCTCTTTATTGATGAAACTTAAAAATCCCATTTTTCCTTCCTGAATTATAAATTAATGTTTAAAATGCCTTACGCCTGTGAATACCATAGCTAATCCATGCTGATTACAATAGTCTATAGAAAGACTGTCCTTTACCGATCCACCGGGCTGTGTAATAGCCACAATCCCTGCTTTGTGGGCTATTTCTACGCAGTCGGGGAAGGGAAAGAATGCATCGGAGGCCATCACTGCTCCATCTAGCTCAAACCCAAAAGATGTGGCTTTGTGAATAGCTTGTTGCAGTGCATCCACACGAGAGGTCTGCCCACAGCCCATGCCCAACATCTGCCCGTCTTTTGCCAGTACTATCGTATTCGATTTCAAGTGTTTAACTACCTTTACTGCAAATATAAGGTCTGTATATTCATCTTGTGTAGGAATTTTTTCTGTAACTATGCTAAAGTCTGTCAATTTCTCCGTTTTGTTGTCAAAATCTTGTACTAAAACGCCATTTAGCAAAGACTTATACTGTGTTGGCGGAAAATCATGTAGCTTTTGGCGAAGGATAATCCTGTTTTTTTTCTTTATAAATAATGTTAAAGCATCTTCGTCGTAGTCTGGAGCAATAATCACTTCAAAGAATAAGGAGTCTATTTTTTCTGCTGTAGCGTAATCAATTTTTTTGTTGGCTACAAGTACCCCGCCGAAGGCGGAAACAGGGTCGGCTGCCAGTGCCGCATCCCAAGCGTCGGCAATAGTCTCTCTGGTGGCTACACCGCAAGGATTGGTATGCTTGAGGACAGCAAAGGTAGGCTCAGAAAATTCTTTGATAAGCTGTACGCCTGCATCTATGTCCACAAGGTTGTTGTACGACAGTTCTTTGCCGTTGAGTTTGTCAAATACGGCATCAAGATTCCCATAATACCAGCCACGCTGATGCGGATTTTCGCCGTAGCGCAATACCTGCTGATGCGGAAGGCTTATCTGAAATGCCAAGGGGGAATATGGCTCAAAATATGTCCTGATGGTAGTATCGTAATGGGCGGTGGTAGCAAATGCTGCCGCTGCCAATGCCCTGCGCTGCTCTATGCTGAGTGCGCCCTGCTGTGAAGACAGCATATCACTTACAGTGGCGTATTGATCCTTACGGCAGATGATAGTGGTGTCTTTATAATTTTTGGCTGTAGCTCTAATCAGGCTAATGCCGCCGATATCTATTTTTTCTATGATTTCTTGCTCATCAGATGTATTGGAAACAGTTTCCTCAAAAGGGTATAAGTCCACCACTACCAAATCTATAGTGTCAATATTGAATTGTTTCAACTCTGTGAGGTCATTCTCACTTTCTCTTCTGGCAAGGATACCGCCAAAGACTGCGGGGTGCAAGGTCTTTACCCTGCCTCCAAGTATGGAGGGGAAGCCTGTGATGTCTTCCACCGGAGTAGCATCATACCCCTTGCTTTGGATATATGCAAGTGTTCCGCCAGTAGAAAAAATCTTTACTTGATGTGCATGAAGTACGGAAAGGAGATAGTCTAATTCTGTGTTTTTGTAATATACCGATATAAGGGCTGAATAGATTTTTTTCAAGGATAAAATTTTATGCGAAAATAATCAATGTAAATGAGTAGAATATTAAGAATAGTATAAAAAAAGAGGCTGTTTCCTTTTGTGAAACAGCCTCTTACAACCAACCAATGAAAATAAGTTATTTTATTTGTAAAACTTTATTCAGGTAATAATTAACAAGTATCATGCCAAAATGCTGAAAGAGCAACAAAAACATAAATTTTGCTGTGATTGGTTGTATTTTGCCACAAAATTGGGCTTATTTTAGAATATTAAAGGTGCAGAGATGAAGGCAATGATATTTGCAGCAGGCATGGGTACTCGCTTGCGACCGCTTACGGATACAATCCCCAAGGCATTAGTGCCTGTAAAAGGAGTGCCTATGTTAGAGATAATGATTAGGAGGCTGATTCTTCATGGTATTACGGAGGCGGTAGTCAATGTCCATTATTTGGGAGGAGAAATAGAGAAATTCCTTTTATCCAAGAATAATTTTGGTATTGATATACATATCTCCAATGAGAAAGACGAATTGTTAGATACTGGTGGCGGGCTATGGAAGGCACGACAATGGCTACAAGGCGATGAATCTTTTTTTCTATGTAATGCAGATATATATACGGATATAGACTTTGCCAAATTATTGCTCTGCCATAAAAATAATAATGCAATGGCGACTCTTGCCATACGCAATCGCCAAAGTAGCAGAGTCCTCTTGCTTGATGATAAAAAACGACTTTGTGGGTGGCGAAACAATAATGATAATAGAAGCATTGTCCCGGTATATGTATCTGAACTCACCCCCTACGCCTTTAGTGGCATACAGGTCATCCATCCTTCAATTTTCGATACTTGTACGCGCAAGGGAAAATTTGGCCTTATAGAATGGTATCTAGATATATGTGCTACGCATCCTATATTTGGGTATCTCCACAATGAGGATGTATGGATAGACATCGGCTCTGCAAGGGCATTGGAGGAAGCTAATGCTTTGCCTAAGAATGTATTATAGGATTATTCTTCAACGACCACGGTAGGAACGCGCTCCCATTCTTCTACATCAGAAAGGATACGTCCACAATGCTCACAAGTGATGATATTCTTTTTTGTACGAATGATGGACTGTGTCTGCAAGGGTATCTTGCCAAAGCAACCACCACAGGCATCACGTTGTACTTTTACTACTGCCAAGCCATTTTTGTAAGATTTGCGAATCCTATAGTAAGCATTGCGATATTTTTCATCTATATCTTTTGCTATGTCTGATATTTTGTCGTTCAAATCTTTCTCTTCTTTCTCTGTTTCGCTGATGATTACCTGTAATTCTTTATGTTTTTCTCCTAGCAAGGCATTTTTGTTGTCAATGGTGGACTGCGTTTCATTAATAGTATCTTGCAAGGTTTCTACAGCAAAGGTGGTATCTTTGATTTTTTTCTCGCAGAGTTGTATTTCCAGCTTCTGCATTTCTATTTCCTTAGTAAGAGCATCGAATTCACGGTTGTTTTTTACAGAATTCAATTGTT
Organism: Chitinophagales bacterium; assembly: GCA_044227665.1. GTDB lineage: Bacteria > Bacteroidota > Bacteroidia > Chitinophagales > JADIYW01 > JBGAWK01. The sequence goes on from JBGAWK010000005.1 coordinate 63,128, forward strand.
TGTCGAATTTTATAATCTGTGCACTAGACTCCTTGATTATGTTTTTTCTGTCGCTAATATCAATATTTTTCTCTTCCACTTCTGCCTTTATCTTAGAAAGACGAGTGTTAAGCCCTGTAAGCTCATCTTCAAGGTCTGCCACTTCCATAGGCAATTCCCCTTTCATCACTTGTATGGCATCTAACTTGGAATGTACTTCCTGTAGTGTTGCCAGTTCATGCAATTTATCTGCTATGGTATGTTCTTTTGTCTTAGCCATTTATATATAATTTACTGGATTGGTATTATGTTTTGTCAAATGGAGTGCAAAGGTAGGAAATTTTTTATATAAAATATCATAAAAAAGTTGCATAGTAAATTGTTCACTCTCATAGTGACCTATGTCTGCAATGAGTATTTTGCCGTCGGCATCAAAGAATTGATGGTATTTGAAATCTCCGCTTATAAATACCTGAGCCCCTATATGAATTGCTTTTTGTAGAAGAAAATTGCCTGCGCCGCCACACAAGGCTATGGTGTCAATTTTTTTGCCTATGTATGGTGTATGTCGAATACATTTGGTCTGCATGGTGTCTTTGAGCCATACCAAAAATTCTTTTTCATCCATAGGGTTGCTTAATGTACCTATAATCCCTGCTCCAATATAGGGATTATGATTTTGTAGTACAATGATATCATAAGCAACTTCCTCATAAGGATGGGTAGATAGTAGGGCTTTTACTATACCTTGTTGAAGATGAGGCGGAAAAATTACTTCTATTTTGTATTCATCTTCTGTATGTCTTTTTTCTATATTGCCTACAAATGGATGTGTCTGCATTCCTGCCTTGAACGTGCCTTTGCCCTCAGTGGCATAGCTACACTCACTATAGTTGCCTATGTGTCCAGCACCTGCATTGAATAAAGCATTGAGTACGCTATCCGTGTGGTCTTTAGGTACAAAGGTGTAGAGTTTGAATAGTGTTTCGGGCTTGGGCTCTAATATCTTTAGATTCTGAAGACCAAGTATTTCCGCAATCTTGAAGTTCACGCCATGATGCATGTTATCGAGATTCGTATGTGCAGCATATAGGGCTATTCCATGCCGAATTGCTGTAATAAGAGTACGTTCTATATAATTTTTTCCGGTTAATTTTTTTATACCTGAAAATAAGATAGGATGATGTGCTATGATAAGGTTGCACCCTTTTTCTATGGCCTCTTCCACTATAGATTCTATGCAGTCCAAACAGATGAGTACGCCAGAGCAAGGCATCGTCATATCCCCGATAATAAGCCCTGCATTGTCATAGCTTTCTTGATAAGCGGGCGGGGCGGCATCTTCCAGTGCGGATATTATGTCTTTGATTAGCATAAAATATTATGAAACTTCTATGGAGACTATTACAGGACAGTGGTCGGAATGTATGACATCTGGAAGAATTTTTGCCTCCAAAATATTGTGGGCAAGATTGTCGGAAAGCATGATATAATCTATGCGCCAACCTTTATTCTTGGATCTAGCACCAGCACGGTAGCTCCACCAAGAGTAGTGGTGTTTTTCTTCAGGATGCAGATGTCGGAAGCTGTCCACAAAACCTACGCTGAGAAAATTGCTTAGCCATTCCCTTTCCTCAGGAAGGAATCCCGAGCTATTTTTGTTGCCCACGGGGTCATGAATATCAATAGCGTGATGACAAATATTGAAATCTCCTGCCACGAGAACCTTTTTCTTCTGTAGTAACAAAGATTGTATAAAAGGTATATAATCATAGAGAAATTCCATTTTTACCTTCTGGCGCTCTTCACCGCTAGAGCCTGATGGAAAATAGGTGTTTATGATAGTGAGGTCTCCGATGTCGAAATACAACACTCTTCCTTCTTTGTCGTATTTTTCTATGCCCATACCCTGTATGGCAGATGAATATTCATCTTTGATAAGTGCAGCAACACCACTATACCCTTTTTTTTCGGCGGGAAACCATATATGTTTGTATCCTATCTCGTCAAACCAAAAATAGGGAATACTGGCGTGGTCGGCTTTAATCTCCTGAAAGAGATATACATCATATTGTGTGTCGCTAATCCACTGTATTAGTCCTTTAGATATTGCAGAACGCAATCCATTCAAATTATAACTCGCTATTTGTAATACTTTTGGCATAATATTTCGACTTATTTTATCATTTTTACAAAGCAGTAATCCTTGAAGGTAAAGATATATATAATTGTAGCATTGTTAGTCACTGCGATGTCCGAATTTGCTTTAGGGCAGGAGTACACTATTTCTGGGACGGTGATAGACAAAGCTACGGGACAGCCAGTATCTTTTGCTAATGTAGTGATAAAAGGAAAAAACCTAGGCACTGCTGCCGATGATAGTGGAAGATATACGCTTACCCTTCATACCCTCTATGATACTATCATAGCGTCACTCATAGGATATGATGATCTCTATATGCCATTACAGAGAGGGAAGAGCCAAGTTGTTGATTTTTATCTTGTCCCGAATAATTTAGGGCTTTCCGAAGTGGTAATATGGGGCACGGGAGAACGGCTGGAAGATATCATTTTCCGAAAAATCCAAGAACATAAACCTCTGAATGACAATACGTCTTTGGGTAATTATGCTTACAAAGTATATAATAAAATGGAGGTGGATTTGAAAAATATAGATGATAAAACGCAAGAACGCAAATTGTTGCGACCTTTTTCTGTAGCATTTTCATTTATAGACAGCACATCGGAGGAAGAGCCCTTCTTGCCGATGTTTTTTTCAGAAAGTTTTTCTAACTTTTATTATACAAAAAATCCAAAAAGACGAAGAGAAGTAGTATATGCCAGCAAGATTTCCGGTACAAAAAATGAGAGCGTGAGCCAGCTTTTAGGGGGGATGTATGTAAACTATAATATATATGATAATGGGATTTACATTCTAGATAAAGAATTTATATCTCCAATTGCCAAGGCAGGGAAGCTGTTTTATGACTACACTATTACAGATACCTTAGCGAGAGATGGCATTATGCATTATCGTATGGACTTCTTACCTAAGAGTAAAAGTGAAAATACTTTTGAGGGGTATTTTATAGTATCGGAAAATAACTATGCGATAAAGGAGATTGTCATGAAGATGGCACCACATGTGAATATTAATTTTGTCAAACGCATGGAATTAAAGCAAACATTTACTTTCGTTGACAATAAAATGTGGATGCTGGAGTCGGATAATATGATTGCCGATTTCATTGCTTTTGAAAAGGCTCCCGGCATAATTGGTCGCAAAACGGCAATATATTACGATTTTGCTCTAGAGAAAGATACAATAGAGCAGAGGATTAAAAACTATGAACAACCAGTAACAGTACTGGAAAATGCTACTGATAAGGATATTACCTACTGGCAAAATAATCGCCCGGACACCTTGAGCAAGACAGAGGCAGGGGTATATGCCATGGTGGACAGCATACAGAAACTTCCAGCATATAATACTTACTTAGAGATAATTAACTTAGCACTAGATGGCTATAAAGACTTTGGCCCGGTTGGATTCGGTCCATTGGGTACCATTGTTAGTAATAACAGTATAGATGGTTGGAGATTTAGAATAGGTATGCATACCAATTCTAATATGTCGGAGCGCATAGCGCTCAAAGCCTTTGGTGCTTATGGGCTAAAATCTAAGGAGTTTTACTATGGTGCTTCCGCCCGTTGGCTGGTTTCAAAGAAACCCAGACAAATCATAAGTGCTGAATATAATAAAGAACTTGATTTTAAAGGGGGTATAGATCAGGAGATGTTAGTGAATAATAATATACTGGCAATACTTTACAGGAGAAAAGTGCCGGAAAAACTTACCACGCTCACTACATTCAAGGCTTCTTATCAATATGAATGGAAGCAAGGATATAGTGCCAAGCTATCCTTTGTGCATAGAGATATTGTGCCTACGAAGCTGCCCTTTTATTACGTTCAGAATCTTGCTGATGGCAGTGACACACTTAGGCAAATACATCAGAATGAAGTAGTGGTAGATGTACGCCTTGCTCCTAAAGAAATATATTTTGAACCCAATAGTATATTTAGAACTATACTCTCGTCGCCAAAGCCTATAGTTCAGTTGCAATATAGATATGGCGTATCCGGTAATATTTGGAAAAGTCAATTTACATATCATCGTCTTATTCTAAACGTTACAGACGAGATTCCTGTTCGCACAGCAGGAAAATTGAGGATGCAATTTCGAGCGGGTAAGACATTTGGCAATATTCCATATTTATTATCAGAATTACATCCCGGGAATGAAACATATTTTTACTACACACATGCTTTTTCAATGATGAATCAATATGAGTTTTACAGTGACCAATTTGTATCGCTAGCTTTGGAACATCATTTCGAAGGATTTTTTTTAAATAAAATTCCAGGTATCAGAAAACTCAAAATCAGGGAGGTTCTTTTTGCCAAAGGAGTTTGGGGAAGTGTAAACCAAGATATTAATTATGAAGCAACAGGGCATCCAATATATTCCTTAAAAAGCAAGCCCTATGCAGAAATAGGCTTTGGTCTAGAAAATATTCTTAAATTCTTTCAAGTGGACTGCCTGTGGCGACTTACATACAGAGATTATCCTTACGTAAAAAAATTTGGCATTAGAGTGGGGATAGAATTTAATCTTTAAAATAGATTACCTATTCATGTCGGATTTTATCTTTTCATACATTACATGTATCATGCCATCAGCGAGTCCTACCTTGGGAATCATCATCCTCTTGATGTTCAGATAGTCGCTAATATGTAAATATATTTGGGCCGCGTGTGTAATTACATCTGCACGATCCGGCTTCAAATTATAATTTATCATACGTTGTTCTACACTTAGCTTATCTAGTGTCTCTTTAGCTCTTTTTACAAGAGAGATGTCTATTTCTGATGATTTTTCTTCTGAAAAATACTTTAAAATATTATTGATATTTCCTCCAGAACCTATGGCAATAATATCTTTGAATTTTCCTTTAAAGCCTTTTAGCCACACATCCATCTGCTGCCAGTCATTGTCGCTCACCAGACCATGTTTTAGGCGCAAAGTCCCGATATTAAAGGACCATTTATCAATCATCTCACCCTTACTTATCAAGATTACTTCAGTACTGCCGCCGCCCACATCTATATATAGATAATTATTGTTGGGTTTTAGGCTCATCTTTTCTACGTGGTTGGAAAATATCATCTCCGCTTCCTCTTCGCCGCTGATAATATCTATATGGATTTTGGCTTTTTCGTTTACTTTTTTCAAGGCCTCTTTAGCATTCTGGGCATCACGCATTGCCGAGGTAGCGCAAGCCATATAAGCCTCAGGCTTATGTACCTTCATTAATTTTTGAAAAGCTATCATTGTGTTAACAAGGTCTTTCATTTTCTTCTTGGAAAGCTTACCCTTTTTGAAAACCTCTTCTCCCAAACGCAAGGGCACGCGATACATACTATCTTTGATATATTGTGCACCTTCAGGGCTGTCTATTACGTTGATAAAAAGAAGTCTTACGGCATTGGAGCCTATGTCTATAGCGGCTAGTTTCATGTAGTCATTTTTTCGTTGTTATAATAGTTTTCAAAGTATTCGTGTACTGCCGCTTGGGAGCGTATGGCTATGTTGTCGGCTTTCTTGAAGGTGTTACTCATTTGTTTGTCAAAGATTCGTGCTTTGGTGTTGTCTGCCCACTGTAGCTCCATAATGTCAACAATCTGCTGCTGAATCTCTGGAGCATATACAGGACATAATACTTCTATTCTGAAGTCCAAGTTCCGTGTCATCATATCGGCTGAGCCAAAATATATGTCTTTTTTATTATTATTATAAAAAATAAAAATTCTGGTATGCTCCAAAAATCTATCTATAATGCTGATAGCCTGTATGTTTTTGCTATGTAAAGGCATTCCTGGTATCAGGGCATTCATACCTCTGATGATAAGACGTACTTTTACTCCGGCTTTGCTTGCCGTGTAAAGCCTATTGATCATATCTGTATCTACAAGGCTGTTCATTTTCATGAATATTTCGGCGCGTTTACCTTCTTTGGCATTGCGTATTTCTCTCGCTATACACTGATTGATTTTGTTTCTTAGATTAAAAGGTGCCACCAATAATTTGCCGGCTTTGGGGGGAATATAATTTTTTTCAAAGAAAGTGAATAATTCTCTAGCTTCCCTAGTAAGGGATTGATTGGATGTCATCAGCAGGGTGTCTGTGTATAGATTGGATGTTTTTTCATTAAAATTACCAGAGCCTATGCAGCCGTAATATATTTTCTGTTGTTGCACGCGGCGTGTGATTAAGCAGACCTTAGAGTGAACTTTTAGTCCATTAACGCCTGTAATCACATTTACACCCTCTTCGCGAAGTTTGTTCACCCATTTTATATTGGCATATTCATCAAATCTTGCCCTTAGTTCCACCAATACCGTCACGGCTTTACCGTTCCTAGCAGCATTAATTAGTGATTTTATGACATGGGAGTTGTCGGCAAGTCTATATATGGTCATACGTATGTGGCTTACATCTGGAGCTATGGCAGCCTCTCTAAGTAAGTCCAAAAAATAGTCAAACTTATGGTATGGATAATAAAGCAAAATATCCCTTTGTGCGATAGCATCGAGTATGCTTTTGGAATTAGAAAGTATGGGATGCGGTATGTTTTTAGATTTTGGATCTGTAAGGTCTTTCCTTTTTATATTTGGGAAGCGGGTAAAGTCTTTGAAATTATGATAGCGTGCGCCAGCAGAGACAAGACCTTCCATATTGAAATCCATTTTGTGTAGCAGATAGTTCAGGAAACTGTCAGGCATACATGCGTCATAAAGCAACCGTAAAGGGGCTGCGCTTCTACGTTTCTTCAAGCCCAGCTCTACAGACTTTAGGAAACTCTGAGATACATCATTATCAATGTCTAATTCAGCATCTTTGGTAAACTTAATAGTGAAAGCTTCGATATGGTCGTAGTCAAATACTTTGTATATGCTATGTAGGTTATAGCGAATCACATCGTCCAAAAACATCACATAAGTGTTGTCCTCTTCTTTGGGAAGTACTAGAAATCTCCCTAGCTGCGAAGGTACTTCTATCAGAGAATAGTTGAGTTGCAACTCCCCTTCTTTATAGGAACGTATGGCAAGGTATATAGAAGAGTCATTGAGATTGGGCAATAGATTTTCATTGTTTATCTGTATAGGAAATATTTCCTGTCGTACACTATTATAAAAATACTTAGTAACAAATTTCCCCTGTTGCGGGGAAAGTTCTGTTTCTCTTACAAAGAAGATGCGTTCTTTCCTCAGTTCTTCTACAATATTATTATAGGTATTATCAAATCTTTCTTGTAGTGCGGATACTTGTTGCTGTATCTTTTTTAGCAGAAGTACGGGGTCTATGCCGAGGGTTTCTTTGGCATTGTGGGTATCCAAGTCCACCATTCTGCTTATGGTAGCTACGCGTACTCTGAAGAATTCATCCATATTGCTGGAGAATATACCTATAAACTTTAGCCTTTCCAATAAAGGCACATTAGTGCTTTCTGCTTCCTGCAACACTCTTTCATTGAATGACAGCCAGCTCAATTCTCTATTAATTATCAATGATTTCCCCAAAAAGTATCTTTTTACAAAAATAATATTTAGAATTACATTTGTCGGACAATAGAATAATTATTCATGAAAAAAACAATATATATCACACTATTACTACTTTGTACTTTTAATGTTATAGGGCAAAGCGTAAGCACATTGCCAAGCCCAAAATTGGGATTATCTGTATTGGCTAAATACTTTACTCAAGAAGATGCAGATAAGATGAGAAGATTTTTGGATTCTTGCGAGAAATATCTTCCTCAGCAAGACAGTATAGATATTACATTCTTCGACAGCTTGTATAATTCAAATTTCTCATACAAAAATATACATAAAAACAATCTGGTGCGTATGCAGTCGTATGCTTTCTTACAGAAAAAATTTATAACAGAAAGAAAAATAGTGAATAATTATACCCAGCAGATTGCAGGGGTATATCAGCAGATGAAGGCGGTTCGGGATACACTTTTAACCCAAAAAAATACGAAACAGGAGAAGCTCAAAGCTATAGAACTTCCAAATATGCAAGTGAAGTACGACAAGGTAAAAACGCCCGCTGATGGCTTGTGGGTGTATAAGAATATGGCTGTAAGCAATCTGATAAAACCTTATGGGTACAATGAAGAGCAGCGAAAATTACTGCTTAAATCTTTGGAAGAAAATATGCGTAGTGTCAAAAATTGCTGGGATGTAAATCTGGAAGCGGAACACTACCTCATAGATGCAAAATCTGTGTTTCAGAAAGCCGTAGAAGACACTTTGCAACCCTATGAGGGCAAAACGGAGGAGGAGTACAAATCCCTTTTTGGCAGCAACTGATTATTTTTCCAATAAATGGATAAGCATTCCGGATTTCAATTTCGGCTCAAACCAAGTGGACTTTGGAGGCATAATTTTGTCTGCATCTGCAACAGACATTAGTTCATCCATACTTACTGGATAGAAAGCGAAGGCTACATCTCTCTCACCGCTATCTACACGTTCTTGTAAAGCACTGAGACCTCTGATTCCACCTACAAAGTCAATGCGCTTATCTGTACGTTGATTTTCAATGCCTAATATGGGTTCTAAGATGTTTTTTGTAAATATGCTTATATCTAAATTAGCTACAGCATCACTAGCGTCTGAAAGACCTATCGGTATTTGCAATAGATACCATGTATGATCGAGATACATAGAAATTTCTCCTTTTCTTGAAGGAAGAATAGGCTTCGTATCTTTATGCTTTATCTCTAATATTCTCCCTATTGCCTGTAAAAGTTGTTCAGAATTATGTCCGTGAAGCCCTCTAATAACTCTGTTGTAGTCCATAATAAACAATTGATTGTGTGGGAAGAGACAGGAAAGAAAATAATTATAAGGCGCATCTTCTATACTTGTAGTATGCTCTTCCCTTAGGCGTAGCCCTACTTTTGCAGAAGCTGCGGCTCTGTGATGACCATCTGCTATATATGAAGCAGGGACTTCCTGGTGAAAAATATCCTCTATAGTTTCTATCGTATCAGCATTTTCGATTTTACGTACTACATGACGTACGTCACTTTCATCTACAAAGTCATACAAGGGGGGGATAACATCTATCTGAGATTGAATAAGAGCATCTATTTTTTCATTTTGTTTGTAGGACAAAAAAACCATGCCGGGCTGAGCCTTTTTGGTGTACATGTGGCGGATTCTATCATTTTCTTTCTCGGGCAGAGTAAACTCATGTTTTTTGATTTTGTCTGCTAAATAATCTTCTACAGAGGAGGTACACACCAATCCTGTTTGTGTTCTTCCTTTCATGGTAAGTGAATAGATGTATAAGCACGGAGTTGCTTCGCGTATAAGATGACCTTTAGCTCTTAATTCATCGAATTTTTCCTTTCCTTTGGCATATACTTCATCAGAATACATGTCTATGCCTTTAGGGAAGTTTATCTCTGGTTTTGAAACATAAAGAAATGAAAGTGGGTTGTCTAGGGTTTCTACCCTAGCTTCTTCGCTATTTAGAACATCGTAAGGCTTTGCAGCGATTTTGCCTACATTTTCAGGAGTAGGTCGTAAGGCTTTGAATGCTTTTATGGTAATCATTACGGCAAAGGTAAGCAACAAATTATTATACTATCATGGCTGCTTTTTTATCTCTTCTATTAATTTTTCTTTGAAGCGACTTTCCTTGTGGACAGCCACGCCGTAATTATATACATAAGGATAGAAAAAATAATTGTCACGAAAGTATTGGCTGTACATTACAGAATAATATAATCCTGTATAATAGAAGTGTGGCATCCATATCAAGTCAGGCTTATAACTTTCTAGTTGTTTGTCGCTAAAACCATGTTTTGCTATTTCTATATTATGCAATCCGGCTAAGTCCATAATTACCATTTTGGGGTGTTTGTAGCCCAAATAGCCATATTCTGTGGCGGCAAATACACCCTTATCATCCATAATGGAGACTAATGTGTCCATTTTCATGACCAGTGGTTGCCAAGCATATTTCTTTGATTTTAGATGTAGTGGATAGTTTATTAATTTTCGGAATTCTATGCTTTCTTGGTGTGATAGATTTTCTCGGTAGGGATAGTATATTTTGTAATGAATAATCTCAAGCAGGAAGGGCATGGATATGAGTAGCATGAGTAGCATTATTTTTGCTTTAGTTAGGGTAGGTTTTATGTCTAAAGAAAAATCATTTCTGGTAATCATCATCATACCCGTAAGTAATATTCCGGTAGATGGAATATAAAATCGAGCATCATTGCCCATTATTTGTGTGACAGAAAAATAATAGCAAATTGTAAGAATCAGTGGAAAGAGAAATATTAAGGACTTACTCGTGCCCTTAGGTTTAAAATACAATAGGGCGATTATTGCTGGGAGCCAAAAGAAATTTCGAATAAATGCAGCCAAATACAAAAAAGGACTCCATAGGTGATGAGACATATATCCTTTGTAATAGTTGCCTTGTTTGATGTAAAATGTAAGGGGTAGGGGGTCTCCAAAATACCAATATTTGAATAGGGTATCTGTTGCCAAAAAAATAGAAAAAATCGCTATGAATAACAGTATATATTTTTTGTTCTTAAGGTGTATGAAGGTAAATGTAGGTATAAGCAATGCATAGATTCCATTGTCATGGCGAATAGAAAATGCCAAAATACCAAATAGGATAATTTTTGCAAAATGACTAAAATCAAGCACTGATGTATTTGCCATTATTTTAGCGGAATAATAGGCTAGTCCGGTAAGCGCAACCAAAGATGCCATCGTCTCTATAGCATTGTAAGTATTGTAAAAGAGCAAAGAAGATAAACACAGAATGAATACAATAATAGAATATAAGTAATTGTTTTTCAGAATAATCGTTTTTATACGATATATAAACAAAACAAAAATGCTATACATGATAGAAGAGGCTGTCTGCATGACGACAACCTCATTGTTTATGCCAAAAATACCCAAGAAAGATTTACATAGGATAAGATAAAAAATATATAATATCGAAGTGCACCCATAACTGGGTACTCCATAATTCCAGCTATACCCCCCGCCATGAACAATGTGGTCAGCATATCGCAGTTGCATGTAGCTGTCGTCGAATATTAGGCAGTCATCTTTATGAATATAACATATCCTTAGAACTATTATCAGAATAGATGCAAGAATAAAAACAATATCAACTCTGTTTTTTGCCATTGGTTCTAAGAGACACCTAAGATAACAGATTTGTTTATTAACACATCAGTTTGTAATTTTGAACACTTATTTTTTATTTTTTATCATTAAATTAAAATTTTATTTTATATGTAATATATTGGTATGTAAAAATTAATAGATTTAAAAGTTTTTATATCGGTTAATGATTTTTATTTTTTTATTTTTTCAAATTTGCCATATTTTTTTGATATTTATTCATTCTAATACATTATTTGTGTTTGTTTGTTTGATAATTTGTATTAATAGTTAATATTATTAGTAAATTGGAGATTTATGCGGATTTATTTATAAATATTCAAAAACAATGTATATACAATAATTGCAGAAAACATAAACTTATCATGGTCAATAATTTATAATATATTTTTTAAATAAATTTGAAGATTAATTTTTTAAAATATACTATGTATTGGAATTTGTCCTAATTTTGTATTAAATATGCATAAATGTTTATAAATAGTGTTAATAATAACACTGTGGTAACGCATAGCTTTGCATCCAAATATCTTGGGGTGGGATGTCTTTTTAATTTAAATTTTTGTCATGAAGTTAATTTTCAAACAACTTAGTGGGTTCTTTTCGGTACTGTTTCTTTTTTTATTTTACAATATTGATACTTATGCACAATCGGCAGATTTGATTATTCAAAAATCAGGACCGAACCAAGTGTATGTAGGTCAGTATATGACTTATACCTTTACAATTACGAATAATGGTCCAACTTCTGTTTCAAATGCAACTTGGAACGATAATCTGCCAGCAGGGATGACGAATGTTACTTTTATTGGCTGTACCTCTTCTGGCGGTGCTGTTTGTCCTTCTGGTGGAAATATAAGTATAAGTAACACTAATTTTAGTGGTACAATTCCGAGCCTACCCAATGGAGGGCAGATAATTATGACTATTGGCATGAATGCACCTGCACCTGCCAATGGTACTTCTTTCTCTAATACAGCGACTGTAGCTGTGCCTCCAGGTACTACAGAAGTTGATCCCACCACCAACTCTGCTACATTTAATACTACTCTTTTGACTAAGACAGACATATCTACAACGAAGACAGTAAATAAGGCTACGATGAATTGTGGAGCACTTCCTGATACTATAGAATATGAGGTTAAGTGGGTAAATGGCGGTCCGAGTGCAGCGAATGGAGTAAGTCTACAAGAGTTTTTTGATGTATATGCAACTCCTTCAGGAAGTGGTAATGCCATATATAACTTTCCGATAAGTATATTTGGAGAAACATGGTACTCTAGTCCAGGAAGTAGTACAATGACAGATACATTACCTCATTCGCCATCAATACTAACTGGAGGCGGTTTGTCGTATATAAGTACGACGGGATTTATAGTGCCAGTATGGGAGGCAGGAGATACAATAAGGCTCAGGTTTAAACTAAGAATATCACCACCGACGATAACGGGATGTGGGAGGAATTTAAGTTTAGATTTTAGGAATCAATCATATTTCAACATACCGGGTAATATTACATTGATTGATACAAATCAAACAAACAATTATAGTACTAGAGTCAGTACTATATTGAATATTTCTGCTGTTGATATTTCTATATCAAAGAATGTGAATCCGTTAGTTTTATTTAATGGGGACACTTTAACAATGACAGTAACATTACAAAATGCACCAGGGGGATCAACTGCTAGCCCAGTAATATGGAGAGACACTCTTCCAGCTACATTTGATTACTTGCCAACTTCGTTTAACTGTATCTCTACTGGAGGAGCAACTTGTGCCGCTCCTCCTACATATAATCCAACCACAAGAGTATTAGAACAAATTGTTACCTCCATGCCTACTAATAGTCAATTACTACTAGAATATAAAGGGGTTATTAATACATTATATGATTTAACTGTTTATACTAGGTCTAGAGCATATCCTCCATGTGTGGACTGTATCCCAGCCACCAACTTTACTGAAACTAATTACCAAATTAATGGGCCGTGTGATACAGTATATGCTGGATTAGATGGCGATACTACCGTTTGCGATAATCATAGCGGTGCAATAAACTTATTCGATATAATATTAGATGAAGAATTATACGGTACTTGGTCTCAAATCTTTGGCTCAGGAGGAGTCTTCGATATGGGTGCAGGCACATTTTCAGTTACTACAGGAGCAACTAATTCATTGTTTATGTATGTTAAAACAGGGGTAAGTCCTTGTCCTAATGATACTAGTTATGCGCTTGTAAATATTAATCCTACATATAGTATATCACTTTCTGAAACCATCTGTGCAAATGGCAGCTACAGTGTATGTGGCAGCAGCTACAATACTTCAGGCACACATGTGACTACATGTCAAACCGTAAATGGCTGTGACAGTATAGTAACGCTAAATCTTACAGTAAATCCTACTTATAATGAAACTGTAACGGCTAGCATCTGCGAAGGAGCAACATACAACGTATGCAGCAGCAGCTACAATACGACAGGCACACATGTGACTACATGTACAAGTGTAAATGGTTGTGATAGTATAGTTACATTATACTTGACTGTGAATCCAAGCTATTATGAATTTTATGCAGCAATAATATGCGAAGGGCAGTCTGTAAATATTTGTGGAAATCTACATAGTACAACAGGCACATATACAGACACTTGCACAAGTATAAATGGATGTGATAGTATAGTTATACTTAGTCTAGTAGTCGACCCTAAGGATACTTTATATTATGGCACTTCAGGTACAACTTGTTTTGTTGATTCTATTACTATAGATGGGATTACATATTACGAAACAGGAACAGCAACGATAACGTCTTATCCTGAGCCTTGCTCTGTAAGTATAGAATTTATAAATATTCAAAAACAAACTTTCGATACAATCTATAATACAATATGCCAAGGAGATAGTGTAGTTGTGATTTCTATCACTTCATTTTCACCTACTTATGATACTAGTATATATTATAATGCAGGAATATATAATGATACTAGTATAACTGGCTTTGAAGGTCAATGTCCTTATATTTCAACACTAATCCTTACAGTAAACCCTACCTACAACGAGACAGTAACAGCAAGTATATGCCAAGGCAGCAGCTACAGTGTATGTGGCAGCAGCTACAACACTTCAGGTACACATATTACGACATGTCAAAGTATAAATGGCTGTGATAGTATCGTAACCTTGATATTGACCATATTACCAAATGTAAGTGTAAGCAATATCCAAACTACATGTGCACCAGATGGACAGACCTACGTGGTTAGCTTCAACATAAATGGCACAGCCCCATATAGTGTGACAGGTGGAGGTGGAAGTATAAGTGGCAATACCTTCACAAGTGATGCTATAAATACAGGCACAGGATACAACTTCAATGTAAGTGATGCCAATAACTGTAATATAGTAAATGTGAATGGTAATTCACCAAATTGTGCAGATCCGTGTGGAGACCCCAAATGCGGTAATGTTAAAGTGATAAAGAATTAATTATCATTTAGAGATTATTATATACCCCAGCTAATTCTTGAGAATTATTTATATTCTACTTTTGGAATATTGGATTGTCTTGATTTTTTATGTATTAATTTGTTGTTTATCAATAGGATTGTCTTTTTACGATGAAGTATTTAACGATACAAGCTTTTTTATAAAGCACAATTTCTAACATTTATGTGGATTAATTTTGTTGTTCTAATCGTCTCAACGTAATGTATATTATACAAAAATATAATGTGTATTGTATTGTATAATAACAATTAATGAATCTAGCAATTAATAAATATAACGATTCTTTCTTGTTTTATTGTTTTTCCAAATTGGTAAGGAGGTTTTTAAGCATTTTATAAAAAATTACCATATTTTCATTTGCTTTTTATGTTATTTATATAGTTAAAAAGTTTATTTTAGTAAATGTAAAAATCTCTATTTTATAAACGAAACAAAAAAAATAATGTATATACAATAATTGTATAAAACATAAATTATTGATTATAAATAATTTATAATATATTTTTTAAATAAATTTGAAGATTAATTTTTAAATAGATACTTCGTATTGGAATTTGCCCTAATTTTGTATTAAATATGCATAAATGTTGATAAATAGTGTTAATAATAACACTGTGGTAACGCATAGCTTTGCATCCAAATATCTGGATGTGAGATTTCTTTCAATTCTTGATGCTATTGTTATAAGAAAGAGTTTAGGATTAATGTCTTATTCTAATCTTTTGGCTAATCAATTATATAATAGAATTCTTATCGTCATCGGATTAGTTAGTAATCTCGGTTTTTTTAAAAAGAAAATATATCATGCAAAAATTTATATCCATAAATAAGATGAGCAAAAGCAAATTTTATTTTTTATTGTTCGGTACATTACTGTGGTTTAATAATATTAATGCTTCAAATGCTGAGCTATCTCCTGAGCAAAAAAGGCAAAAAGCAGAGGAAGTACTTAAAGACTATGGACAGCATTTATTGTTTGAACAGAATAAAGGTCAATACAACAAGGCTATTCTCTATAGAACACAGACGACTAATGCAGAGGCAATGTTTCTCAAAGATAGAGTACGCTTTGTAGGTCTGAGTACCGATACCGCTAAAAAACAGGCGAATATCGCTAGTGTTTGGGATATGGTACTTGTAAATGCCAATGAGCCAATTGTAAAAGCCAAAAAAGAGCAGCTAACAAAGTATAATTATTATACAGCCTACGCTCCTAATGTCTCTGGTGTATCTAACTATGGAGAACTATGGTATCAGGGTGTATATTCTAACATAGACCTTAGATTTTATAGCAAAGAGTCTGGGGAGATGGAGTATGATTTTGTCGTGATGCCAGGTGGTAATCCCAATAATGTGAAATTCCGCTTAGACGGCGCTAAGGACTTATCTATAAATCAGGATGGAGAATTAGAATTTACTGTAAGTGCAGGTCGAATTGCAAAAGGAAAACCTTATACTTATCAAATTATAAATGGTAAAGAGATAGAGATACCTTCTAGATATGTAATTAATGAGAAAAATGAAATAACATTTGAATTATTGGGGAAATATGATAAGAATTATGAAATTGTAATTGACCCTGTAGTTCTAAAATGGAGTACTCTTTTTGGTGGATCAGGAAATGATTGGGCATATTATGAAATGGATGACTATGAAAATATATACTTTGTAGGATTATCTAGCTCTGCTGTACAAGCTTTTACATGGGCAGACTTTCATGCTACTTCTGCTGCTTTGGACACTTTTGGAGCGGATTTGACAAAAATAGGGCTATCAAATTGTTGGACAGATATTATTGTTGGAAGATTCGATCGTTCCGGAAATCTAGCATTTATGACATTTTGGGGTGGTTCAGAATATGAAGGTATAGATCCTTATGGTTTTCATAAATCTAATTTGCCTCCTGGACTATACCCTAATATGACTGCTCCGAACAAAAATGCTTTTGTTGTAAAATCTACACAAACAACAGATAAGTTTGGTAATATTACAGTATCTGGTGATGTGTATGTAGGTGGTTATACTTTCTCCGAAGACTTGCCACTACAGAATGCTCCTTCAGGGTTTACTTCATTGATGGGAAGTGTGGATGCCATTTTTGCAAAATTTGATGCCGCTACTGGAGCAGCAAAACTTGCTACTTATCTACCTAAAGGTAATGTATCAGCTACAAACGCAAGAGGTCAGACAGGGAAGACGTTTGAAGGTGTAACTGCAATGGATGTAGAAAATGATAACGTAGCATTGATTACAAACTATCAAAATAAGAGTGCTACTGGATACTATATAGGTTCGGGAGTTTATCACTTTGATGCAGCTAATACGCTTACATTTAGTAGTTTTAGACAAGCACCGGATTCTTCAGGTGGTAAAGTATTTGGGTTGGATGTGGAGATAGAACCAGTTACTGGCAACGTAGTTACTGTGATGCTTGCAGAGCATCAGGGTTTAGCATTACTAAATCCGATACAAGGTCCATATTCAGATAATAATCATCAATATTTATACGTAAGCCGTTTCACTGATGCTGGCTTACTGAAGTACGCTACTTATATAGGTACTGAGACAAATAGATTTTGGCGTACGGGGGATTTAGTAGATGATAATGTTTTTTATTATGGTATCCTTAATGACGGAAGTGGCAATACTGTTTTAGGAATTGCAGGTAAGACTACATTGCCTTCGACTTTCAATAGTCTTTGGACTACATTCCCAGCAAATAATAATGCATCGGATGCAGATTATTTGATTTGTTTAAACGGTGTAGGTGGTCTAGTATGGGGGCGTCAATATCCATTTACTGGATTAACTAAATATAATAATGGTGCTGTTCAATATCTAAAGTATGGTAAGTCAGGACCATTATTCGCCAAAATCACTACTCTTTATTCATATCTTTCTTTCCAAAATCAGTATAAACCGTATTATCCCACCTATGCAGGGGCTGCACAATTGGTGCCGGATACGACTGCTTCCCCACGTAGAGTAGAATATTATACGCAGCTAAATTGGAATGGAACTACTAGAAAGGCTACATGGATAGACTTTAAAACCGTTTCTGCTGACCTAATAAATGATATTGGAATTTCTAATAATAAATATTATAATTTATGTTCGAGTGAAAATGGTAATTCAGCTATTTATCCCACTACTGCAAATGCAGCTATTCCAAATGCATCATTTATTGGAAGTAGTGGATATGCTCAAGCAACTCTCTTTAATGATTTTAATGATAACTTAGGTAATGACTATGCTAGCTTTTTGCCTGCATATCTGATAGGTAAACAATCAAATGGCAATATTTCTGCTATTATTACGAATAATAGATATATATTTTATGGTATGACATTACCATATTATAATAGTAGCCATACTAATGAAGACTTTATGGGACCTGGTGAATTTCCTGCAAATATTACCCAAACAAATGGAGTACATTACTTACTTACTATTATAAATAAGTGCGATGGCAAATTGGAATACGTAACATACTTACCATTACATCCATTAGGTTTTGAACCAGATGAATTGGAAATATTATCTAGTTGTAATTTTATGGGACCTTTCAATTTATCAAATTCTAATTATGTAGGCAATTATTACAATTCTTACTTGTATAACAATAGAATGTTTTATGTTAATAACAATTTATATACTTTAGGAAATAATAAGTCACTTTCATTAACTACTCAAGGGGCTTGGCAGGTGAAAAAATATGGTAATGGTCTTGATGGTACAGGATATGCACAAGATTGGGATTTATATATGCAAAGTTGGAATATAGATAGTCTAGTAATTGCCTCTAATGTTCTAATGCCAGATTCTCAATGGGGATGTATCAATGGATCTTATGATATAATTGATGGAAATAATATCGTAAGTTCTGGACCAACATTGATAAGACAGGATTTCCCAGGAGGTGCGAACTTAATACCATACCCAGAAATTTTTACTTACCAGTGGCAAAAGGCATTGTCACCATCAGGACCATGGGTCAATATTCCTGGTGCAACTATGGAAGACTATTTGCCAGACGCACTAGGTCAGACAACCTATTATAGGCGAGTCGTATTTTTGAATACTGGCAATACATGCCCATCACAATATAGTATATCTAATACCTCACAAGTATTTATTAGTGCACTATTTGCACCTGATGCAGACGCCGGAGGACCTACAGCATATACTTGTCCATTTACACCATATATTATTGGAGGTAATCCAGCAGCAAGTGGAGGCACTCCACCATATACTTATTCTTGGTTAGATAATGTTTCTGGAGGAAGCTTGAATAGTACAACGATTGCAAATCCTACCGCAAATGGAAATCAGGATGCAATTTACACACTTACGGTTACAGATAAACTTGGCTGTAAGAAAAGAGATCAAATAGCTCTTCTTTGGTATAAAGCCAATGCTGGTCCAGATAAATATATTTGTCCTAGTCAAGGACCTAAACAGATAGGTACTGTTCCACCAGGCGATCTTACTACAGCAACTTTCGCATGGACAGTGCTATCTGGTACTTCTGGCAGTTTATCATGTACCTCTTGTTCTATGCCTATTGCAAGTCCGACAGTGACAACTACCTATAGACTTGCAGTTACATTGTCGAAGCCTTTTGGCACGCCATCTTGTACTACTTATGATACAGTAGTGGTCTATGTAATTGCGAAACCTGCAGGAGCAGGCCCTGACAAAACAGTATGTCAAGGAACATCAACGACATTAGGTACTTCTGCAAACCCTGATTTTAGTTATTTTTGGTCTCCATCTATATATTTAACATCTAATAATACTGCTGTTACAACTTGGAATCCAGGAACTAATTGTCTTTATCCAAATCCACAACAATACATTCAAACAGCAATACATTTCGGTAATGAATGTGTTTTTTATGATACAGTATTAGTATATCAAATACCAAATCAAGGTCCACAGAATGTATGTGGTCCGCGAACTCTAGGTAATGTTCCTTGTAATGGAGGTACCTTACCATGGGTGACATATTCTTGGACAAAAATTGGTGGTGGAACCAGTAACTTCTTAGGAGCAACGAATGTTGCTCATCCACTAGTAAGTGCTTCCACATCAGGAACTACCCAATATGCCTATTCATTTACAGGTAATGGGGTTACTTGTACAGGTACAGATAATGTACCACCTTGTGGATGTGTAATAGGATTTACAACAGGTCCTTTTGGTTGTCCAAAAAATTTCAACTCTACAGATAGTTTTTGGATAAGTGTGGCTGCGGGTCCAGGAAGCCCTTCTGATTGGAATTATACTTGGACGCCTTCTACAGGATTGAATAGAACAGATACTAATTTTGTTTGGGTGCATGGTCAAACAAATGTTACTTATACAGTTACAGCGACTCATAAATTGGATCCTTCATTTTCATGCTCAGGGACTTTTACAGTAAATGTCCCTTCATGGCTTCCACCATATTCAAATGCTATAGGAGATACAGTATGTATGGGCGATAGTGCTACTATTGGTCAACCTCCTATAGCTGGATATACTTACCAATGGCAAGGTGGGGTAAATGCACCTTATACGAATAGTTCATTAGCAAAAGTGAAGATTAACAGTGTATCTAATTATTTTATAGTAAAAGTTACTGAAACTGCAACAGGCTGTGTTACTTATGATACAGCATTTGTCCTAGGTAGAGCTCGTCCTACTGCTGATGCTGGCCCTGATATAGAAGTTTGTGCAAATGCTATAATACAAATTGGTACACCTGATCCTAGTGGGGGTACATGGACATATCAGTGGTATCCTACTGCTTCACCATGGCAAGGAGGTACTAACTCCAATTCTCCTCAACCACAACTCCTAGTAGCTGGCAATATAACATTAAATGTAGTAGTTACAGACCCAGTATCGGGTTGTGTAGCTTATGATACCATGAAAGTCATTGTATCTACAGCACCAGTTATTGAAGGAGCCACAAGCTTTACTGCTTGTGCAGGCACACCCTTGACAATAGGGGATACTGTTCCTAATCCAAGTGCAATTTATGCTTGGAGTGGTGGTGCAGTTCCTTGTGGCACTTGTGCCCAAAATACAATAATAGTTCCTACCTCTACCACAATATACACTCTTACAGCACAATGGAATAATCCTTTCTGTGGTAGTGTTTCTACGAAAGTATTTACAGTCACGCCACAAACGGCACCACCTCTTGCTTTAGGTGGACCCTTTAGTTATTGTCCATCTTCAAACCCATCTGGCGTGAATATTGGAACTAATGCACCATTAAGTGCTCTATCATTTTCATGGTCGCCCTCATCATATCTTTCTAATCCAAATATTAGAAATCCTTTAGCTAATCCTCCTGTAGATATGACTTATACTTTGACGGTAGTATATGCAAATGGATGCTCAGTTACAGGTTCTGTAGATGTGGATGTTATATCAGTACCTAGTGCAGCTGGACCCGACAAGTCAATATGTCAAGGAGAGTCAGTAAACATTGGCTTGGCAGCTGTACCAAGTGCTACGTATTCATGGACACCTTCTACAGGTTTGAGTTGCACTACTTGTGCCCAACCTACAGCATCACCTTCCTCTACAACAACATATTATGTAACCACTACACTATCGGGTTGTACAGCTGTAGATACCGTAGTTGTAACTGTAAATCCTAAACCAACTTTAGCTCTTTCAGATTATAATGTATGTTGGGGGCAATGTGTTACGATAGGACCAAATTCTACTTTGCCAGGTGCAACATATTCTTGGACACCTTCGTATGCATTGTCAAATCCAAATATTGCCAATCCTACGGCCTGTCCTTCTGTTACAACTACTTACACGCTAAATGTTCAGACAGGTGCAGGTTGTGAAGCAGAAGATACTACAAGACTATTTATAGATCCTACACAATTTACTTATGGCTTTGATACTTCAATCTGTACAGGTCAGAATCTTACTTTTACAGATAACGTTTGTTCGGTGGATAATAATGATGTGGTTTGGGTTTATGGTCTTTCTCCACTTACCCCAATACAAGTATATACTATAGGAGTGCCTGTGGATACATCTACAGTTACAGGTTGTAATGCTACATTTAGTTATAGTGGTTTTACTAGTGGATATACAACCACTACTTACTATCTATATGCTAGAGAAAACCCCATTCCTGGAGATATAGCATGTGGTAGAGTAAAACAATATATTGTCAATGTAAGAAATTTTGCAGATACATTAGAGGATGCCGGTGCTATGTGTGTTGGAGATAGCATTACCTTACATGGAGTTACTTTCTATACACCAGGTGTTTATTATGTTTCTGAAGGTCAATGTGATACCACTTATAGAATAACAATTACTAACTATCCTACACCTAATGCAGGTACAGACCAAAGTATTTGTTCTCCAGCAACTACAATTAATTTAGGTAATGCTGGGGCTGGAAATTCATGGTCTTTCTTTGGCGGTCCTGTAGTTGCCTCGGTAGATGCAAGTACAGGAGCTGTAACTGGAATGACGGCAGATGGAACGTATCAATTTTTATTAACAAATAATTCTAATGGTTGTTATGACTTAGTAAATGTGTATAGATTAGCCTATATTGTGACGGGACCAACCCAGAATATTTGTAATCCTGCATCTACAGCAAATCTGACCCCATATGGAGCAGGATATTCTTGGGTCTTTACTTCTGGACCAGCCACTGCAAGTGTAAACAATACTACGGGAGTTGCCTCTGGCATGACAGCTGTAGGTACTTATGTCTTTACTGTTACTTCAGGAACTTGTACGGGAACTCAATCCGTCATTAAAACTTCTGGTCCTAATGCTGGAATAGATAAATTTGTGTGTTCTCCTAATACTACTTCGAGTTTAGGTGCAGCCGGTTCAGGAAATGCTTGGTCATTTATTTCTGGTCCTGTTACAGCTTCTGTAGATGCAAATTCTGGTGCAGTTACGGGTTTGTCTAGTTCAGGAACTTATACCTTTAGATTGACAACGACATCTAGCGGTTGTAGTGATGATGTATTAGTTATAAGAACCAATCTACCTACATGCAGCATCAGCGGAGCAAACAGTGTATGTAGTGGAGCTACAGGCACGGTATTCAGCGGACCTGCGGGTATGAGCAGCTATGCATGGAGCATAAACGGCAGCGGCACGATAACAAGTGGCACTAGCAGCCAAGATGTGACGGTAACAGCCGGAGCAAGTGGCAGCTACACCTTGACGTTGACGATTACGGACGGCAATGGATGTAGCAGCACCTGTACAAAGACAGTAACAATAAACGCTACATATAATCAAACTATAAATGCGAGTATATGCCAAGGCGGCAGCTACAGTGTATGTGGCAGCAGCTACAACACTTCAGGCACACATATTACTACATGTCA
>JBGAWK010000060.1:0-14482 GCA_044227665.1 Chitinophagales bacterium
AAAGATCGCAGGGGGAAACAGGGGTATGGATAGATGTAGGCAAAGATTCCCAAAGGAAGATAGCGGCAATAGGGGTAAAGACCAGTAGGTGGGTTACCATGCATGGACTAGCCTTAAATGTCTCGAATGACTTATCAATTTTTGACAACATCATTCCTTGTGGAATAAAAAAAGGTGTAACCTCTATGACCGAGGAATTGGGAAAGATTATAGACATAAATGAGGTAGCGCAAATATTTGCAGACAACTTCTTGTATATTTTTAGTAAATAAAATCTATTTTCCTTAATATTTTTATAGCTAATATTGCTACTGTGATGAGGTTGCCATTATTTATAGCCAAGCGTTATTTATTTGCACAAAAGAGCTTAAAAGCTATTAATTATATATCAGGAATTACATCTATAGCAATGGGCGTAGGTACTTGTGCGCTTATAATAGTATTGTCTGTATTTAATGGTTTTGAGGGATTGGTAAAAGACCTGTATAAAGTCTTTTATAGCGATGCTGTTGTAGTGGCAAAGAATGGAAAATATTTCACTTGGAATCAAGAAAAATTTGAAAAATTAAAAGCTGATGACATCATAGAAGACTATCACTACTCCTTGGAGGAAAATGCACTATTAGTATATGACGACAAGCAATATATTGCAACTATTAAAGGCGTAGATACAGGCTATATTAGAAGCAACAAAGAACTGAATCAGTATGTATACACTGGGCAATTGAATCTGGGAAACGACTTTCAGCCCTTTTGTGTAATGGGTGCCGGCGTTGCTTCGGGGTTGGGTGTAAATGTGAATGACCCATTACTGCCAGTAGAAATATATATGCCCAAGCGAAATAGATCTTCTATGGCACAGGCCGAAAATGCCTTCAACAAAAGCTATATTCGCCCTGTAGGAGTATTCGCAGTACAACAAGAATTTGATGCCAAATGGGTGCTAGTCCCTTATAAATTTGCCGAAAATCTATTGGACGGACATGGGTTAGTTTCCAAAATAGACATCGTAATCGAAGATAAAAAAATGCAGCTGCTCAGAAAATCTTTGGGAAAGGAGTATAAGATTATGACTAGATACGAGCAGAATGCTACACTTTACAAAATTATGAAAACGGAAAAGTGGGTGGTCTTTGCCTTGCTCTTATTTATCGTATTGATAGCATCATTCAATATTATAGGTACGCTTTCTATGCTGCTGCTTGAGAAAAAGAAAGATATGTTTATACTAAATTCCATGGGCGGAAGTAAATCTTTGCTACTTCATATATTCGTAACTGAAGGTATTCTACTCTCTCTGATAGGTGGATGTAGTGGGTTGCTCTTAGGATTAGTATTGTGTTTGATTCAATTACAATGGGGGGTTATCCCCATGCCGGGAAATACTTTTGTTATAGAAAGTTATCCCATTGACATACATTTTTTGGATGTGATGTCGGTATTTGGTGCATTGATAATAATATCTATAATTATGTCCTACTTTCCCGCCCAAAAGGCTATTAAAAATCTAGGCATACATAGTGTGACAGAATAATAAGCCCGCATATATTATTCTATGGCAACTAATCCATAATCTTTTTTCCCTTTGCGAAGCAATAGGTAACGATTTTGGATGCAGTCTTTAGTACTTATCGTCGTGTCGGCATTGACTTTTTCCTGATTTATAGAGATAGCATTGGACTGGAGCTGCCTTCGGGCCTCACCTTTGGAGGGTAGAAACGTAGTATGGACAGCTAATAAATCTATGATAGAAATACTTTCTGTCAGTATCTTTTTATCTATATGAAAAGTAGGTACACCTTCAAATATTTCCTCTACAGCTTCTGGAGATAAGGACATTAAAGAAGCTTTGGTTGATTTCCCAAATAATACATCTGTGGCTTTCATAGCAGCATCAAGAGCAGCATCGCCGTGTATTCGCAAGGTCATTTCTTCTGCCAACGATTTTTGTATAATTGCCAGATGTGGAGCAGTTTCATGCTCCTCTATGATACGCTGTATATCTTCTTTATTCTTTAGGCTAAATATTTTAATCCAGTTTAGAGCATCATCATCACTCACATTGCGCCAAAATTGATAAAATTTGTATGGGGAGGTTTTATTGGCATCCAGCCATACATTTCCTTTTTCAGTTTTTCCAAATTTGCCACCATCGGATTTTTTTACCAAAGGTGCTGTCAGGGCATAGGCTTCGCCTCCTTCCATTCTTCTGATAAGCTCTGTCCCTGTAACAATATTTCCCCATTGATCAGAACCGCCAATTTGCATAGAGCAATTATGATTTTTCCATAGGTAATAATAGTCATATCCTTGTAGAAGCTGATAGCTAAATTCTGTAAATGATATACCGCTGCCACTTTCAAGTCGTGATTTTACAGAATCTTTGGCCATCATATAATTTACGGTAATATGCTTGCCTATCTCACGGATAAAATCTAAGAATCCTATCCCTTTAAACCAATCATAGTTATTGACAAGAATAGCTTTATTGGCAGCATTATCAAAGTCCAAGAACCGAGTAAGTTGCTTTCTAATACATTCTTGATTGTGTCTTAATATTTCTTCTGAAAGCAGGTTTCGTTCTTGGGATTTTCCGGAAGGATCTCCTACCATCCCTGTGGCGCCTCCTATAAGTGATATGGGGGTATGCCCATGTAGCTGAAAGTGCTTCAAGAGCATGATAGGTACTAGATTGCCTATATGTAATGAGTCTGCCGTGGGGTCGAAGCCTGCGTAAACAGTAACCTTCTTATTTTTCAGTAGTTCTTCTACCCCCGCAGATGTATCTTGAAGCATTCCTCTCCATTGCAATTCATCTAGAAGCATTTGCATATTTTTTGCAAATATACACAACAATACATGGGGAATTCGTTTATATAATTGTTGTAAAAATTGTCAATATCTAATTTATACAATGTATATTTACGAGTTTTAAAAAATGCAACTATTATTAGAATTTAATTATCTTTTAAAAGATTGCATACAGCAAAAAATATGACCATGAATAAGATATTATTAATAGCGGTATTATTGATTAATACGATAGGTTGTGTAGTGTATGCAGAACCCCCTAAATATAGTAATGAATTTTTAGAGATAGGCGTAGGAGCTCAAAATTTGGGCATGGCTAAGTCTGTGGTGGCTACTACCGGAGATATCACTTCTGGTTTTTTTAATCCAGCAGGACTTACTCAAATAAAATCAAATATAGAAATTGGCTATATGCACGCAGAATATTTTGCGGGCATTGCCAAATACGATTATTTGGGTACAGCCTTTCAATTGGATAGTGGAAAGCATTATTTTGGCATAAATGCATTGCGTTTTGGAGTGGACGACATTCCAGATACTCGCAATTTAGTACAACCCGATGGCAGTATCAATTACGATCAAGTTCGTTCATTCTCTGTCGGTGACTATGGCATAGCACTTTCCTATGCGCGCAAGCTAAAGCATGATATATCCATAGGTGGTACCGTAAAGATTGTA
This sequence comes from Chitinophagales bacterium, assembly GCA_044227665.1. Classification (GTDB taxonomy): domain Bacteria; phylum Bacteroidota; class Bacteroidia; order Chitinophagales; family JADIYW01; genus JBGAWK01. The sequence continues at coordinate 3,490 of JBGAWK010000060.1, forward strand.
CACAGAAGTGCCGGAAACTTTGCCAAAGCTTGGGGCTTTGGTATAGACGTAGGTGCGCAATATAAGTATAAAGATTTCAGATTTGCTGCCATGCTCAAGGATGCAACTTCTACTTTTAATGCGTGGTCTTTTAATTTTTCGGAGCAAGACAAAATAGTTTTTCAGCAGACAGGGAATGTAATTCCGGAAAATGGATTGGAAGTAACCTTACCTAAGTTGATATTAGGTACAGCATATCAAAAATCTTTCAAGAAATTTGAAGTTAGAACAGAACTGGATATAGTAATGACAACTGACGGTAAAAGAAATGTTCTGATTAGTGCAAATCCATTAAGTTTTGACCCCACACTAGGTGTAGAAATAGGATTTGCAGGAGTAGTATATGCTAGAGGCGGAATCAATAATATACAGAGATATGTTACATCTGATGGTAATAAGAAATTTACATTAGCACCAAATGCAGGTATAGGACTAAAATTCAAGACCGTACATATTGATTATGCTTTTACCAATATAGGCAGCAATGCTTTTTATTCTCATGTAGTGTCGGCAAGAATAGGATTTAATAAAAAGAATTCATTATGAAAAAATTACTATCATTTATAATCGTTTTATTTAGTTTATGCGGAAGTGTAAATGCTCAGCCCTATGGCAATGAGTGGATAGACTTTGCCAAGACTTACTACAAATTTGGAATAAAATTCGATGGACTAGTACGCATTCCTAATAGCACATTGGTCTCCGCAGGGATTTCGCCTTTCGCATTAGTTGGCGATGATTTTAAGCTTTTCAGAAATGGAAAAGAAGTACCTATATATGTGAGTACTCCCGGATTGTTTGGCAGTAGCGATTATATAGAATTTTATGCTACACCCAATGATCAGGAAGTTGATGCTGCCTTATTTGTACGTCCAGAGAATAGAATAAATGAAACTGTCAGCCTATTCAATGATACAGCCTATTACTTTTTGGGTATTTACCCTGGATTATTTAATAAGAGAATCACGGATGGTGTCAATGATTTATCTAATACCCCCCCCAGAGAGCAGTATTATATGCACAAAGAAACCGTAATTAACTCTTCAAAATGGCTTCAAGGCGAATTGATAAGCAACCTGTATAATTTCCTTACAGACCCTACCTTTGATGTTGGAGAGGGCTATTCCAGTCCCGAGATTATTGGACCTACGTCCCTAACTATGAATGTACCTATATCTAATATCCACTACTCAGGGCTTTCCACATTCAAGCTATCTACGCAGGTGTCTTACACCAATGTGTCAGAACATTTTTTAAATATAAAACTCAATTCTTTCTTAGGAGGCTATGCCCATACAGGTTTTGGCTTAAAGTCATATACAGAGAATATTGCCCTTAGCGAATTGACAAATAATAGTAATAATGCTGTCATATTCACTGCGAATGTAGATAAAGAAAGGCTATCTGTAGCCAATCTTACCATTGAATATCCTAGAGATTACGTGTTCACCGGCAAATCCAAACAGAAGATTACCGTTAATAAGAATTCGCGTACTTATTTTGAGTTTCAGAGCTTTAACAACAAGGGTACGAATCCTATAGTATATGATTTCTCTAACAACAAGCGATATATAGGGCAGATGGCAGGCGTGGTTACAAGAGTGGCTACAGAAGTATTGTTTATGCCTATGACAGATATCTTTATTACCTCTCAGGATGCCTCGGACATACTTACAGTAGGCAAAATAAACCCCCTTAGTTTTACCAATTATACAGATATCAACAAACAAGGCAATTATGCTATCATTTCACATAAAAAACTGTCAGCACCATTTGCAGGAGCTAATCAGCTGGAACGATATAGAGATTATAGAAGTTCAGCCGAAGGTGGTGGTAAGTCTGCAAAAATCTATTTCATAGACGAACTATATGATCAATTTGCTTACGGCATAAGAAATCATCCCATTGCAGTAAGAAATTTCATCAATTATGCATTAGATGTATTTGCCGTAAAACCCCAAAGTTTATTTATCATCGGCAAGGGCTTTCCATATAACAATGTAAAACAAGATACTTTTCAATTCAATAATTGTCTTATCCCTACCTATGGCGATCCATGCTCAGACAATATGATTGCAGCAAGGAATCCTACCAATAGGCTCATGCAAATACCTGTAGGCAGATTGGGTGCGTACACTTCTGAGGATATCTTTGATTATCTGAATAAAGTAGAAGAGTATGAAAATGTACAAGCAGACACCTCCGAAATCTTTCAAACATTAGATAATAAAGAATGGATGAAAAGAGTACTTCACGTAGGAGGTGGCACCAGCAATGAAGAACAGGAACAATTCAAATTTTATCTAAATACCTATAAAAATATCATTCAAGGCGACTATTATGGAGGTGTCGTTCATGATATCTTCAAAAAGATAAACGACCCTATAGAAGTATCGCAGACCTTATTCTTAGACTCTCTGATTAATACGGGACTTTCTCTTATCACCTTCTTCGGTCACTCTGCCACTTCTTCTATAGATTTCAATATACGTCCAGAAGACTTTAAGAATAAAGGACGATATCATGTGATGCTCTCTAATGGCTGCTTCATAGGCAATATTTTCGGCAAAGAAGTATCCTATTCCGATAAGTTTATTTTGACTAAAGACAAAGGCGCTGTGGGGTATATTGCGCCATATACTTACTCTCTTGCTCCTTCGCTCAATGAATATAGTTTGAGATTCTATAAGAGCTTATGCATCAATAACTATGGAGATGAGCTGGGTAATATATTATATGCAGTCCATAAAGACATAGAACAATATGCTTCTTTATATGATAAAATGCTGGCACATCAGTTTATTTTCCATGGAGATCCTGCCGTGCGAGTAAACCCTCATTCCAAGCCTGACTTTGTAATTACACCCGCTACAGTACAGTTTGAACCCGATATCATAAATTCTACAATCGAAAATTTTACATTAAAAGTAATAACGACAAATATAGGGAGAACCGCAACTGGCTACTACACTATACAGGTAGAACGAATTTTGCCGAATGGACAAGTGGAAGTATATGAGCAGTTGGTAACAACGCCAAATTTTAAAGATACTACCTATTTTGTTATCCCTACAAATAGAGCACTAGGTCTAGGGGCTAATACCTTCAATATAAAAGTGGATTATCATGATGAATATAATGAATTGAGTGAAAATAATAATGAAGTTACTATAAGTAAATTATTTCTGTCAGATGACATAGTGCCTATTTATCCATCAGAGTTTTCTATACAAACGAATGATAACATTCAGTTGAGTTACTCGATATTAGGAAATAATACCGTTTCTAAAACCTATTTGTTGCAAATAGACACTACAGGATATTTTAATAGTCCTCTGTTACAACAAACGACAAGGACTCAGCCTGGTGGAGTCATCTCATGGACACCTACAATGAATTATATTCCGGGGAAAGTGTATTATTTCAGAGGAGGCGTACAGAAGTCCAATATTGATGAGATATATTGGAATTCCAGTTCATTCTTGTACGATCCTACCCTATCTCCCGGTTGGAATCAGTCACATTATTTTCAGTATCTAAAAGACGATTTCAACACTATGGATTTGCCGAGCAATAGAACATTTAAATTTTCGGATGACTTGCGTTCTGTAAGATTATTATGTGGCAATCTGCCTCTAAATGATATAATACTATATTTAGATAATATATTGATAGCTAGAAATGCCTTTGATAGATCAGGATTTTTATTTTTTGTATTTGATGTAAATACTGGACAAGCACTGAAAACCAATCAGATAGGAGAGACAGGATATGGAGAATATGGCAATGTCATACGTACACGTATTCAGGATGTAAAAATCATAGAGTTCAATACTACACGAGGAGCGGACAGGCAGTCTATGATAGAATTCATGAATAATACAATTCCTGATAATGCCTATGTAATAGGATACACAATGGGAAATCCAAGGTATGACCTATGGGCATCGGATATAGGTACTTATGGCACATCATTGAAGCAGACATTTATCAATCAGGGATTAACACGCATCAATGACATTTCAGGTAACACGCAAGATTTTGTATTCTTCTATCAGAAGAATAATAATTCATTTATAAAAACACAGAGAATATTGGAATCCACCGAAGTATTGGATACTTTGTTCTTATTTACAGGACAATGGAATAGAGGCTCTCTTGTAACACCACTGATAGGTCCTGCCCGCGAATGGGGTAAAATGACCTGGGATTGGCACTCATTAGATGCAGAACCGGGAGATTCTATAAGCGTAAATATTTATGGAATTGATAGCAACTATCAAAAAACTGCTTTATATAATATAGATGTTACTGGTGATAAGTTGCTTACAGATGTAAATGCATCTACTTATCCTTATTTGCAAATGGAGATGATAAATCAGGATTTAGTAAAAAGTACGGCAGGGCAATTGGATTTTTGGAGAGTTACATATACTTCCTTACCAGAGGCAGCTGTCAATACCGGCCGATACTTACAATATAGTGGCGATACAATAGATTTTGGAGATATTTATAATGTAAAATTTGCCGTAGATAATATTTCTTCTTCGGATATGGATAGCCTCTTGGTAAAGTTTACCCTTACAGATGCTCGCAATAATTCTCAGGTATTTTACAAACGCTATCCTAAGCTATTGGCACTACAGAATTATAATATTGATTTTTCTTATCAATTTTCAGATATAGCTAATTATGGCATAAATGTTCTGACAGTAGAAATAAACCCAAATAGTGACCAACCCGAACAATTCCATTTTAATAATTATGCTGTCTTTAGAATATTTATAGACAGAGATAGAATAAATCCGCTTTTGGATGTAACGTTTGATGGTCGTCATATCACTGATGGCGAAATTATTTCTCCTAAGCCTGAAATATTGATACGCCTTAAAGATGAAAATAAGTATTTGGCGCTCAATGACACTATGGCTTTTGAACTTTATCTCAAAAATCCCGATGAAACTGTGCCACAATTTGTGAGCCCTACAAGTTCGGAATTTATTTTTGTTCCTGCCGAGCCTAATAATTTATCACAGAAGAACGAAGCAAAATTGATATATAAACCTACATTTCCACTTGATGGGGAATATGAGCTACGGGTACAGGCGATAGACAGGAGTAATAATGATGCCGGAAAATATGAGTACAGAATTACATTCAACATAGACAATAAGCCTGCTATTTCAAATTTCCTCAATTATCCCAATCCTTTCTCTACACAAACGCAATTCGTATTTACGCTTACAGGCAGCGAAATTCCTGAGGATATCCGTATCCAAATATATTCTGTAACAGGTAAGATTGTGAAGGAAATATCTCGTGACGAATTAGGAGATATTCATATAGGTACGAATATTACTAATTACCGATGGGATGGCACGGATAATTTTGGAGACAAATTAGCCAATGGCGTATATTTCTATAGAGTTTTAGCAAAACTCAATGGCAAGACTTTGGATAAATATTCGCAGGCTTCTGATAAATATTTTGAAAAGGGTATAGGAAAGTTGTATATAGCGAGATAGTTTATTCTTATTGGAATTTTACCTAAAGATTTATTTGGTTAATGTTTGTTGGGTTTGTTTATTGCTTTCATCATGAATTTATGAGCAGTAGCCATAAAATACATCAATAAGTAGAGCGAATTTGTCTTGCCATTCTTATGAAAGGTGAGCAACTGGGATTAACCTATAAAGTTATTCTATATAAACACAAGGAGATAAGAAGTCTCTTAAAACCCAATATTTAGGATATAGTCATTACTTACTTCTACATCTATATAATAGCCGCCATTAACTTTGGTACTGGAAGAGTTGCCAATATTTGTTCCAGTAACTATGGGCACACCAAATCTATCAGGAATCCACAATCTCGTATTTCCTTGAGTAGTTTTTGCTTTCAATGTCATCGTACCATCATCGGGATTTGAATGGAAAGATTGGGGAGTGCCCGCTACGGCAAGCGGTCTGCTTCTGCTTAGAATATTGAGATAGGCTTCATTTTTTACGCCTGTATATTGTCCATTTTTATCTACTTCTAATAAGTGTATAGATTTTTCAGCATAGGAGAGTCCATCCCAGCTTATACCATGTGGGTCTCCTGGGGCTTGAGCCCATTGCCACCATGTAGAACCGAATAAATTTTTATCTTCTAAAATGGCAAAACGTTTGATTTTAGGAACATCTACATCCGAAGTACCAAAGAATCCCCATTCACCTATGAGCATGTGTGTTTCGTATAAGGAATTGATAGTATTTAGCAAGGCATAGCCCTGTTCTATAGATAATTCGTAAGATATCGATTCAAAATAATTATGAGGAGCAAATACTAGATTGTCATCGTCTAAGTATTCCTTATTAGGTATGGCAGGGAGAGGACCTCCATTCCAAGTAATAGAGGTTTCAAAGAAAATGATATGCTCAAATCCGTTGGCATCATCCTCTGCTTTGCGAAATGCTGATATACTCTTACTGTAGAATTTTCCTAGCTTGGCAATTTCTCCTCCCAGCTCTTTATAGCCTAGTCCTGGTTCGTTAAATATATCGTAGCCTACTACATTGCTATAGCCTGCTACTGACTTTATCAATTCTGCCCATGCACTTATACAGGCATCTTGAATTCCATTGGTATTGTCCCAAAAATTTTGAAAGGCATAGTAAACGGCTGGAGCAGATTCTCTGCTGCCATTTACAGTACATGTAGAAGCACTATCAGTAATCGTAGCCCATAGGGGAGCACCGTCCCAGCCTTTACCCGGATAGGTACAAGATTCACCATCTTTGGGAGTGGCAATATACTTACCCCAAGCATCCTGATGCATATCTACTATGACATAAATATCGTATTGTGCAGCGTCTTCTATAGCCTGTTGTATCTTTTGGATGTATGCCCTATCATATTTACCGCGTTCCGGTTCTAATGCACTCCAGTTAAAGAGAAGTCGTACACAATTGAAGCCATAAGAAGCCATAAGTGCGAAATCATTTTTATCATAGGCTTTTATAGCTTGAATTTCAGGGTTCGCTTGCCAATAATCGCCTAAACTATTATAATTCACACCTCTAAGGAGAATATATCTTCCTTTCTGGTCATATATACCTGCATGTTTACCTCGCTTAGCATATAATAATTCTTCAGGAAAATTTTCACTCTTTGGCTCACTATCTTTATTACAAGAAAGACAAAAGACAAAAAATATTACAATTACAATCCAATTTCTCATGCTATGAAATTAGAAATTTTCTGTAAATAGCCAAAATATTAATTTAGAAATTTTTATAGTCTATCTTTACAAATAGAAGACAAAAGATTAAACTTTAGTATTTTTGAAATACCTCAAAACTTCAAGTCGCTGAGCATAATGCTAAACTCTCTTTGTTTATTCCCAGGCTTATCATAGACTTCATAGGTAAGTTTGCCAGCAGCCCAATCCATTTTAAGCAACCCAAAATTTAAGTCCACATAAGGCTCCATAACTCTATTGGCAGAGATATAAGCAGATCCTTCTTTATGCGTAAGACCACTAGAGGTAAGGTCATAAAGTGGATAGATGCCTTCTTGAGTAAATTTGTTGGCATCCGCATAGTGCACGTCGCCACTCAAGAATACTACCCCTTCGGCACGAGTTTCTTTGATAAGGTCAACCATTTTCTGTTGTTCCAGAGGAAATACAGACCAAGCTTCAAATTTATTATATTCTGAAGCGAACTGTACGCTACTCATGATAAGACGCAGTTTGGCAGGCTTTTTGAGCTCCTCTTTAAGCCATGCCCATTGTGCTGAACCCAACATCGTTTTGTTAGGATCTGTAATTTTTTGGTAGCCATTCAGTGCCGCAAGGGGCAAGGTGCCTTTTGCAGATTGGAAGGTACGCAAGTCCAGTAAGATTACCTGTACTCTTTTGTCTTCAGGACCGTAATAATATACATCATATATACCATCTCTAGTATGACTAGGACTTCCTTCCGGTATTTCCCAGTATTTTAAGAATAAATATTTGGCATATTCTTTAACAGGGTTATTGAATACACCGTCATTCTGTCCATAATCGTGGTCATCCCATGTCGCTACATGATCTACATTTTCAATAAGGTTTTTGAAGTCAGGGTCATTGAACATTAGTCCATAGCCTTTGAGCATATATTCATGTGTGCCGGGCGCTACAGCTATGAGGTCTAAGTATAAGTTATCACCGCCGGCGATATATAAATCTGGATTTTTACTTACTATGGTAGAAAATATCTTTCTGTCCGGGACGGTTTGTGTGGCAAATGCCCCTAGTTGGGTAGCACAAGAGCCAAAAGCTATCGTGTTAAGAACTTTACTACTTTCATTGTAAGGGGTAGTGTTTTTTGCTTCTTCCTCATCATCTTTGCAACTCCACAATGTGAGTAACATTAGTGTAGCGTATAATATCTTTTTAAGCATAATATTGTTTTTCAGCAAGCTAATATACACATAATATACACACTTTTTTAGCATATAATTTTTTACTTAGAGTATGATTTTTTATATATACTACATAGTAATATTTTAAATAATTATAAATCAGTCATATACAATAATTATATCATACTATATTTATACATTGGCAAAAAATTGTCTTTTTATATCCTTTGAACATGTTATAATTTTGAAGAAATTATTTTAGATGAAGAAAATTATTTTAACCATTATGGTAATTGCATTCTGTACTGCTATAGTTGCCCAAGATTTTGAATTAGTGGATTGTGAGTCACCCTATTATCTAAATACGAATAGTAATGCATATAGTACCGATGATTATGGACATACATTTGTGTATTTAAATACAAATTCAAACAATAGTACATCACATCCGAGTAATTATAGAATGGTTATTATCTATAATGATAAGGGCGAAAAAATTGGGCAAACCACCTTAGATTCAAATATTGTAAAAAACAATAACAGCTATTATACTATAGCCAAAAATAATCAATACCATATCTTATTAGTTGATAAGATTAAAAACACTGACACTATCTTTAGATTTAACTATATCGTTGTAGATACAATTGGTAATACTTCGTATATAATCCAAAACAAATTAGTGAATATTCCTGATTTCAACATGAAAAATATTAGTCCCTCAATTAGTAAAATGACATTTATAGATAATAATAGAATTCTTTGCAAAGTTTCTTTCTTAGAGGATTTAATATTTAATACAGCTTTGAAAGCTGATTATTATTTTTTAATTAAAGACAATCAGTTGCTTACATCAGAAAGCCCTTTAGAAGGAAAAATATTAGATAGTATAAATAATTACGTAAATGAAGTATTTACTATAAATGAGCCTACAAAAAATTTTACAAATATAGTTGAACTTAAAGACTATGTATTGTTATATGAATCTCCTGAAGATAATAATGAAGTATTGAGAAAAAATGATTTTTTAGCTATAAGAAAATCTGATTTTACAATTTACAAATATTTCGATGTGACAGAGTTTGGGTATTATATGAGTCACATAAAGTTTGTAGGCGAAAATAGTTTTATATGTAGAATTGAACTGTATAATCAAGATACGGAAATAAAGACATATTTTCAATATTTTGTAAATCTAAATACAAATAATATAGAACTTATTAATTCTAATAAATTTTACCAGCCTGAAATCACTGAAGTTACATATATGCTTAATAGAGATATCAATTACACCGATTTCAATAGAGGCAAACATTTTATTACAAATATCCCACAGAACAATGCCTCAAAGTTTTTCTTACAGGAGGTATTGAATGATACAGTTCATACTATATATAGATTTCAATTGCCCAACATTATTCTATATAATGAACATCAATTACTAAACGGAAATTATTTAATACATACAAAATCTTTTGATTTTTTAAATAATATAGGATTATCGTATATATATTATTTTGATAAAAATAATTCCTTTATATGGCGTAAATCTCTGCCTATAAATTATATTGATAAATATGGTATAGAAAATTCCAATTTGTTTTCAATATCCGATATATATACATACGATTCAAATTGGGCTTACATAGTCACACCGAATTCAGATGATTTTTATAATTTATTTGTATTTAAGTTACAATTAAATAATGCAAACTTGACTATGATAGCTCAACTTGAACAGAGTCAAGCCACGTATTATCAATTTAATTTATTCAAAAGAGGTGACAAACTTAGAATGATATTGAACGACGATGATATTTGTCCTTCAAATAATTCAAATAATATCGGTAGTTTCACCTTAATAGAATTATTAAGTTCTCCTAATAAAATAATTACTAATGCTTTTGTAGATGAAAATACCAATGGAATCAAAGAAGCAACTGAAGTCTTTTATAATAATGTAAAAATTGCACTTACAAATCAAGGTAATACAAGCTATTATTTAAAAAGCAATTCAGATTTTATAACTCTAAATACAGATACCGGCACTTATACCATCACACCCATATTTGATGCAGATTTGTTTACCGCTACGCCAACATCATCTACGGTCACACATACCACTTACGATCATACAGACACACTTATCTTTGCCTTGCAGCCCAAATCCCCAATATATGATGTAAGCGTAGTGATGGGCAACGAGTTTGTAACACAGCCAGGGTTTACAGGGAAATACCACGCCACATTTACCAACAACGGCAACCAACGCATAGAAAACCTCAAAATCAAAACCCTAGTAGATAATCGCTTGACTATCAACAACACCTCACGACCCTATACGGCTAGTGCCGATACGTTCATCTTCAATATCGGGCTGCTCAATATCGGTGAAACCAAGCGACTATTCCTAGACTTTACCGCTGCCACAGCTCCCGACCTCAACGCTGGCGACACGCTCACCAACGAGGTGTGGGCGGTAATACCTTATACCGAAGCGCAATTGCAAGACAACTACTACCTTTTCCGTGATCCTGTACTCGGCAGCTACGACCCTAACGACAAA
>JBGAWK010000061.1:0-13861 GCA_044227665.1 Chitinophagales bacterium
TCATAGCATATCAGCAGGGCTAGACTATCCCGGCATCGGCCCTCTACATGCACATCTTTATGCCTCTCACAGAGCACAATTTCTCTATGCTACAGATGATGAGGCATTGGAAGCCGTAAATGAACTGAGTAAAACAGAAGGCATCATCCCTGCACTGGAATCTGCACATGCACTATCACAATTAGGCAAAATAAAAGCATCCCAAGATACTACTATGGTCTTATGCCTTTCGGGGCGTGGAGATAAAGATTTGGATACCTATATGAAAAAAATAATATAATTACCGATGGCTAAAAAGGTACTTATCACGGGCATCACAGGGCTTATAGGCAACTATATATACAGACAATTATCCCAGCAAAACGCCTATTCATTGAAAGGGCAATATGTAACAAAAAGAAATATTGACAGCTACTTAGCCCATGATGTAAAGATGATGCAGGCAGATATCTGTGAGCCTAAGCAAATAATAGGTATATGTAAGGATATTGACATTGTAATACATGCTGCGGCACGGGTACTAGACTATGGTACAAAAGAAGAATTTTATGCGGCACACTATCATGCCACAGCATATCTTTTGGAAGATGCCAAGAAAAACAAAATAAAGCAATTCATTTATATCAGTTCATTTGGTGTAGCGTCCTCCTTGTCGAGAAAAGGTATGCTCCCTAATGAAGATACGCCCTTAAAAAAATCAGGTATTATCTATGATGATGTAAAGATAGATGCCGAAAAATTGGTAATTGACTTTTGTCAAAAAAACAACATTCATTATACTATCATACGCCCCTCTGCCGTGATAGGAGAAGGCAGCGTATGGGTAGTAGAACCCCTAAAGCGCATTGCCAAAAAACCGGGCATGTTCCTTATAGATGGTGGCAGACACGATGCCTGTCTCATTGATGCTGCCAATCTCGCTGATGGTATCATACGATGTATAGACAATCCCAATGCGTATAATGAAACATTTTTTTTCTGCGACGACTGGCATATTTCTTGGCAAAAATATCTCAATGACTTAGCAGCCATCAAGGGACTACAAATAGAACGCAACATACCCTTCTACATCGCATATCCCATAGCTACTGTAGTAGAGAAGGTATTTCCTCTATTAGGCAAAAAACCACCCATAGCAAGAAAATCTGCTAAGGCGACAGGCAGCGACAGGCGTGTAGATTGTTCCAAAGCAAAAAACGTATTGGCATGGAAGTCCACCGTAAGTTATGAGCAAAGTATGGCGCGTATTGCCAAATGGGTAAAAGACAATAACTTATAGTCTCACTATATCCCTAATCGTTCTGACTGCAAAGAGCTGAATCCCTGCTCACGCTGAACTATCTTATTATATGTTTTATGAAAAAAATCTTTACTCATGCGCACATCTTTGGCAAGATACAGTCTTCCGCCGTGATGAAGAACTATTTGGTCTAATTTGTCCAACAACTGTAACACCTTATCAGAGATTTTGAAATCTAAGGCTAGCGTATAGCCTCTCTTAGGGAAGCTCATGACAGCTTCTTTATCCGCTTCGCCAAAAAGCTTCAATACCGCCAAAAACGAACCTTCCCCACTATCTGAAATGGCTTTGAGGATATCTTTAAGCCCTTGTCGGCTTCCTTCCACCGGCAATACAAACTGATACTGGGTAAATCCATTTTTGCCATAAATCTTATTCCAATGCAATACAGCATCTAATGGATAAAAATAGGGTTCATAATGTATCTGCGCAGTAGCCTCTTTTTTAATTTGTTTATTATAATATAGAAAATTAAATGCCTTTATAGTAAGCGGGTTAAGTGTAAATGACGGAAAATAGAAAGGCACACTTACTTTAGTTTTGTCATTAAAATACAGAGGATTTTCCTGTTTTTGGGTATCTAACTCTCCAAATTTACTATGTTCGCCAAGCATCAGTATAGACTTGCCTATATCCTTTCCTTTAGCGAGGCAATCTATCCATGCCACAGAATACATATAATGCTCATTAGCAGCAAAATAGTCCATAATTTCATCCAAGTTTGCTGCCTTGAGTGACTTTTGCGTGATATAAGAAGTTTCAATTTTTTTGAGTGAAAAAGTCGCTTGTAAAATAATGCCTGTAAGTCCCATACCGCCACAAGTATGTCTGAATAATTCGGGTCGCTGTATTGCGCTACACTGCACTACACTTCCATCGTGCTGCATAACATCCATAGTAAGGACATGCTGGGAAAAGCAGCCGTCTGTGTGGTGATTTTTGCCGTGAATATCTGCTGCGATGGCCCCACCTACCGTAATAAATTTTGTTCCTGGCGTAACGGGAAGAAAATATCCCGCCGGCACTATCACTTGTAAAATATCTGAAAGCAGCACTCCCGACTGACATGTAATAACTCCGTTCAGGCTATCGAAGGCCAATATCTTGTTCATTGCCAAAGTCGAAATCATGGTACTATTCAAGGAGCTATCGCCATAGCATCTACCATTACCTTGTACTATGACATGGTCATGTTGGGCGAGAATAGATGGCAGGAATTCAGGATACTTCACAGAAATTACTTCTGCATCTATCACTGGAAATATGCCCCAATTGTGAACTTTTTTTACCATTTAAAATAAATAATTACAGAAAAACTAGTCGCCCACCCCAATAGCACCCACTGCATAAACCTATCTTTGAGCAAAATATTAGTAGGTGAGCCACTCTTTTGATACACCATAGATATTTGTAAAAAACGTAGTAATCCTATAATAACAAAGAAAGAGGTAAGATAAATTTTATCTGTGCGTAGGCGCATTATTACATCTTCAGAAACACTGTACATGATATAGCATATCACTGTAGTAACAGCCATAAATACCAATCCCATATTTATAAATTCCAAATTGTAACCCACCAACGCAGGCCTTATATTGCGATCCCCATCTGCTGCTACCAGTAGTTCGTCTCTTCGCTTACCTAATGCTAAGCACATAGACAGCAGGAACGTCATCAATATCAGCCACTTAGAAACAAAAACCTCGGATGCCGTACCGCCACACAAAACCCTGAGGATAAATCCTACGCTAATAATCGTAATATCCAATAATGGAATATGTTTTAGCCTTATGGAATACAAAATATTTATGACTAAATATGAAATAATAAATTGATTTACAGAAGATTGATATCCAAGAAAAACGGCCATTGCCATACACGCAATGCCGACCACGACAGCAAGTTCTACACTAATATCACCAGAGGCTATAGGTCGTTTAGATTTTTCAGGATGTAGCTTGTCTTTTTTTACATCCATAATGTCATTCAGCACATATATAGATGAAGCCGCAAGACAGAACGCTGCAAAGGATTCCCAAAGCCGCACACTTTGCCATAGCAATGATATTTTGGTAGCGAAAAAAGCAGGAAGCAATAAAAATACATTCTTACTCCACTCCTTAGGTCTAATTAATTTTATGATATGTAAAAAAATCACTCGGATACAAAAATAAGGTAAAACACAATTAGATGTGATTTTCAAAATTTATAATAAGTTATCTTCAAAAACTTTTGGCAGCTTTATATAATATATATCTTTGAGATTTGTATATGGAACAAAAATATGAAGCAGTCATCGGATTAGAAGTGCATGTGCAGTTGATGTCTGCCACTAAGATTTTCTGCAACGACAGCACAAGCTTCGGTGCTGCGCCTAATACACATATCAACCCCTATACGCTGGCATTGCCGGGCGTACTTCCCGTAATGAATGGTAGTGTAATGTCTATGGCTATAAAGTTGGGATTGGCATGTAACAGTACGATAACTTCCGTAAATCATTTTGCTAGAAAAAACTATTTCTACCCCGACCTTCCCAAAGGATATCAGATTACCCAAGATCAAACACCCATCATAGTCGGTGGCTATATACCCATAAATTTAAACAGCGAAGAAAAAAATATCCCACTGCACCATGCTCATTTGGAAGAGGATGCCGGAAAAAACAATCACGAATTAGACCCTGACTATTCTTTGATAGACCTCAATAGAGCTGGCATGCCCCTACTTGAGGTTGTCACTGAACCTGCTATTCACACTTCGGAAGAAGCCTTCCAATTCCTGACAGCCTTACGAAGACTCGTGCGTTATTTGGACATCTGCGATGGCAATATGGAAGAAGGTAGTATGAGATGTGATGCCAATGTTTCTATTCGCTTGAAAGGTGAAAAAATCCTCAACACCCGCGTAGAGTTAAAAAACATGAACTCTATACGCAATGTAAAAAGAGCCATAGATACTGAAATACAGAGGCAAATAGACTTGGTAGAGTGTGGAAAGTCCGTAATACAGGAGACACGCGGCTATAATCCTGCCGATGGCAGCAGCACTCCCCAGCGCACTAAAGAATTTGCCCATGACTATCGCTATTTCCCAGAGCCTGACTTACCTCCTTACATAGTAACGGAACAGCACATTACAGAAGTCAAAGAAAATATGCCGCTACTCCCCAAACAATGGTATGAGAAATTTACTACCCATTATCAATTATCTGATTATGACGCAAATCAACTGATAGATGACAAGCATTTTGCGATATATTTCGATGAAGCATGTATCCATACTACCAACTATAAAGCGGCAGCTAATTGGATATTAGGTGATATCAAAGCACATACCAATGATACACATACAGACATTCGTAAATTCTGTATCACACCACAAAAGATTGCTGAAATCATTACCCTTACCGATAACAACCTCATATCTTCTACAGGTGCCAAAAAGGTTTTTGAAATCCTACTTACCACACCGGAGGAATCTGCCGAAACTATTGCCAAGTCTCTGAACATCCTCCAAAGTTCTGACGACAACGAACTAGAAAATTGGGCAAAGGCTGCCTTGGCAAAATTTCCCGACAAAGTGGTAGAATACAAAAAAGGAAAAAAAGGACTTATCGGCTTATTTATGGGTGAATTAATGCGCATTTCTGCCGGAAAAGCAGACCCAAAAAAATCCACCAAAATCCTGGAAGATCTCTTAAAAGCCTGAATATGAGATTCCTTATATTTATTTTATCCTTATCTATTTTCATCTCTTGCCGCCATAATGACAAGTCTGTAAGTATATACATACAAAGTACAAAAGAGGATCATTCCACTTACGCACTATTGGATATCAATACGAAAGAAGTACTACTCTTGGATACCGTTTCCTTAAAAAAGGGCATAGGAAAGATGGAAGTAAACTTACAAAAAGGGCTATATGCACTGCAAAAGAATAATAATGCCTCTCTATACTATCTTTATCTTATACCGGGTGAAAAGGTAAAAATACACACGAAAGGCAAAAATTATGCAGTAACCGGCTCTCCAAATAGCGACAGTTTGTTATCATTAGTAAAACAAGAAAAATGGTTGGCAACACATATAGTGAATATAGATACCCAGATTCCAAAAGTCAAAGGAAAATATGTAGATAGCTTGTTACTACTCAAAAAAAATATCCACCACCAATATATGGGATTTATGCAGCTATTTATCGAACATCAGCCAGAACCCGAAGTCGCATGTTTTGCGTTGACCTATCTTAAAGATGGCTTATCCTCGACACCCTTTATGATGAATGCGGTAGAAAAACTCTATAAAAAAGCTCCCGAGTCGCAATATATTCTCTTATGGAAAAATGCCCTGACACAATATCAAGAAACTGCCACAGAAAGTTTCACTGACGGTCTGCCTATAGGAAGCTACGCACCAGACATCACTACAAAAACACCGCAGGGCGATACGATAATATTGAAAGACCTCAAAGGCAAGTATGTGTTATTAGATTTTTGGGCTTCTTGGTGTCAGCCTTGCCGCAAAAATAATCCTACTATCGTGGCATTGCATAAAGACTTGCAAGGCAAGAACTTCGATATTTTTTCTTTTTCCTTAGACAAAAAAGCAGAGCAATGGCTGCGAGCCATAAAAGTAGATAACCTTAGCTGGTATTATCATGGCTGTGATTTCGGCGAATGGAACAGCCCCATCGCAATTTCCTACAAAGTAGAAAGTATTCCTACGACTTACCTCATCAATCCTAAAGGCAAAATAATAGGTAGGGACTTACCCACAGACAGCATCAAGGCCATAGTCATCAAAGGATTATAGACAACCCACCCCCCCAATCTTGAGGCTAAACAAAGAAAGACAGAGTCTGTAGCTCCGCTCTCCCTGTCAGCCTTTTATTTATACGCTATTCTATAAATTTAGAATTTCAGCTCATCCAAAGATATCATTTGTTGGCGCACTACTACCCCATCTTTATCACACACATCCAAAGTCAACTTTATAGGCGAAGACATCCAATCAATATTTATCATACCGAAATTAATATTATTATATGCTTGTCCTATTCTATACATATTAGCAGCAGGGTAGTTTTCTTTATGCGTAAGTCCTGAAGAAGTAAAATCATATATAGGATACTGTCCAGCAGGAGTACGCTTGCTGAATTCTGCATAATGTACATCCCCACTTACTACAAACAAGCCTTCTGCGTTCGCATTTTTGATGGTTCTAAAAAAATTATTCAATTCATGAGGATAGTTAGCCCAACTTTCCCATCCATTATTTTGGATGCCCAATTGAGAACTTGACACAACTATACGCACCTTGGCAGGCTTGCGCAGCTCCTGTGCCAACCATGCCCATTGTTCTCCACCCAATATCGTCTTGGTGGTATCAGATGTAGGCGTAATAGGCTCTCCACTTATTACATCCAAAAAATAACGGCAATCCAGCATGATAATTTGCACCTTGTGGGCATCATCCCCATACATATAAGATGTATATATGCCAGATCTGCTACGTCTATCACTATCAGCAGGGTCTTTCCAGAAATCTAAAAATATTTTTTTTGAAACGTCTTTATAGGTAAATTCACTTCCCGCATTATTAAGTCCGTAATCATGATCATCCCACGTAGCAATTATAGGCATAGACTTTCTCAGCAATTTGAAATAAGTACTTTCTGCCAATTTATTATATTGCAGCTTCTGATTGCTGGGATTATAAGGCCCAGGTATAAGGTCAGAATAGATATTGTCCCCCATGCCTATATACAAATCGGGATTTTTTGCTACTACAGATTTAAAAATAAACATATTCAATCCTTGACTACAACATGACCCTATAGCTATCTTGGATAGATTTTTTGAGGTATCATTGGGGACAAAGACGGGGTCATTCCCATTGGGAAGACATGAGAGAAGCAACAAAGCAGTTGCTATAGAAATAAGTTTCTTCATAAAATTATTTTGGTACAACCAAAAATATACAAAAAATCCTTACAAAGGAATATTACCGTGTTTTTTCTTTGGCATGATTTCCGCTTTATTCTCCAGCATCTTGTATCCTTTTATCAATTTGAGGCGTGTTTCTTCCGGAAGGATGACCTCATCTATGAATCCTCTGGCTGCTGCCCTATATGGGTTGGCAAAAGTTTCTGTATATTCCTCTACCTTCTCCTTTAGTTTTGCCTCCGGATTATCCGAGGCTTGGATTTCATGCTTAAAGATAATCTCTGCAGCACCTTTGGGTCCCATTACGGCAATTTCTGCCGAAGGCCATGCAAAATTCAAGTCTGCACCTATATGTTTGGAATTCATCACATCGTAAGCACCCCCATATGCCTTTCTGGTAATCACAGTAATCTTAGGTACTGTAGCTTCACTAAGCGCATATAGTAGCTTGGCACCACTGGTGATGATACCATTCCACTCCTGATCCGTGCCTGGCAAGAATCCCGGCACATCTACCAATACTAGCAATGGTATATTAAAAGCATCGCAGAAACGCGTAAATCTAGCACCCTTTCTAGAGCTGTTGATATCCAATACCCCTGCCAGATAAGCAGGTTGATTGGCAACTATGCCTATACTTCTTCCTGCAATCCTTGCGAATCCTACTACAATATTTTCAGCAAATTCTTTGTGTACTTCATAGAAACTATCTTCATCCGTGATATAGGTAATTACCTCTCTGATATCGTAAGGTTGGTTAGGGTTCTCTGGCAAAAGCGTATTCAATTCTTTCCGCAGTTCATCAGACATGGAAGTATAGGGATACACAGGTGCCGGCTCTTCACAATTTTGTGGTAAATAAGAAAGTAATTTTTTTATCTGCAAGATACAATCCAAGCCATTTGTAGCGGTAAAATGAGTTACACCCGACTTAGAAGCATGGGTATGTGCACCACCTAGAGCCTCAAAACTAATTTCTTCATGAGTTACCGTTTTCACCACATTGGGTCCCGTCACAAACATATAGGAAGTATTTTCTACCATATATATAAAATCGGTGATAGCAGGAGAATATACGGCACCACCGGCACAGGGCCCCATGATAGCGGAAATTTGCGGTATCACACCCGAAGCCTTTACATTGCGATGAAAAATATCGGCATAACCTCCCAATGATATTACGCCCTCCTGAATACGTGCACCTCCAGAGTCATTGAGTCCTACAATAGGCGCACCAACCTTCATGGCCAAATCCATGATCTTACATATTTTTTCAGCATGAGTTTCGGACAATGAGCCCCCAAATACCGTAAAGTCCTGAGAAAACACATACACTAATCGTCCCTCTACAGTGCCATAGCCCGTTACTACCCCATCCCCAAGATACTGTTCATTATCTATACCAAAATCTGTGCAGCGGTGTGTGACCAACATGCCTATCTCTTCAAAGCTACCCTTATCCAAGAATAAGTCTATACGTTCTCTCGCCGTCAATTTACTTTTTTGATGCTGTGTAGCAATACGATCTTCACCGCCACCCAAGAGTGCCTCGGCTTTTTTGTCTGACAGAAGTTGTACTTTATCTTTATGCGTCATGGTACAAAAGTAATTCTAATCGCAGCATTATATTATATCTTACGATTAAGTATTGCTAAAGAAAATCATTTTTTGGACAAGAATTTACAATTAAAAAATATTTAAGCCCTTACATTTGTAGATAGTATGGAACTTACAGCACGATTATTCAAAATTATGTCGCCAATCTCAGGTGAAGGCAGAAACGGTACTTGGAAAAAGCAAGAATTCGTAGTGGAAACTGACGAACAATATCCTAAGAAAGTAATGTTTTCCATTTGGAATGACAAAGCCAGTATCAGCAACATCTCTGTTGGCAGCAGTATGAAAATATTTTTTGATGTCGAAAGCCGCGAATATAACGAGAGATGGTTTACAGACCTCAAAGTATGGAAGATAGAAAGTGGCAGCAGTAATGCTGATGCGCCAGGGGAAGATATCCCTGACTTCTCTACTACCGATATTCCTCCGGCACCTCCGGCAGGTGATATGGATGACGATTTACCTTTCTAATATTTTTTTATATACAGCATGAATAAATATTCTAAAACTATTACCCAAGATACTACTCAGCCGGCGGCGCAGGCCATGCTCCACGCTATTGGACTTACCGATGAAGATTTCAAGAAGCCCCAAGTAGGCATAGCCTCTACAGGATGGGATGGCAATCCTTGCAATATGCACCTCAATATGATGGCAGCACAAGTAAAAGCCGCAGTAAACAAACAAGATATTATAGGGCTAAATTTTTATACCATAGGCGTATCTGACGGCATATCTATGGGTACGGCAGGTATGCGCTATTCCTTGGTATCTCGCGAAGTCATTGCAGATTCCATAGAGACCAATGCAGGAGCTCAATATTATGATGGCATCATCTCCATTGCAGGGTGTGATAAAAATATGCCTGGCGTAATTATGGGTATGTCACGCCTGAACAGACCCTCCCTGATGATATATGGCGGAACCATAGCTCCGGGACACTACAAAGGACAAACATTAGATGTAGTTTCTGCTTTTGAAGCTTTGGGACAGAAATTTGCCGGCACCATCAGTGATGAAGACTTTAAAGGCGTAGTCCAGAATGCTTGCCCGGGTGCAGGTGCCTGCGGTGGCATGTATACGGCAAATACTATGGCTTCGGCCATAGAAGCCCTAGGGATGAGCCTCCCCTACTCTGCGAGCAATCCCGCCATAAGCGAAGATAAAAAGAAAGAAGTAGGACAGGCAGCAGCAGCTATAAAGTTACTCTTAGAAAAAGACATAAAACCTTCTGACATCATGACTTTCAAGGCATTTGAGAATGCTATAAGGATAGTAATAGTATTAGGAGGAAGTACCAATGCCGTCATGCATCTTATCGCTATGGCGAAAACCGTGGGCGTAAGTCTAAGTATAGATGATTTTGTCCGACTTGCAGATACTACGCCTATGCTTGCCGACTTTAGACCTAGCGGAAAATATGTAATGGAAGACTTGCATAAGATTGGTGGGTTACCTGCCGTGATGAAATATTTACTAAAGAACGGTTTTTTGCATGGCGACTGCCTTACTGTTACCGGAAAAACTTTAGCAGAAAATTTGGCTGAACTACCAGATTTATCCGAAGGGCAGGAATTATTACATACTTTGGAAAATCCTATTAAAGCTACAGGACATATACGCATCTTATTTGGCAACCTTGCCACAGAAGGTGCAGTAGCCAAAATCACTGGAAAGGAAGGCGAACGATTCGAAGGTACAGCTATATGTTTTGATTGTGAGCAGGATGCCATAGATGCTATGAAAGACAAAAAAGTCAAAGATGGACATGTCGTGGTAATCCGATACATAGGACCTAGGGGTGCTCCAGGGATGCCAGAGATGCTGAAACCCACCTCTGTACTCATGGGAGAGGGATTAGGGAAAGCTGTAGCCCTAATTACTGACGGAAGATTCAGTGGTGGCTCTCACGGTTTTGTAGTAGGACACGTTACTCCCGAAGCCCAAAACGGTGGAAACATAGCTCTTGTAAAGGATGGCGACACCATAATTATTGATGCAGTAGCTAATACAATAAATGTACTTATCACAGATGGAGAACTGGAAGAAAGAAGGACATTATGGTCTATGCCACCTCTAAAAGCTACCAGTGGTGTGCTCTACAAGTATGCTATGTCTGTAAGTTCGGCATCCGAAGGTTGTGTTACTGACAGACCTTAATATTTAGCATCATAAATAGTGGGGTTCTTACTTCAATATACTCCAAATATTGATTTTTACCCATTTTCAATATATTGATTATCAATTATTTATCTATTAATACATTGATTATCAATCCACTAAATATCCACAATCACTATGTGAACTTATTGTGTATTGTTTTTGGTAAAAATCTTATCCACAGTTCATTTCTGTAGCTAAAAACACTGTACTTTAGCGACGATGGAAGATCAAGCTTTAAAGAAGACGATATCAAACTTTAGAACAAATAAACCTAAGGATTTCTCTGCACAGCTATTTGGGAAACTTCCTCCGCAAGCACGAGAATTAGAGGAAGCCGTCATCGGGGCACTCATGATTGACAATAATGCCCTTTCAGAAGTAATAGACATCCTCAAGCCCGAATCTTTTTACGTAGATGCACATCAATATATTTTCAAGGCTATCGTAAGTCTGTTCAATAAGTCTCAGCCTATAGACTTACTTACTGTTGCGGAAGAATTGAGAAAGTCCGGTTCTTTAGAGTTGATAGGTGGTGCTTATACACTATCAGAGCTTACCAACAAAGTAGCTTCTTCTGCCAATATAGAATATCACGCCCGTATTATCATCCAAAAGTTTATACAAAGAGAATTGATTAGGTTATCTACAGATATTATCAATGATGCCTATGAGGATACTACGGACGTATTGGATTTGCTGGATACTGCCGAAAAGAAAATTTACAGCGTAGCCGACCAAAACCTGAGAAAAGGTAGCGACAGTATGGAGAGCCTTATCCCAAAGACACTCTTTGAAATAGGAGAAATACGCAATAGACCCGAGGGTCTCACAGGCGTACCTTCGGGTTTCACAAAATTAGACAGGCTCACTTCAGGATGGCATGGCTCGGAACTTATCATCATTGCCGCAAGACCAGCTATGGGCAAGACGGCTTTCATCCTGAATATGGCACTACATGCTGCGGTAGAGTTCAATATGGGCGTAGCCGTATTCTCCCTAGAAATGGGTGCCACACAATTGGTAAAACGTCTGATTTCTGCAGAATGTGAGATAGAACAAGAGAAAATGAGAAATGGCAATCTATCAGATGCTGAGTGGATGATGCTCAACAAGAAAGTAGAACGACTTTCCCGCGCTCCAATTTTTATTAATGATACTGCAGGCATAAATATCTTTGAATTGCGCGCGCAATGCAGGAGGCTAAAGGCAGCACACGATATCAAAATGGTGATGATAGACTACTTGCAGTTGATGAGTGGTCTCAATGATGGCAGAGGCATGAATAGGGAACAAGAAATAAGCAATATTTCGCGTTCGCTAAAAAGCCTTTCCAAGGAATTGGACATCCCGGTAATTGCCCTATCACAGCTCAGCCGTGCTGTAGAGACACGTACCGGAGAGAAGAAACCTCAGCTCTCAGACCTCAGAGAATCGGGAGCAATAGAACAAGATGCCGACCTGGTACTAGGGTTGTATCGCCCTGAATACTATGGATTCCATCAGGATGCCCAAGGACAGTCCACACAGGGACTAGCGGAAATCATCGTCATGAAGAACCGTCATGGTCCCACAGAAACGGTGCAAGTAAAATTCGTAAATCAGTATGGCAAATTTACAGATATGGACATTTTCAATGCAGACTTCAATTCCTTTGTCGCCAATAAACCCATGCATAATGGCGGGGAGCAGAATAGCTTCACGACACTGGGATCTAAGATGAATGATGATACAACTGTTCATGATGAAGAACCTCCATTCTAAATAATAAAGAACTTTGTATTTCGTAATGTTTTATATTTATCCTCATGATTAAGCATCTGCCTAATGCCATCACTGTCCTGAACTTGCTATTAGGAATAGTAGGCATTATCTTCTTATGGGAAAAAAATTATGCTTTTGTTCATCTATGTATGTTGCTTGCCCTGGCGGCAGACTTTGCAGATGGCATGGTGGCACGCGCCTTCAGGGTATCGTCGCCCTTGGGCAAACAATTGGATTCTCTCGCCGACAATGTAACCTTTGGCGTTCTTCCAGCTATGCTTTGGTATCATATCTTCACACAACTTCTCTATGTTATAGCCGGAAAATCTGGCATCTCTCCAGCAATTATGCCCCTGACATATAGAGTCCTACCCTACATTTCACTGGTTTTTGCGGCATGTGCCTGTCTGCGTTTAGCAAAATTCAATATTGACGAGCGTCAGTCCACCTATTTCATAGGAATTCCTACCCCTGCAGCAGCACTATTTACCTTGGGGATTTTCCAGACACCCCTATTTCAGATACCCCTGTGGTTTATGATGCTGATAATGATCATAATTTCCACACTTATGGTGATAGAATTGCCTATTCTCAGCTTTAAAATGAAAGATAAAAAACCCATAGCTGTCGTAGTAATTATCACCATAATTTCGGCTGTCTTCTTTCAGTGGCTGTCTTTGAGCATAAGCATAATTCTCCTTGTAATATTTAGTCTTATTTTTAAAAATAAAATTATTGAAAAAGAGGCCTAAGATAAGCATTGAAGTAGATGAAAATATCTATATTTTTGCTCCCTAAGAATATATTTCCTATAAAAAGAATCTGTATCCCACTACAACTAATTAGTACTAAACACCGCTAAGTAGCACACTACAAACAGAAACTTTATTATAGGCTTTGCGAGTCCAACGAGTCCTTGTTTGTTACCAACTTTGGCAAAGAGATTCTTTGGAAATTACAATATTTGACAAAAAGTTGTTGCAGAAATTAAATTATATTCACTTGAATCCATTGCATACACAATGACAATTAGCCTAAAATAAACACCAACACAAATGTCCATTACTCCGCTT
>JBGAWK010000062.1:0-13742 GCA_044227665.1 Chitinophagales bacterium
ATTTCTTTTGTTTTTAATTGAATTAGAAGATATAAAAAACGCATCAATTGATAAAAATGAAATTTACACACATGTATTTGGGAAGGATGAAACATATAATGATTTAAAAATAAGGCACTTATTTTCAGTTACAAATGAATTTATAGAAAATTTTTTAGTTTATAACAGGTTTTTATCTGATACTAATTATAAAAAAATAACTCTTCCAAAAATATTTAATAATTATAATCACAAAAAAAGTTCGTTTGAAATTTTAAAGGAAAATATAAATGAGTTAAAGAAAGATAATATCAAAGATGAAATGTATTATTTCCAATTAACAGAATTAAATTATTTAAAACATGATTCAAATTATTTAAATTCAAGGGTACAAAAAGAAGACTTTTTTGAGGTAATTGATTCACATCTACAATTTTCTTTAATAAGAACCTTGAGAATGATGTGTATACATAGAATGCAAAATCAATTTTCAGATATACAAAACAAAGACACATATTATGAAGATTATCTAAAAATATCTAATTATAATTCATTTAGTAATAATTATCTTATACAGATATATAAATATTTATTTTTCCTAACTACTGATCATGAAAATGAAGAAAATTTTTATACACTTATTAAATTGTTAAAAACATACAAAAACAATATTAATGAAGAAGAGTTAAAAGAAATCTATTTAATGGCTTCAAATTTTTGCATTAGAAAGTTTAATAATGGTACTAAGATTTTTGGTAATCATTTTATTATTTTAACCACCAATTGGATAGAAAATTGCATAAGCATTGATAACGGAAGAATTGATAGGTTTACTTTTACAAATTTAATTACTATATCTCTTAAATTAAATGATATCGAATTATCTGAAAAGTTTATTGAAAAATATAGTTGCTTTTTGATGGAAATAGACAAAAATGATGTGCTTAATTATAATCAATCAAAAATTCATTATTTTAAAGGAGATAAAGAAAAGTCCTTAATATCTTTAACAACAACTCCTATCAAAGATGTACTTTGGATGTTAAATGCAAAAGTATTACAATTAAAAATTTATTTTGAGCTAGAGGAACATTTATTAATAGATTCACATCTTAAAAATTTAAAACAATATTTATCAAGGAAAGAAAATTTAGGTTATCATAAAAATCATTTCAAAACTTTATTTTCTTATTTTAATTTGCTATATAAATTTAAAAATTCTTTTAATAAAAATATTAAATCTAAAATTTCAAACAAATTATTTAACGAAATATATCCAGAAAAAGAATGGTTTGTGAATCAGATAAAAACTACTAGTAAAACTCACTAGTAAAATTTTTAAAATATTATACCAAATTGTTTTACTCTATATCATCTTACATTCTGTGCGTCTATTTTGAGACTTTCCTTCTTCGGTATCATTAGTGGCGATTGGTTGGCTATCACCGTAGCCTTTAAATACTAGCCTTTCTTTTGTTATTCCTTTTGAAATAAGGTATTCTACTACTGATTTAGCTCTACTTTCAGAAAGCTTTTGATTTTTTACTTTATCGCCTGTGTTATCTGTATGACCAGATATCTCTAATTTTATTTTTGGATTAGTTTTTAGAAAATTGACCAACTTATCTAATTCTATATTAGATTTTTTATCTAAAGCAAATTCATTTGTATTAAAAAATACATTTCTAAGAATAAAAACATTTCCATTTTTTGGCTTCTTTAAACTAATAAGCATTTCATAAGGTTTGTAATGTATATTTTCTATCAGTTTAAAATTCTCAGAATAAGGAAGATAACAATGTTTATTTACTGCCAACATATAATCTTTTCCAGCTGGAAGTGGCACCAACAACTTACCCAAAGCATTTGTATTACCAGAAAGCAAAACCGTATTCGTAGCTAAATCTATAATCTGAAAGGTAGCTGTAATTGCTGCCTTTGAACTATCCTCAATTATACTAGCTGAAAGATAGGTTACAGGTATGGGTCTCGATTCGATTGGTAAATCAAGCTCATAAATATCTAATCTACCAAAGCCACTATCTCTTGTACTTGCTAAGTATGCCTTTTGTCCATCTGTACTTACAAATAAACTATTTTCATCATTTATAGAATTAAGTGGATAGCCTAAATTTACAGGCTTTGACCAAGTGCCATCCAATTGCTTTTTAGACATAAAAATATCTTTTCCACCCATACCTAAATGCCCATTAGAAGCGAAGTACAATGTAACACCATCAGGATGCAAAAAAGGAGTTTCCTCATCTCCATCTGTATTTACATTTACACCTAGATTAGTAGGAATTTGCCATGTATTGTCAGCTCCTAAAGTACTCATCCATATATCTTTTCCGCCTACACTACCGCTTCTGTTACTAGAAAAAAATAACATTTTTTGCTGTGTATGATAAAATGGTTGGCTTTCCCAAGCACTTGAATTGATTGGTGTACCAATGCCACTAGATATAGAAAATTCATTATTGGGTTGTAAAAAAGAATAATAAATATCACAACTACCTAAACCATCAGGTCTATTACATGCCGTAAAAAATATCATTTTACCATCAGTACTTATAGAAGCAGCACCTTCATTTGATGGAGTATTTAGCGTATTTAGATTTTTTATTGTCCATGTATTGTCGGTATTTTTATAGGCTATAAACATATCTTCTTGCCTACCATCCATTTGAGTAAATAATAATTGCCTACCATCTGCTGTCATTACAGGATAATACTCGTCGAGTACAGTATTTATAGCGGTGTCAATATTTTTTAAGGAAATATTTTTTGGATGCGACATGGCATCGTCAATAAAATTTAATTTTTCTATATTTTTTTTGGCATAGTTCTTTAAATAAGTGTTGGCCTGAGGTAAGTTCGAAAGCAAAATAAAGGAAGATTTTGCATCCACAAAATTTTTGAGTTTCATTGCAGCATCAGCCCTCGCTTGAACTACAAAAGCTGGCAAATCATTAGTGTTTTTTATTAAAGATGTAGTTATGTCAAAAGATTTTTGATAGTCTTTTAAAACCATATAAGTTTGGACCAACATAACTTGAGCATCTTTGTTTTGTGGCGAAGAAATAATTAGTTTTTCTAATATTTTTTTGGCGTCTTCATACATTGTTCTATCAATGTAATATTTAGCGGTTTGTAATTGTTCTTGTATTTTATCTGCATTCTTATCACCACCAGCAAAGCCATATTGAGGAGTTAAAAGTATTATATTTAAAACCAGTACTACTTTTAGCAAATAAGTAAATCTTTTAATATTTAAAAATTTATACTTCATTAGAATACAAAATACATCAAATTATTTTCCAAATTCGAATTTATCATAGACTAATAAATAAATTTATGGAATATTAAGATATTTATGGGTTTGTAGAGAAATTTTCCACCTTGGATTAGATTTAACAAAATCGATGATAAGAGGGATATTTTTATCTCTTTTATCCCATTCGGGTTGTACCAATAAATTGCAATCTTGTGGAACAAATTCTATAAATTTTTTAGCCCAATTGAAATCTGATTTATTAAAAACGATAATTTTTAACTCATTAGCTTTAGCCAAACAAGACTCTAAAGGCGCTTTGAACTTCTTAGGAGACAAACATATCCAATCAATAGTGCCCGAAATTGGATAAGCCCCAGACGTTTCAATATTTATCTGAAACCCTGAACTCTTTAATGCTTTTGTTAATGGATTTAAATCATACATCAAAGGTTCTCCACCTGTTATAACAACAAGTTTTGTAGGAAAATCTAAAATTTGTTTTACTAACTCAAAAATATTTATAAGTTGCTCTTTGTGAACATTCCACGATTCTTTTACATCACACCAAGTACAACCTACATCACATCCAGCTAATCTAATAAAATATGCTGCTTTACCAGTATGAATACCCTCTCCTTGAATGGTATAAAAATGCTCCATTACAGGAATTTGAGTATTTTTATCAAATTTCATTAATTTAATTTTTTTAATAAAAGATTATCTAAAGCAGCTACCAAATGATGCGGTTGATAGTTTCTCCAAGGTATGTTAGAAAATTTTTGTCCAAGAAAAACGTGGTAGTGAATTTCTGCTTGCATCATTTCTTCTATAACATGCGCTAAAAAATTGATGCCTATTATCCAACCTCCGCTATCTTCTATATCTTGCTGCCACTCTTCATAATAACAGTTATCAGAAGCATGAAAATTCAAAATATTTTCTCCAATTAGTAAAAATTTATTGATACCATTTTGAATCAAAATATCAATAACCTCTCTTTTTAAGAACATGATATCATTTTGAAGACAATCATTCCATTCGCCAATAAATTCGATTATTGCAAATTTATTTTTATAATCAACAAACAACAATTTGAGATACAAAGTCGAAGATCCAAAATTATCCCATTGTGGATGAATATAGTAATTATAAATTTTTGTTGAATATTCAAACTCGCTATAGGTATTTCCAAAAAAAGGTGATTTCATATCCCTTTCTGCCGAATAATAATCTCGCCATTTCCAAAAAGGTTCTATTTCATGCATCTTGACTTTTTAGCTTGTTTTCATGATATACATATAACCTTTCTATGGGTTTTTTTATAAAATTATCTATACTGGTATGATGAATTTTAGCTACCTTTTTTAGTTCATCAGAAAATGTATAGGATATAGAACCAATACAACCAATTGGATATTTTTGATAATCTTTAAAACATAAAATATGAATTTTAAAAAACAAATCAAATCCTTCAAAAAGTATATCTTGAACATATCTAGTATGTCTAAATTCTGACAAAACCCTTGAAAATGTAGCAATATATCTATTTGGTGTTGGCGATTGATAAATATTTTTTAAGACTATCTCTTTATCCATTTCAAAATTATTATGACAATAATCATAGATAGATTCGGGCATCATTTTATAAAAATAATCTTGTAAAATTTTTTTACCAAAGTAAACACCCCCAGCTTCATCCCCCAAAATAAACCCTAGCGAAGGCATCACATCAATCAGCACTCCATCCTTTTGTAATACTGAATTAGAACCTGTTCCTAAAATACAGCTTATGCCATCATTGTCGCCATGTAGTGCAATCACAGCTGCATTTAAATCATGATTTATATGAATATTAGCATTTTTAAAAAAATCTTTAAATGCAATTTTCATTTTCTGATTTCTTTCTATAGTTGAGCAACCTGCTCCATAAAAATATAATTGAGTAACTTGATTTGAGATTTCTTTTAAATCTATATTTTGTGAAATAAAATCAAATATCTGTTCAGTAGAATGTAGCATGGGATTCATTCCCATACTCGTTATGTTTACAAATTCATTTAATTGATTGTCAAAATACAACCAATCTGTTTTGGTAGAACCACTATCCGCAATTAAAAGCATCGCACTAAATAACAAATAAAAAAATAGATAAAAAAATAATTCACCAATTTTGTTTAACGCCTATAAATATAAAGAGGTCACTGTATGGTGACCTCTTTATGTATTTAAACTATTAATTCTTTCTACTTAGAACGGACACTTTTTACAAGGGTCTACGTTGATATTGTCTGGTGCTACAGATTTGATATCGAAGTTTTCGCCTGTTTTGATATTGCCGATTACTCTAAACTCTGTGCGTCGGTTTCTTTGGTGTTCTTCTTCGCTACAAGGTACATCGTCTTTGCAGCTGTTGAGTACTTGTGTCTCGCCATAGCCCACAGCTTTGAGTCTGTTCTTCTTGATGCCGTGTTTTACCAGCCACTGTACTACTGCTTTGGCTCTGCGCTCTGATAGCTTGATGTTATACTCATATGGTGCACGTGCATCGGTATGGGAGCCTATCTCTACTATCAAATCTGGGTTCTGTTTCAAGAAGCTTAAGAGTACATTCAACTCTGGCTCTGCGTCACTACGTATATATGATTGGTCGAAGTCGTAGTAGATATGCTCTAAGATGATGCCTTGGGGTAACTCATTTACGATATTTCCTTTGTCATCGGTATAGGTGTTGTCAGGATTCTTCTTCCAGCCATCAGGTATTCCATTGTCTGTCGTTACGTTGTCTTTTACCTTCTCTAGCTCTATGATCGTCTTCACTACCGCATCCTCTGTCACACATTTGCCTTCGGTACTCACCGTGTTGCTGCCTGGCATATAGCCTGTAGCCGACGATGATACGCGTACGTTGCAGTCGCATTTTACTTTGTAGCTGCTGTTGCCACTATCATCGCTGGTGCCGTCTTGTGTCGTCATATCACATTCTTGATACACCTGTACCGTGCTCTTGCCTATTGGCTCTTTGGTGACTTTGTCTATCACCAACACTTCTAGGCGTATCTTCTCTTCTTTCTCTAGCGGTATCTTCACAAATACTTTACCTCCTGGCTCTACGCCTTTGGTCGTAGCTTTTAGGGTATTACAAGTATAGCTCTCTGCGCAGCCTTCTAGCTCATAGTCTCTACCTGGTAGTACTGCAAATTCAAACTCTCCACTACAGTCTGTCTCTTGCTCGCCTATCACATCGCCTTTGTATCTTAGGTCTACATCACTCTTGCAGATAGGCTTGTCTGTCTTCTTATCTACTACTATGCCTTCTAACCAGATGCCCTCGTTCTCAAATGTATATATATCATCTAGTCCGTGTCCGCCCTTTCTGTCACTAGTAAAATAGCCTCGCTTGCGCTCTTTGCCATATACTAGTCCAAAATCATCATAGGCACTGTTTATCGGTGCTCCCATGTTCTTCACCTTACCCCAGGTGCCGTTGTAAGCTTTTACTCTATAAATATCTAAGCCTCCCAGACCACCATGTCCATCGCTGGCAAAGTATAACTCACCCTCGCTATCTACATACGGAAACATCTCGTCGCCTTCGGTGTTTAGCTCTGGTCCTAGATTCTCCGGTGTGCCCCAGCTATCGCCTTCCTTCTTGCTTACATACATATCTGTGCCGCCATAGCCGCCAGGCATATCGCTAACAAAATACATCGTATTCCCATCAGGTGTCAACGCAGGATGACCTACACTGTACTCTTCGTTGTTGTATTGGAACTCTTTGGTGGCCTCCCAAGCTTTGCTGCTCACCTTCCCACTATATATCTTCAGCTTTACTGTCTTGTCTTCGCTCTTGCCTACGCCGCCAAACATCTTGCGGTAGTTGTAGTTGTTTCTTGTCACATACACTTCCTCTCCATTGGGCGTAAAAACTATCGGACCGTCATGTAACTTGGTACTTCCTGCCCCTCCTATCCTTTGTGGTTTGTTGAACTTCTCGCCCTCGCCTTTGGCATACCACATATCAAAAAAGTTCATCCCTATCCACGTATGCTCTCTGTCTATGCTTCTTGCACTATCTCTGCTCGTCGTAAAATACAACTCCCCTTCCTTATATACTGGGCTAAAATCATAGCCACTTGTGTTCAATGCTCCTACGTTCGTAACCTTATACATGCTCTCGTTGGCATACAAACTCCTATAGCTTTGGCTAGACTTCATCTCGTTATCCGCACGTACATCTCCTGGTACTTCGTCCCTGTATTTCGCATACCACTGCGCCGACTCCGCATATTTCTCATTCATCTGTAGCATCTGTGCATAGTACAACTTATATACCGCCTCGCTGTTGCCTTCGTCATTTGCTCGACCATACCAGTACTCCGCCTTCTCATACTGACTCGTCAATCGATAGCAGTTCCCTAGCTTCTTCATCGCCTCTACATCGCTCTTCTTCTTCAACGAGTTCTCATATAAGGGTATCGCATCATAGTACGCCATATCCGTATATAGCTTGTCCGCTTTGCTCAACCCGCCTACTTCGTTGTTGAAGTTGGGCTCCGTAGGATCTTGTCCTTTCACCACTACGGTTATCACCATCATCACGATGATTGCTATTGTCTGTGCTGCTATTTTTTTATACATCCTTTCTTCTTTTGTATGCTTTCTATTTTCTTAATGGATCCCTTTCTCTATGATAACCCTATCCTTCCTATTTTTCTATAAATTTATGACTTTATATCTCTTTTTCTTTCTTTTTACTTAAAAATATCTAGGTGTTACAATACGCTCCTTCTTGTATTTAAAGTCATAGCCTAAGATAACCTCATGGCTGCCATTGTTATACTGCTGCAAGTCCGTAAGACTAAAGTCGTAGGCATAGCCTATCATCATCTGACGTGTAGGCCAAAACTCCGCCATCACATCAAAGCTGTCGCCGTTCTCTAACCTGTCAGGATTGTCGCGCTTGCCCATGCTCGTCCTATAGCTCGCTCCTATATTTACCCTGTCGTACATCATTATACTAAAGTTAGCATCAAAGGTGATAGGATATTTATACTTTAAATTCAATATATTGCTAACCATCACTTGAGGGCGCAGCTTGAGTATCTTGCCTATAGGGATAATGACTCCTGCTTGGCTATACATATGCATCACCCTTTTGGCGAATATATCGCTATTCGTCTGCTGCCCTTTGTTTTGCAAGTCCATAGTAACAAAGTTCGGGATGCTCCACCCTAGATAAAAATTCGGATGGTAAAAGTATAAGCCCGCACCTACATCCGGTAGTATCTTGCTGATATCTACATTCAATGATGGATCCGTAGGGTCGTTAGGTCTACTCTCACTAAGCTTATGCTGATACCACATGATGCCCGCATTGATACCTATCCCTAGCTTCATCTTCTCTCCTATCGGCACCCTATACGCATACGTACCATCTAGCATAGCCTTGCGCTCTAAGCCTAGCTCATCGTATACCAAATAGCCCCCTGCTGCTAAGTTCTCGTTCTTCAACGGTGCATGGCCACTCAACGTAATAGTGCGGGGATGCCCATCGATCCCTACCCATTGATCTCTATACAACGCTCGTAGACTCAACACCTCGCGTGCTCCCGTATAGCCAGCATTTATAGGCAACTTGTTGAACATATATTGCGTATAGTGTGCATCTTGTTGACCGTATACTACTAACCCTATCATCTGTATGGCTACTAGTGTTACTATTTTTATTGTCCCTTTCATATCTCTTTGCTTTTGCTTGTTCCTTTGTTCTTTTATCTAAAGATGATTAAATAGCCCGCTTGATCTATCGATGCGCCTGTCAGTAAGTCTGTGAAGCGTAACACATAATAGTAGGTGCCATCAGGTAGTGGTCCGCCTTTGTATGTGCCATCAAAACTGTTGTCATAGTTGTCGTTATAGTATACCTCTATGCCCCATCTGTTGAACACTTTAAGCGCTACATTCGTGTTACCATCTACACAGCTAATGTCAAAAGTCTCATTGATACCATCACTATTTGGACTGAACGCATTTGGTACCATACACATACGGATATATACCCATGCCGTATCACTCAACCCTTCTATATCACACAATACATACTGGAAGCTGTCAACACTGCCAAAGCTGCTGTTTGGTACATAGCTAAACGTGCTATCGCTAGTCTGTACTATGCTTCCATGGCTAGGTCCTGTCAATACGCCACATACACGTATCGGCTCTCCCTCAGGATCGCTGTCGTTTGTCGTAACATCTATAGTAATTCCTTCTCCAAATGAAATTCCATTTTTAACTGTGTCATTAATTGCTATAGGAGGAACTGATTCACAGATTACAAATATGGCTACAGTAGTTGTATCACAGATGCCTCCATCTCTAGCACATATCCTATACACCAACGTGTCATAACCACCACAGAAACTGTTATCTGTATGCGTATACGTTAGCATCAACGTGTCCTTAACTCCCTCTCCGCCGAGTACAGCAGTACCATATCTTGGTCCACTAACTATCTCTGGTCCTTGTAACTCATAGTCTACAGTATCGTTTTCATATATCTCTACCACTACACTGCCCCCTTGCTCTACTGTATCTACATCAGGATTAGCTTCTACCATACACGCTACATGGATATATACTTCCGCTATATCACAACTCCTCACGCCCATGGCACTAACCACACACACCTCATAACTCAATGTATCCTCTCCGCAGTAGTTCGTTTCTGGTATATAGTTTATTGTATTGCTATCGCTTACTACTGCTAATCCATGCGTAGGCCCGCTAACGATGCTCACTATTGTATCTACACCTTCTGGTAGGTTATCATTTATCAACACTGCTATCTCCTTAGGTACATTCCTAGATGTAGTGTCATAGTCATCTACTGCGAATAATGGCTCTGGTACTGTGATGATAACTATCGTCGTATCACACATGCCTACACTACCATCACACGCCACGACACATAGTGTGTCCGTACCAGGTATTGTACCCGTATATCTTACACAGCCTTCACTAGTAACCTCATAGTTGCCATGGTTGCCCACGCCACTAGTAGCTCCCGAACATGTGCTGTAGATAACATCCGTACCGCCCATGCCTGGCTCTAACTCTACACATACACTATCTGTGGTACTCACTGGTATCGTATCGTATAGCGTATCTCTACTAGGTGGTACTACCACTATTATTATCATCGTATCGCATATCTCTCCTTTACATATTTCTAAACACGTCGTATCGCTGCCTACTCCTCCTGTGCCATTTGGTACATAGTGTAAACATCCATTCGCATCTATACTCCATGTGCCTACATTGCCGCCTTTGATGCCAGTGCTACCATCACAATAGGTTACACTTACACCTGTAGTATCTCCGCCTGTTAAGTCATCTTTACACCACTCTCCTGTACAGTCTACCTGACATAGCGTATCTACTATTGTATCTGGTGGCATCGGACATTCTACACATACTACCACATTATCTCTACAACCCGTCTCTTTGTCTATCAACGTTATTGTATGACAGCCTTCTGGTACTCGTAATAATGTGCCTTTGCTGAAGATATTTAAATTCGGCCCTACTATTGACGCTGTTCCTTTTACTGGACTAAAGACTACAAGCTTCTCATATCTTATTACACTAGGTATTCCACCCTCTATCCTATCTCCATCTATATTCCATACTCCTACATCTATACTATCCATATATTCCATAAGATCCGTAAGTGTCCTATAGTGCCTATTGAAAGTTTGTACTATGCCATTAACCTCCCATGTTAATAATATATGATCTTGATCATCTATATATGCCCCATCTCTTATCGCTGAACTAAAATCATAGCTCGCTAACGTGTCTACATCACAAATAAATGGCAAATCAAAGTATAACTCACCATCTATCAATAAATCATATCCACTAATATCTGTATACTCTAATGGCATACAGTAGTCTCCATAACGCTCACCTGTCTCTGCATCTAGCTCACACGTTAACGTTACTAATGTATCACTTATAATATCTAATCCTATTGTCAATCTTATTATTACGACACTATCACAGCCAGTGCTAGATTCTATTGTATCTACATATACGCCAGAAGTACAGTAACTCTCACCTCCTAGTGTATAGCAGCCTCCGCCACACAACACCACATCCGTAGTATCTGATGTTCCTATTTGTGGCGATACAACAAGTCTTGTTCTAACTATGCTATCACAGCCTGTGCTGCTTGTTAATGTATCTCTATACGTTCCACTTACACAATAGCGGCTACTTCCTATCTCGTAACATGTACCTGCACATATCGTAACATCTTGTGTTACGGCTATCACAGAACGTACAGTTAAGTTCAATGTCACCACGCTATCGCAACCTGTACTGCTCGTACATGTTGTAACGTGGGTGCCTGTTGTGTTATAGCTTGTGCCACATACTGTCACGCTCTCGCCTGCACAGATAGTGCGGCTGATTGTCGTAGTGAGCGCTGGACGTACCGTTAAGTTCAATGTCACCACGCTGTCACAGCCTGTACTGCTCCTACATGTTGTCACGTGGGTGCCTGTTGTGTTATAGCTTGTGCCACATACTGTCACGCTCTCGCCTGCACATATCGTGCGGCTGATTGTCGTAGTGAGCGCTGGACGTACCGTTAAGTTGGTTGTGATTATGCTATCACAGCCTATACTAGTTTTTATTGTATCTACGTATATACCTGTAGCACAATGGTTACTTGTTCCTACTTCGTAACAAGCTCCAGCACATACTGTAATGTCTTGTGTAACTCTATATACTGTATCACATGGACATATAACACATATCTCTATAGTATCTATACAGCTACCATCATTTTTAGTGAACACAACTTCATGACATCCTTCTGATACTCGTATTTTTGTGCCACCAAATATGTATTTATCATATTTTAATATAGATAAACCTCTTGAAATTATCAATAGGCTATCATATGATTTACTATTATCTCCTCCTTCTATCTTATCATTATTTACAATCCAGTTGCCTGTAGCATCTACACTATTCATGTATGTTGCTAAATCATTCAATGTATTAAAGAAGAAGGTTGGATTTGGAACAATTTTATTATTACCAATTTTCCAGCTGATTAATATATGTCTACTTGTACTTGATGTGTCAAATGCTCCAGTAGATATAGCATTACTAAAGTTATAGTTACCTAGCGTATCTATTCCACATATCATAGGTATATCCATATACTCATCTCCATCTATAAATACTGTATAGTCAAAGAAGTCTTGGAAATCTATAGGCAAACATACATCTGCATAGTTAACTCCATCTATTGTGTATTCACATGGTACTGTAATGTCTTCGAATCCACAATCTGTACTATGTATGCCTGCATCTATTGTCGTATCTACTTCGCCGGCACCTAAGTTGATAACGCCACTTAAGCCACCTACGCCTGCATCGCTATCCGTAACATCGCTGCCTTGGTTAGCACTCGTAAACGTAGTGCCACTTGGGATGTTGTAGAACCCTACTTGGTAGTCGCCTGCTGGTAAGTTGTTAAACATATAGTGACCAGTGTTGTCTGTGGTCGTGCTGTCTAGCGCATTGCCTAAGCCATCATATAACACCACTAACACACCTTCTACACCTGACTCGCCAGCATCTTGCTGTCCGTCTCTGTCTGTATCATTCCATACATAGTTGCCTATAGCGCCTAGTAATGGTACTATGCCTGCATCTATTGTCGTATCTACTTCGCCAGCACCTAAGTTGATAACGCCACTTAAGCCACCTACGCCTGCATCGCTATCCGTAACATCGCTGCCTTGGTTAGCACTCGTAAACGTAGTGCCACTTGGGATATTGTAGAACCCTACTTGGTAGTCGCCTGCTGGTAAGTTGTTGAACATATAGTGGCCAGTGTTGTCGGTTGTCGTGCTGTCTAATGCATTGCCTAAGCCATCGTATAACACCACTAACACACCTTCTACACCTGACTCGCCAGCATCTTGCTGTCCGTCTCTGTCTGTATCATTCCATACATAGTTGCCTATAGCGCCTAGTAATGGTACTATGCCTGCATCTATTGTCGTATCTACTTCGCCAGCACCTAAGTTGATAACGCCACTTAAGCCACCTACGCCTGCATCGCTATCCGTAACATCGCTGCCTTGGTTAGCACTCGTAAACGTAGTGCCACTTGGGATATTGTAGAACCCTACTTGGTAGTCGCCTGCTGGTAAGTTGTTGAACATATAGTGGCCAGTGTTGTCGGTTGTCGTGCTGTCTAATGCATTGCCTAAGCCATCGTATAACACCACTAACACACCTTCTACACCTGACTCGCCAGCATCTTGCTGTCCGTCTCTGTCTGTATCATTCCATACATAGTTGCCTATAGCGCCTAGTAATGGTACTATGCCTGCATCTATTGTCGTATCTACTTCGCCAGCACCTAAGTTGATAACGCCACTTAAGCCACCTACGCCTGCAT
>JBGAWK010000063.1:0-13677 GCA_044227665.1 Chitinophagales bacterium
GGTCAGTCCAAAAAACTCGTTTATCAAAATGATGAATTCAATCTCTTACATCATGCCCTGAATATCGAAGAAGATATTGAAGATTTGCGTTATAATAGAATAGTTATAGCCACCGATGCCGATGTTGATGGTATGCATATACGTTTGCTTTTACTTACTTTTTTCTTACAGTTTTTTCCGGAATTGGTGCGAAAAGGTCACGTCTACATTTTAGATACGCCCTTATTTAGAGTACGCAACAAGCAAGAAACCATCTATTGCTATAATGAAGCAGAAAAAAAATCTGCTATACAAAAACTAAAAGGTAAACCCGAAATTACACGCTTCAAGGGATTAGGAGAGATTTCTCCTGACGAGTTTGAAAAATTTATAGGAGAAAATATAAGACTTATCCCTGTCATCCTCAATGCCGAAACCAATATAGAGAACCTTCTACAATACTATATGGGTGCCAATACCCCTGATAGACAGATATTTATTATTAATAATCTCAAAGTAGAAAAGGACATAGTCGCAGAAGAGCAAGATGCGATAGCGGAGACAATTTTAGACCTAGCAGAAGAAGTTTGATAATCTTTAGCTTTATATAAACATTATCATTGCGGTATATACAAGACTAGAGTATTTACTACTGTAAAATGTTAATTATTTTAGCACAGTAGCATTACTGAAAATATTATATGAAAGATTACTCCAGAGAGTCATTAGCCCTTCACGAAAGGCTTAAAGGTAAGATAAGTACACATCTCAATACACCCCTAAAAGATAAGCTAGATCTTACGCTTTGTTACTCCCCGGGCGTAGCAGAACCTTGTAAGCAAATAGCCAATGATGCCGAAAAAGTTTGGGAACTGACTATAAAAAACAATACTGTGGCTGTAATTACTGACGGCTCCGCAGTCTTAGGATTAGGAAATATAGGCGCACAAGCAGCCATTCCTGTTATGGAAGGCAAGTGTATGCTTTTCAAAAATTTTGCCGACATCAATGCATTTCCTATTTGCATAGAAACGCAGGATACCGAAGAGATTATTCATATCATCAAAAATATAGCGCCTGTTTTTGGGGGTATAAATTTGGAGGACTTCGCTTCTCCTCGTTGTTTTGAAATAGAAGACAGGCTACAGGACATAGGCATACCAGTATTCCATGACGACCAGCACGGTACCGCAATAGTAGTACTAGCAGGACTTATCAATGCTTGCAAATTACTAAACAAAGAAATGCAAGACCTCAAAGTAGTCATCAATGGGGCGGGAGCGGCAGGCATAGCTATCGCTAAGTTGCTGAATTGCTCCGATATAGATGTAAACGTTTGTAATCCTGTACGTGATATCATATTATGTGATACCAAAGGCATCATCCACAAAGACCGTAGGGACTTGAATGAGTTGAAAATTGAGGTATTATCTTTTACCAATAAAAAAAATAAGAAAGGTACAATTCGTGATGCCATTCAGGGTGCCGATGTATTTATAGGCGTAAGCTCAGAAGATTTATTGACCTCCGAAGACATACAGACCATGGCAGAGAAGCCTATCATCTTTGCCCTTGCCAATCCCAATCCCGAAATTACACCTGACAATGCCTACAAGGGCGGTGCAGGTGTGGTAGGCACAGGAAGGAGTGACCTTCCCAATCAGGTGAACAATGTATTGGCATTTCCAGGAATATTTAAGGGGGCACTACAAATTCGTGCCAAGCGCATTACGCCTAAGATGAAACTCGCCGCTGCGTATGCTATTGCAGGCTGCGTTTCAGAATTGTCTCAAGACAATATCATACCCAGTACCCTCGATAAATCTGTAGCCGATAAGGTTGCAGAAGCAGTTATAGCTGCGTATGACGAAAATTAATATTTTTGTCCAATGAAAAGCGAACCTAATAAGATACCTTGGTTATTGGCATTGCTATTGCTTGCCTCATGCCATGCCACGAAGGAAACGGTCAAGGACAATACCTTCGTACCCGATCAGGTAGCAGAAAGTGGAAAATCACTCTTGTATCAGATATATGGGAATGGTCTATTACAGCCATCCTATATCTATGGCACAATACACATCATGAATAATGAAGATTTTACTATAGGTAAAAATGTAGAAAAGAAGTTGAAGAATGCAGCTCTTTTAGTGATGGAGCTGGACTTAGGAGAAGCGGATTTGGCGGATTTGGCAGCAAGAAGTCTTTTTGCAGAAGGAAAAAGTATCCAAGACTATATCTCAGCGGAAGACTACGATACACTTAAAACTTTCTTCGCAGACTCCGTAGGGGTAGATCCCATGGTTTTTGAGATGGCTTATGCCAAAATGAAGCCCATATTCATGGAACAGTTGATATACTTCAAATATGTAGGAGAAAATCCTTCTTCCTATGAAAATAGTTTTGCTGACCTAGCCGAAGGCAAAAATATTCCTGTTAAGGGCTTAGAAACTTTCAATGAACAATTGGCAGTATTGGATGAATTTCCTTTAGAAGAACAAGTACAGCATCTTTTACATACTGTAAAAAATTATAGTATAGAGAGCAAGAATATGGACAAGCTCTTTGAGCTTTATATGGCTCAGGACGTAGAAGGACTATTTGATTTTGTTACCGGGGCAGAGTATAGTAGCGATGAATTTGAAGAAACGCTCATTTATAAAAGAAATGCTAAGTGGATACCCAAAATCGCAGAAATTATTAGGGATAACAATGCTTTTATAGCTGTAGGTGCAGGACATTTGGGCGGAAACAAAGGAATTATCAAATTGCTGAAAGACAAAGGATATACCGTAGAACCTATTAATACAGACAGATGACAGAAATTGCCAGCAAGTATTCCCCCAAAGAGGTCGAAGATAAATGGTATGCCTTTTGGAAAAACGCAGGGCTCTTCAATGCTGTACCTGACGACAGACCTCCTTATAGTATAGTGATACCACCACCTAATGTAACAGGGGTATTGCATATGGGACACATGCTCAATAATACTATTCAGGATGTCCTGATAAGGTATGCGCGCATGAGTGGCAAAAATGCCTGCTGGGTGCCAGGTACAGACCATGCTTCCATAGCCACAGAGGCTAAGGTAGTGCAACTCCTCAAAGAGAAAGGTATAGATAAAAAATCGCTAAGCAGGGAAGAATTTTTGCATTATGCTTATGAGTGGAAAGATAAATACGGCGGAATAATCCTAGAGCAACTTAAAAAGTTAGGGGCGAGTTGCGACTGGAATCGCACGGCCTTTACTATGGATGAAAATTATTACAGAGATGTAATACAGGTATTTTGCGACCTGCATGACGAAGGTCATATCTATAGAGGCGTGAGAATGGTAAACTGGGATCCTCAAGCGCAGACAGCGGTCTCTGACGAAGAGGTAATATACAAGGAAACCCAAGGGTTTTTATGTTATCTGAAGTATAAAATTCAGGATAGTGACGACTATTTGGTAGTAGCAACCACAAGACCAGAGACTATCATGGGTGATGTGGCAGTAGCCGTACATCCCGATGATGAAAGGTATATAAAACTGCACGGCAAAAAAGTTATAGTGCCACTAGTGAATAGAGCTGTGCCTATCATTACCGATAAGGCCCTAGATATGGAGTTTGGCACAGGATGCCTGAAAGTCACACCTGCTCATGATATTGTGGACTATGAAATAGGACTACGGCATCATCTAGAAGTCATAGATGTGTTCAATCCCGATGGTACGATTGCTGAAGCCGGAAAGCTATATATTGGCGAAGATAGATTTGTAGTAAGAAAAAAAATTGTAAAGAAGCTCGAAGAAGAGAGTTTAATGCTTAAAAAAGAGCCTTATACAAATTCCGTAGGCTATTCGGAGCGCACAAATGCAGCCATAGAACCCCGACTTTCACTACAGTGGTTCTTGAAGATGCAAGACCTTTCCAAGCCTGCCCTAGATGCGGTATTAGAGGGGGAGGTAAAACTCATACCCAATAAGTTTATAAATACTTATAAGCACTGGATGGAGAATGTTCGCGATTGGTGTCTTTCAAGGCAGCTATGGTGGGGACAACGCATACCGGCATATTATATCGCAAACAGTAGTGACTATGTTGTAGCCGCTACACCTGAGCTTGCCTTAGAAAAAGCAAAAAAGTTGACAGGCAATAGTGGGCTGACTGCTACAGATATGATACAAGACGAAGATGTACTAGACACTTGGGCCTCTTCATGGTTATGGCCTATTTCTGTATTTGACGGTATCCGAAATCCTGAAAATCCAGATTTTAAATATTACTATCCTACTACAGACTTGGTTACAGCACCAGAAATATTGTTTTTTTGGGTGGCGCGAATGATTATAGCAGGCAAGAAATATACGCACAAAGCTCCTTTTACGAATGTATATCTCACTGGTATCGTTCGTGACAAGCAAGGACGAAAAATGAGCAAAAGTTTGGGTAATTCCCCCGACCCTTTGGAACTTATGGAAAAATATAGTGCCGATGGGGTGAGAATGGGTATGCTATTATGTTCTCCTGCCGGCAACGATTTGCTGTTTGACGAAAAATATTGCGAACAAGGACGCAACTTCTGCAACAAGCTGTGGAATGCCTTCCGATTAGTAAAATGCTGGGAAGTCATAGACGGAGGGGGATACAATATCCACATTCAGGGATGGTTCAATGCCAAGCTCATAAAAACCACGCATGAAGTGAGAGTGATGATTGCAGAGTTCAGACTTTCAGAGGCATTGATGACCCTTTATAATTTTGTTTGGGATGACTTTTGTTCTTGGTATTTGGAGTGGATAAAACCTCGTGAAGGCAGAATAGATAAAAATACTTACGAGAAGACCCTTTATTATTTTGAAGAAATATTGGCACTACTACATCCCTATATGCCTTTTATTACCGAAGAAATATATCACCTTATTACAGATAGAAGTGAACAAGATGTATTAATGATGAGACAAAATACTAGTGTAGGAGAATGGGATAACCAAGCCTTATCAGCAGGTGAAACCATACAAAATCTTATGACTTTGATAAGGAATTCGCGGGCACAAGCCCAAGTTTCACCCAAGCATACCGCCACTTTATTTATTGACACCAAGGACAAAACTTTATATCATAATTATAAGGAACTATTGGAAGAGAAGTCCAATCTTAATGCTTTACAATTTGGTATTCCTGATAAAAATGTAACCTCATTCCTTTTGCATAAAGACAAAGTCTTTATGGACTTGGGTATAGAACTCGATAATGAGGAAGAGAAAAGGAAAATAGAAGAAGAACTAAAGTATTTCAGAGGATTTGTAGAGAGTGTAAAAAAGAAATTGGAGAATGAGCGCTTCGTCGCCAATGCCAATCCTGACATTGTGGAGAAAGAACGCTCTAAACTTGCAGATGGTTTGGCTAAAATAAAAATCCTAGAAGATTCATTGTCAAAATTATAGACACAATAAACTATGGAAACGTTTTTATTTACTTATGGTACCTTGCGCCTCAATTATGAGCATCCTATGGCGAAGGCACTTGTAGAAGCATCAGAATTATATGGACTTGGGTACATCAAGTGTGCGAGATTGTACCGTGTGGATTGGTATCCAGCACTAGTTCTTACTAATAATGATAAAGATGTCGTAGTTGGAGATATTTTCAAAATTCATGACCTATCTATT
Source organism: Chitinophagales bacterium (assembly GCA_044227665.1). Classification (GTDB taxonomy): domain Bacteria; phylum Bacteroidota; class Bacteroidia; order Chitinophagales; family JADIYW01; genus JBGAWK01. The sequence continues at coordinate 5,636 of JBGAWK010000063.1, forward strand.
CTCCGACAACTGGATGATTATGAAGGGGTAAAAAGCGACGATACATTTTCGGAGTATAGAAGAGAGAAAATAAAAGTATATATGGATAACAACGTCGCAGATTGTTGGATATATATTTATAATGTAAAGTTGTCAGATAATGCCGTACTTATAGCGTCTGGAGATTTTCTGAATCCATAGCTATTCGTCGCAACTGCTGATCCAAATTTTCTATCTGCATCTCTATGTCCTCTTGACCACTATTGTAGATGACGAAGTCTGCTTTCTGCAATTTCTCTTCGTCGGGCATCTGCTTGGATATTCTTGCACGTACATCTTCTATAGATATTTTATCACGCTGTACAACTCTCTGCTCTCGGACTTCCCGAGGAGCATATACCATAATGGAATAATCTAAATATTGTTCCATATTACTCTCAAAGAGTATAGCCGCCTCTTGAATGGCATATACATTTTTTTGTTTCTCAAACCATTGCTGAGCATCCTGTTTTAGCACAGGATGTACGATACTATTAAGCACCATCAAAGCATCAGGATTATTGAAAACTATTTGGGCTATATAGCCTCTATTGAGGCTGCCGTCTTGGTGATAGGCAGCTGTGCCAAAACAGTCTTTAATCTGTACGATTAAATCGCTATCCGATACCATCAATGCTTTGGCGCGCATATCAGAGTCGTAAACGGAGATGCCTTTTTTTACAAATATAGATGAGACATAACTCTTGCCGGCACCAATGCCACCAGTGAGCCCAATTTTAAGCGTTCTCTGTACTATTATTGGCATAAGATGCCTTGGTATATTCCATGGATATGCTCGTGCGCTCTATCTTGATGCGAGTATTGGTATCTACTTCTATGATGGCGACTTTTCCATCTTCACTAAAATTGACAATCTTGCCGTGTATACCTGCAATAGTTACAATTTTATCGCCTTTTTTCAAGTTGTCTTCAAAAGCCTTTTGGTCTTTTTGTTTCTTTTGCTGGGGACGTATCATAAAGAAATACATGATGGCAAACATCCCTATCATCATTAGTGGGAACATCATACTGCCTCCTGCACCTGCTGCCTGTAGTACTATATATTGCATATATTTTGTGTTTTTGGTAAAGTTACTGATTAGCAGTTATAATCTTTAATTTATGTATAAAAATATATCGTGTAGATAGGAATGTGTAACCATAATCAGACCATTACTACTTTTTTCTTGGCGGTACTTATATCTTTGTGTAAGGCTTTGGCGGTGTCTCTACTACACTGCATAACCATATTTATACTTCCGAATGAAGTATGATCGCCGATGATGTAGATATTGTCATCAGTTTTCTTGAAAGATTCTATTTTTGGCAATCTAGGTACATCTGGAAGCGCATTGCAGATATGATAGGTTTTGAGATGCGTCCAAGAGTTTGCTTTCACCCCAAACCATTCCACCATCTCGCTAATAATTTGATCTATGATTTCATCATCATCTAGTTCGGGAATATCTACAATACTCACACATACTAGATGCTGTCCCTTTGGGGCATAGCCTTTATGGAGATTCGTGGGTACAAATACATGATTTGCGATGCCCTTTCCGCTGCCATTGAAGGCAACGATAGCCTCTTTTAGGGGTGCAGTCTCAGTAGAAAAATAAAGACACGACACGTGTTTGTAGGGAATTTCTATTTTTGCTGTAGGCAATATTTTTATCAAGTCAGAAGGCGTGGTAGCTATCACCACCCTTTCGGCATGGATAAAGTCACCATTCGCAAGCATCACCCCATCATCATGTGCTTCCTTTACTTTGGTATTCAAGAATATTTCGGTGTGCTGCAACTGTGCTGCAATATTCTGAGGAATACTCCCAATGCCCTTTTCGGGCAGCGTAAGTTGGGATATAGTAAAATACTTTAGTATGTAGGAGAAAAGTCGAGCGGAAACTTGCATGTCTTTACTACAAAAAACAGCACCTACAAAGGGGCGAAAAACTTTTTCTACGAATTCGTCAGAGAAACCTTGCTGCTTAATAAATGTATAAGCATCCACATCGGCATTATTCATGATATAGTTCTCTGAATAGGCACTTAGTTTTGCCAATAGTCCCATAAACCTTAGTCTATCAGAGATATCGGAAAAGTTGCCAAAAAAATTTGTGATTAAGTCTGTCCATTTTTTAAGTGGGTTGGATATTAATTCAAATTTTTCTTCATGAAAAATAAGCATCCCAGGATAAATATTTTTTAGCTTCAAAGATTTGTAATCCAATACTTTGGCAGCTTCGGGGTAGGAAGATTGAAAAAAATGCAAACCTCTATCTAATTGGAATCCATCTATATGGTCTGTGCGCACTCTTCCGCCTACTTCACTGCCCACTTCGTAGATGGCAATGGAATAGCCAAATTTTTCTAAATGATAAGCCATCGTCAGTCCGGACATACCTCCACCTACTATGACTACATCATACTTATTCACGTTTCAAAAATACCGTATATACTATACAGGTATTTTTTTTTGAGATTATATAAATATTACCCCAAATTTATAATATTAATAATGGAGATAGGGGCATGGCTCTTGCCTTGCTTTCTACTGAAATACTGCCACACTTACGCCTTCACTCTTGGATTTCCAGTTGCGTAAATGTATTTTTCTGTCGTTAAAAGAATAGGTGACTTTTTCTGATGTATTTGTAGAGATATAGGCATCTGTAGCTTTAAGAAAAGGAAAGCTAGCAAAGAGACCTACAGAACCTCCGTCACTATTTTGGTTATTATTGGCATCATATACGAATAATGCTATTGTAGTATTAGAAGCCTTAGTAAGTGGTTCGGTACTAAGATTTATGTCGTTGACACTCAACTGGTCTCTATCTTTTACTGCAGCCTTTGAGGCACCGAAAAATGCTGTTACAGCCTGCTCGTCTTTCTGTGGTAATGAGGATAAAAATGCAGCTCCTAAAGAACCATTGGCGGGATAGGAGCGTAGATATACGGCGTTGCTGCTGCGTACAAAAGGCTCAAAATAATAATGTACGGGACGACTCCCACTAGCTTCTGCAGTCACTAGAAATTCGTAATGGGCGTTTTTCTGTACCATAAGCGGCCCCCAATACCCATCACTAGCTATAGAAAATGTAGCTAAAGGGGTAGGGGAGATTCTGCTGCCGTCATTTTCATTTACTTCAAATACATCTACTTTTGTTTTTCTTACATATAGATTTTCACCAAAGCTCAAGGCTTTACCCGAAATCTTAATTATTTCTTCTGGAAGTATGGAAGTAGTAGAAGGGGTATTGTCATTAAATAGTTTATACATCGCTGAGAATGTTGCTTCACAAGTAGCAACCTCATAGTGATCCTTGTCTGTAAGTTTTAGATTGGTGGCGCGAGGAATGTCGCCTCCACCAGCAGAGACGGCATCAGCGGTAGAATATACATTTAATGTAGGCACTTCACCACTTGAACCTCCGGGCTTAGACTGTGGAAATCCTGCTAATAGTACAAGATGACCCACTTTGTCTGCCTGAGTTTTTTTGCTGCAATAACCGTAAACCAGTCCGCTACCTGCAGAATGTCCTACTAAATCTACTTGTTCTGCTCCGGTTTCTTCAAGGACTTTGTCTATGAAGTTATTAAGTAAGGCTTCAGAGTCCCCTAATCCTAATGTATTCCAATCAAAAGTATATAATTCCGACAAATCATATCCATTGGATGTAAATCGTTGGATTTGTAAATGATAAGTGTCTCCTGATGCCAAAAATCCATGTACGAATATAATAGGATTATGGTTTCTTGGAGTAGAAGTATCTGTAGTAGTCTCCTTATCACACGAAAAAAAGGTAAGGAGTATGAAAATTATTCCTAATATATTTTTATGCCACATTGAAAAAAATATTTTCATAAAAAACAAAAATGTAGAAAACTAGTTTTCTTGTATCTCTAATTTATATTCTAATATTTCCAAAGGAGTCTTTCCTGTATAGCTTTTGTCAGTAAACTCAGAGTAATAGGTAGAAAATAATATACCTCTCAATCCCATAAATAATTGACGATAGGTTACCTGTAAAATACCATTTCCGGGATGAGACATTGAATTTTCCAGCTTACGTACTAGCCATTTCAATATGAATTTTGGCAAATACGAAAATATAGACAAAACCATCAATAGGGAAGCGGAATCGTCTGGGGGTGCATTCTTCAGAAGCATAGATAGTGCCGATGTATCTGCCACCTGACTGTAGGCAGGAAATTCGCCATTTTGAGGTAAAAATATATCTCCAATTTTTTTTAGCCCTTTTATTGCCGAAGGTTTTATTTCCATATTCAAATATTTATTTGCTAAGTTGTGAAGCTAATTTGTGTGCTAATGACATGATGGTAAGCGAAGGATTTATACCTGGTGCATTAGGGAAGATACTGCTATCTGCAATATATACATTTTTGAGGCCGTGAACCTGAAAGTCTGGGTTTACTACAGACTTGTCATCATCAGTACCCATGACACAGCCTCCCATGAGGTGCAATCCAAAATACATCTGAGATTCATATACTTCATAAGCACCGGCAGCCACCAATATATTTTTTATGGCTTCGAGGCCTTTGTTCTTGCGCAGCATATCTTGCGCAGTCAGGGGCTTATCTACGATGAGCTTACCTTTTTTGTCCACTTGGATAGTTCCGATGTTCTCATCACGTACTGCTACTTCTATACATTGCATGTGTCTATATCTTTTCAGGAATTCCTGATGTGCCTTGCCCGTAGCGGTGAAGAGCATACTCGTAGAGATAGGAGGGGCGAATACATTTTCTAATTTAAAACCCTGCTGGCGAAAATTAGGGTCTTTGGAGGCTACAGATTGAAACATGTGTTTGTGTGCATCTACGGGGTCTTTTTGAAATCCATACCACATAAATTGGGGATGTGAGGCAAAGCGTGTTCCAAGGGCAGGGAGTTTTTTCTTCATCCCTGATTGGTACATCATTTTTGTAGAGCCAAAAGCACCTCCAGCAAGTATGAGCTTGCTACCGGTAAAGCTAATTTTGCCGCCGCGGTGATGTCCATATACTGTCACCATATCTTTTTTATGTTCAAAATACTGCACTTCTATTTCTGTAGCTATTTCTAGTCCCTCTTGTTCTGCTTTCTGGATGAAAGCCACCATAGAGCTCTGCTTGGAGTCGCGATGGCAACCTCCTAAGCAATTAAGGCAGTCATTATTTACACCCATACAGCAGTCACTCTGTCCACGACGTAGATAGTTCCACTTATATCCTAGTTTGTCACAGGCATCAGAGAATAGTCTTGCATTGCCGTTGCGGTCTTCTTGTTTGAAAGTATAAAGAGCTAAATCTTTTTCTATAGCATCATAATGAGATTCCATTTCTGGAAGGGTAAACCAATTTACACCAGACTCCAACTTCCAGTCATGGAATGCCAGATCGTCAAATCTATCCATAAGACACTGATATACTATGGAAGAACCTCCTACAAGGCGGGCTCTCAAAAATCCCATCCGGGCATCCTTGGAAAATTCTAAGCCACCACCCCAGTATAGATGCGCAGAGGTCTCTGCTTCTGTGCGTGGGAATGTATTTTTTCTATAAAATTTACCCGCTTCTATTAGCAGAACTTTGGCGCCAGAACGGTGTAAGTAGTAAGCAAGTGCGCCACCGCCAGAACCTGAGCCTACAATCAGATAGTCATATTTCGTACTCATATATTGGTATTACAATTTTTCTTTTTTGCCTATAGTATCTATTTTTAAACCATTAGCAGCAAATTTCAGCCAATTTTTAGGTTTTACAAAATAGCTGTCCATTAATCCGCGTAATAATGAAGCCTTATTTTTAGTGAAGGGATACCAATGGGGTTCTATCATATCGCTTTGTTTGTCAATAACAATGGATTTGAGATTGCAAAAAGTGAGCAAGCCTTCTTCTCCCTTGAATCTTCCAATACCACTAGACTTGGTACCACCAAAAGGCAGGTGAGGATTGGCTTCATTAATCATGTGATTATTTATCGAAACATTGCCACAGACAATGGCTCTAGCTACTCTTTTGCCTCTTTCAATATCTTTGGACCACACTGAAGCTCCTAAGCCATAGATAGAATCATTGGCCAAACGTATAGCCTCTTCTTCTGTGTGAAATTTCATAACAGCTATAGTAGGACCAAAAGTTTCCTCGCTGGCAATTTTCATCTCATGAGTACAGTTTGTAAAGATGGTAGGAAGCATGTGGTGTGAACCCTTTTCAGTGATGCCTCCACATTCTAGTTTTGCTCCTTTGCTTATGGCATCCTCTATATGGTCTTCAATTATTCGAACTTGGAAAGGTGCAGTGATGCATCCTACATCACAATCTTCAGGACTTTTTGTATCTCTATCGGGATGTGATGTTTTTAGTTTTTTAGTTTTTTCAACAAGCATTTTCACGAAGGCATCGTGGATGGATTCATGTACGTAAAGTCGTTCTATGCCGGTACAATTCTGTCCTCCATTCGTAAATGCACCCCACATCACACCATTGACGGTGCGCTCCATATTTACATCTTCAAAAACTATGGAAGGGTCTTTGCCCCCTAGCTCTAAATCTACGGGAATGAGCTGTTTGCTACAAATTTCCATAATTTTTTTGCCTGTATTTACACTGCCTGTGAAGTGTACTTTTCCGGGACGCTGTGCTATAAGTTCTGCTCCTGTTTCCTTGCCACCAATAATAACTTGAATTGCATCTTTCATGAATCCGCTATTAGCAAAAAAGTGTTCCCATAGCGGTTTTAGTGGCGTTACTTCGGAGGGTTTTACTATCACACTGTTACCCGCTAGAAATGCAATAATTCCGGGTACGATTACTTGATAAAATGGGAAATTCCATGGGGTGATTACCAAAATAGTACCTAGAGGCTCTACAAATTGCATAGATTTTTTACCCATAAGAAAAATGGGTGTAGGTAGATTCTTATCTTTTAAGGCTTTAGGAGCTATTTTCTTATATACATCTATAACATCACAAACCTCAAAAACTTCTGCAGCAAAGGCATCTGTTCTTGACTTTCCTGTCTCCTGAATAATACAATCTAAAATAAAATCACTATGTTGTAGTACATAAGTATTTATTTTCATTACCTCTTCTATTCGAGCATCTATGCTCATCTCAGCGATACGCTTCTGAACGGCAGTAGCCTTAGCATAAACTTGTTGGATTTCGGAAGAACTTGGAGAGGAAAAGGCGTAAATTTCCGTCCCTGTAATGGGATTAATAACTTGTATATTTGCACTCATACTATAAATTTATTTTTTTGATAAATATATGAAATACAAAAGATATATATTCAAATAATTATATTCTTAAAGTCTATTATCTTTAATTTACGTCTTCATAATATATAATTTTAGTTTTTAATAAACGCGGCACTATAGCCCTTTTCTCCTGCTTGCAGGTGTAGGTAGTATAGTCCTGAGGGTAGGTTGTGTATAGGTATTTGGTTGTCGCTGAGGGTTTGCTGTAGCAGTAGCCTACCCTCGCTGCTGTATATGGTGACGGTGGCTTTAGTTATAGCTTTGTCGATATATAGGATGTCGCTGGCTGGGTTGGGATATACCTTCAGGGTGGCGGCTTTGTTGTCGCCTATGCCTGTGCTTACGAGTTTTACGGTGGTGCTGGCATAGTCGGTGCCGATGGGTAGGTTATAGTCGAAGATGATGTCGGCTTTGTTGTGTATGCCTTCGCTGAGGTCGCTAGCGGCATTGGCGAGGAGGCTGTAGGTGATATAGCCATGGGATTTGCTTGCGTCCCAGTCTTTGGGGTAAAGGTTTATGCTCTTGAAGGTCATCTGCACGATGCTGTCCTGTACGATGCTTACCTCAAAAGGATGGCTGGCAGCTAGCACTTTGAGGCTGCTGAAATCGGTATTGGGTGGCAGGGTGTCGTATATACGCACCGACTGTGCGTAGTAGCTGCCCTCGTTTTGGAATCGTATGGTATAGACTAGGGGCTTCTCTTGCAGCTGGTTAGGGTTTTGTACCTCTATGTCGCTGTAGTTCACGGTTTTGTCG
>JBGAWK010000064.1:0-13074 GCA_044227665.1 Chitinophagales bacterium
GTCTCTGTGTAAAAGCTGCCAATTGTGTTATAGAAATGCTAGAAGTATTACTTGCCAATATGGTATGAGAAGGACATACATCATCCAATTCTCTATATATCTTTTCTTTGATTTCAGGGTTTTCAGAAACTGCTTCAATGACTATATCTGCGTTTTTTACGCCACTTGCTAATAATATATCCGTAGAAATATTCTTTAGCGTTTGTGATTTTTGTTCTTCGGTAATTACACCTTTTTGTACCTGACGGGTAAGATTTTTTTCTATCGTAGCCAGTGCCTTATCCAAGAGATTCTGTTTTATATCTACCAATACTACCTTATACCCATACATTGCACATATATGTGCAATGCCATTTCCCATAGTACCAGAACCTATGACTGTAATATTCTGCATAATTTTTTATGCAAATATACATCTAATCGCTGTGTATCTTTGTAAAAGTTATGATAAACAGCCTGTCACAATTAGCTCTATCACTACAGTATAAGTATGTGGACAAACTATATACTATAGACAAAGAAGGAGATGCCAATTGTAGTATAAGCGTACATATAATAGAAAATTATGATGCTTATAGGTGCATAGTACGTATGAGGTCACAAGTCCCTGTGACTTTAGAAAGTTGTAAGCTCACCCTCCCTTACAATTATACAGGAAATAAAGGCATATTTTGCAATGGTTATCAATCTTGGTCGCAAACTGGCATCGTTGATCAGGAGACAACGATGCTTCCTGTAAGAAGAGGATTCAAGTTTTTGGCAAATGCTTTTGGCGATTACAACATTTATAAGTATAGCAGCGTAAAAGGTGTAGTACACAGTTGGAATTATTCCTTTATAAAGCTTCAGGATAAAAAAATAGCTTTTGTTGGGTCTTTGGACGAGACACAAGCATTTACAAGTATTACCCATAATATTCCAAGCCTGCAATGCATTATAGAAAAACATGTTATAGGAAAAAATGTCGAAGGGGATATTACATTAATAGATTTATACGTCAATGAAGATAAAGAATATGCAGTCTTCGATAATTATTTTCAGCTATACAAAAATCATCTACCTCAGCTGCCACCACCACCGGCTACAGGGTGGACAAGTTGGTACTATCACTATACCCACATCTCCGAAAAAATTATTTTGCATAACCTTGATAGCTTTGCAGCGCAAAATATTCCACTAGACTATTTTCAAATTGATGATGGCTACCAACATGCCGTGGGCGACTGGCTTACTGTCAATAAAAAATTCCCTAAAGGTATGGGCTATCTTGCAGAGCAGATACACTCCAAAGGCTATAAGGCGGGCTTGTGGTTAGCACCTTTTGCAGTAGAGCAACAATCATACCTTTTTAAAGAACATAAGGACTGGTTACTAAGAAGCCCCGATGGAAAATATCTTAGAATGGGCTTCAATCCTCTATGGTCTGGGTGGTTTTATGCCTTAGACTTCTATAAGCCTCAGGTAAGGCATTACCTCAAAGAGGTATTTGGCAAAATACTAGATACTTGGGGCTATGACATGGTAAAATTGGACTTTCTCTATGGGGTAGCGCAATATCCTCAATATGGCAAGTCGGCAGGAGAAGTGATGTATGATGCTATGCAGTTGCTACGAAACTTGGTAGGAGAGAAGAAGATGCTGGGCTGTGGGGTTCCTCTCGCTTCTGCTTTTGGCATAGCTGACTACTGCCGCATAGGGCAGGATGTACATACTGCTTGGGAACATCGTTTCCTGAAAATGATAAGAGGCAGGGAACGTGTATCCACCTTCTTGGCTATACAGAATGCCATGCATCGTCGTCATCTCGATGGGCGTTTCTTTGTCAATGATCCCGATGTATTTATGCTAAGAAAGAAAAAGCAATCTTTATCTGCGAGAGAACAGTTTACCTTACTCCATGCTAACCTGCTCTTTGGCAATCTTATATTTACTTCCGACGACATAAGTGAATATGATGCAGCTACACTACATCTGTATAAGTCTATATTTCCACTTACAGAAAAAATAAATATAGATGTAGAGCAACATAAGCATCTTTACAAAGTGTCCTATCAGATAGGAGAGAGGCATTATTATTCTTATTTTAATCTTGCCGACCATACCTTATTTATAGATTTGCCGCAAGGTATTTATTTTGATAAAAGTACGAATGATCTCATATATGGCAACTCCCGAATAGATGTCCCAGCTCATGGCTCTCTACTCTTATATAGTGTAGGCTATAGCCCTTTTGCCATCATAGGCACAGAAGGATATTTTTTTCCCGCAGCAGAGATTAAGAATATATGGGTAGATGGTGGCAGCATTAAGTATGATAGTATAGAGAACCTGTTGGTGAATCCAAAAATATTTATAAAAGTGCCTAAAGAATTTGAGATAACGGATGTGAATGGCAAAGATTTTGTTCGTATAGAAAAAAGAGAATTTTCAGTTATAGTACAAAAATGATTTCATGAAGCACTTGTGTATATTATCTCTCTTATTTATTTTCTTGCTGAAAGTTTCTGCACAACAATTACCTGTAAATATTCAGCCCCAGCTCAATACGGCACAAAAACTTATCCTCGCCACAGACTATATAGGCGCCAAGAGCATTCTGGATAATTATATCAAGACGTATAAAACGGATAAATATGGACATTATCTGAGGGGTATGGTAAATATGAGGATGCAAGATCTTTCCGCTGCTCTCGCAGATTTGAATAAGGCACTTTCCTTAGACAAAAAATTCGATGCCGCCTACAATCTTTTAGGCTATTGCTATTTTATTTCTGAAGATTATGAGATCTCAATAAAATATTATGACAAAGCTATAGATATCAACGACAGTATATCGGAATATTTTACCAATAGAGGACATGCCTATTCTTATCTTCATGACTATATAGATGCCATGAAAGACTTGAATAAGGCTATTGCCTTAGATAGCACCAATTACCTCGCTTACAATAACAGAGGGTATGCCATATACTATAATCAAAACATAGAGGAACCTTCCAAATTAGATTTGGAAAATGCGGAGAAAGATTTTAATACCTGTATAAAATTACAGCCTGGATTCCGTCTAGCATACCGTAATAGGGGTGTAGTGCGTTTTTATCTCAAATCCTATGATTTGGCATATAAGGACCTAAAGCTCGCCACACAATGGGATGAGGAAGATGATGTCGCAATACATGCTTTGGCACGTACTTTACAAGAACTTGGACAGCATACTTTGGCGATAGAGTATTTTAATAAGTGTATAGGACTAAAAAATTATATCGCCCTATTTTATATAGATAGAGCAGAATCAGAATTGCAGATGAATGACTATACGGCTGCTACCACCGATTTGAATACAGCTATGAATTTGGCACCCTCCGCTAAGGGGAAAGTATATTTTCTATTATCGCGCATCGCTGCAGCACAGGAAGATAAGTCAAGTATGCTCGACTTCATAAGATATGCCTATAAAGCAAAATTTTTTACGACTAAAAATATTTATCTCTTACTATCAGATGCGTACTTGTCGAAGTATAAGGAAGACAAAGATTATAGGAAAGTGATAGATGATATTAGGTTCTAGGCGTTAATAAGAGTATCTATATATAAAATCAAGGTTATGTTGAAAAGGAGAAGTTTTTTAAGGAAATCATTGCAAGGAAGTACTATGATGTATATGTTGCCGGGATTGCTAAATTCATGTGAAGATAATCTTTCAGGAAAGGGCAAGAAGGTAATAGTGGTAGGGTCAGGGGTTTCCGGCTTAGGTGCTGCAAAGAAATTAAGGGAAACGGGCTTTGAAGTTTTAGTATTGGAATCACAGGATAGAATTGGCGGTAGAACACGCAGCAATAGAACACTAGGCATTGCCTTTGATGAGGGGGCTAGCTGGATTCATGGTATAAGTGGCAATCCGGTAACAGATCTGGCAAGCAAAGCTGGAGCCACCTCTTATTTTTTGGACGACAGCCGTATGGCATCCTATGATATTGGAGGTGTAAAACGAAATATAGACGACTTTTTTGCGGTAGAAGAAGATTTTTATTCGGTATATGAAAATCTTTATAAGTCAGGAAATGTCAATGAAAGTTTTGAAAGCCTCTTTAATAGAATTTATCCGCAATATAAAAATGACAGACTATGGCGGTTTTTTATGTCTTCATATATCACCTTCGATACAGGCGACTTAGATATGTTGTCTTCCAAGAACTACTATGAAGGTGAGGAATATGGAGGTATAGAAAAGATAATCACCAATGGCTATGACACAATTGCCTATTATTTAGCTGAAGGGATAAATGTTATTACCAATGCCGCAGTAACTACTATTGACTATTCGGGTACCACGATAAAGGCAAAAACGGCGACTTCTGAATATGAGGCAGACTATGTATTGGTGACAGTTCCTTTGGGTGTACTTAAAAGAGGAAATATACAGTTCCTTCCGGCGCTGCCAAGCTATAAGACTACAGCGATTGAAAAAATAGGGATGAATAGTGTTAATAAATATTTGCTTACTTGGGGTAGTAAATTTTGGGATAATGAACCCTACCTATCCTATACCCCTGAAGCCAAAGATAAATTCAACTACTTTGTAAATGTCAATACTTTTCATCCCACCGTAAATGCACTGATGACCTTTGCGTATGCCCAGTATGCTAGAGATACAGAAACTATGAGCGATATGGAGGTAAAGGATAGCATCATGGCGCATCTCAAAGACATGTATGGTAGTTCCATCCCTGCACCTACGAACCTCTTACGAACGAAGTGGAGTACTAATGCACATACATTTGGAGCCTATTCCTTCACTAAAGTAGGTAGTGAGATGTCGCATTTTGAAGACTTAGCTGAGGAAATTGACGACAAATTATTTTTTGCAGGTGAACATACGGAAGTGGACTATTTTTCTACAGTTCACGGTGCATACCTTAGCGGTCTCAGAGAAGCAAAAAAGATACTTAAATTGCAATAATAGCCCAGTATCGCTGAGGTATAGTTGTAAATTCAAACAGCTATTCCTTATCTATCATTGCAAGTAACTCCCTGAACATTTCTACCTTTAGATCATCATTTTGTTTTTTGAAACAAAATATCTGATTAAAAATGAGTGTCTTTATGATTTCGGTATTGGAACAAGGAGCAAAATATTTTTCTGATGGCTCAATCTTAGATTGCTCTAAGTAATGGGTAATCTCGGAGCGAGAAAATACTAATCCTTTATTTAGTGGGTTGATATAAAAAATTACAGACTGTTCTTGGGTATGATTCTCTAGATCCTTGTCAGCTAGGATTCTATTGGTAGCACAAAGAATAAAATGATAGGGTAAATTCACACCATAGACCAAAATATCCATTTTCTGTGCAAGTATAAGGTATAATATGCCCAAAGATATGGAGTTGCCTTTGTGGACATCAAGTACCTTATTAATGAAGCCTAGGTCAGGCTCTGGCTTGGGATTCTGCTCTCCTATAAAGCCATGTAATGCATAAAAGACCTGATTCACTACATTTACCTCTTCTAGTGTAGTAAGTCCGGAATGTAGTTCTAGCCATATTGCTTGTTTTATTTTGTCTATCTTTTGATATATCTGGTGTTCATCTAATTCGGGATAGTGAATGCGTGCTATAAGAATAGTGGCTTCCAGCAGGCTGCGGTCTTCACTTTGCAGCCAGTATTGAAATCTGTCTTTGGTGTTGTCAAAATGTATTTGTTGGATAATAGTTTCCAAGCGTTCTTGTATAAGCGCATTAGATGCTGACTCCCAAGCATGTTCTAATACGGGGATACTGTGTGTCCCCAGAGAGCGAATTTTTTCGGTAACATGATCCAATACTTCTATGTCGGTGTCATCCAATAGCCGTACTAGGGCTTTCAACTCTCTTTCGCTTATCACTTTTTGCTTTTCTTGAAATTTGATGGTTTGGGGTTAGCCTGTGCCTCGGCAATGATTACATTGCAATCTTCTTCTGTAAGCTCGGCAGGTATCTTTCCTTTTGGTATTTTAAAGTTATTTTTCCCTTGTTTTATATAAGGGCCAAATCTTCCGTTAAGGATTTCGATATCTCCGAATTTTGTAATTATTTTGTTCTGTTCGGCTTGCTTTTTATGCTCTATTTTTTCTAATGCCTGCTCAAGGGTGAGGCTGTAAATTTCCTCTGCGGCAATATTTACAAATGTCTTGTCATACTGTAAATATGGACCAAAGCGACCTTGGTTAGTCTTCAGAACAATTCCTTCATGTTCTCCTATTATTCGAGGTAGTTCAAACAACGTTAGGGCTTCCTCCAGGCTTATTGTTTCTATACTTTGTCCTGTCATCAGCTTGGCATAGCGAGGTTTCTCGCTGTCCTCGGCAGTACCTATCTGTATCATGGGGCCGTATCTCCCCAGTTTAGCTATAACAGGTTTTCCGCTTTGCGAATCCTCTCCCAAGATGCGTTCTCCATTAACCTTTGTAGTAGTACTTAGCGAATCTTCTACATTCTTATGGAAGGGCTTGTAGAAGGTATGCAATGTCTTCGTCCACTCTTGCTGCCCTTCTGCTATATGGTCAAAGTCATTCTCCATATTAGCGGTAAACTTAAAATCTAAAACTTTTCCAAAGTTTTCTACCAAATAGTCATTGACTAAAAATCCTATATCTTCGGGCACAAGTTTTCCTTTCAGAGATCCTGTATTTTCTATGAGGGTGTCTTTGGAGATAGTACCATTTTTCAACAAAATCTGAGTAATAGGTCTAGGCGTACCCTCTCGGGTATCTTTGCGTACATATCCTCTGTCCACTATAGTACTGATGGTAGGCGCATAGGTAGAAGGACGGCCTATGCCCAACTCTTCTAATTTTTTTACCAGAGATGCTTCCGTATATCGCGGTGGCGGCTGGCTATATCGTTGGCGCGCCTCTGCTTGCTGTAATGCCAAACTTTGCCCTACTTCCATTTTTGGCAGCAAGCCACTTTTATCTTCACTCTCATCATCATCATTGGATTCCATATATACTTTTAGGAAACCATCGAAGTGTATGACCTCACCTTCTGCTACAAAGCGATGTGGATTGGCACTCACATCAATATTTACTATGGTACGTTCTAGTGCGGCTCTACTCATCTGTGAGGCCAAGGTACGTTTCCATATCAGCTCATACAAGCGTTGTTCATCACGAGCACCTTCCACGTAAGTATTTGAGATATAAGTAGGTCTTATAGCCTCGTGGGCTTCCTGTGCACCGGCATTTTTTGTGAAATATTGCTGTGGGTTTGAGTATTTGTCTCCGAAGGTTGACTTCACGTAGTCTGCAATAGTATGTCGTGCCGTCTCCGAGAGGTTCACCGAGTCTGTACGCATATAAGTGATATGTCCTGCTTCGTATAATCGCTGGGCTACAGACATCGTTTTCTTTACGGAAAATCCCAGCTTTCGCCCTGCCTCCTGCTGCAAAGTAGAAGTGGTAAATGGGGGTGCTGGAGATTTGTAAGCGGGTTTTACCGTAATATCTTTTACGGCGAATTGTGCTGTTGCGCAGTGTTTGAGAAAAGTTTCAGACTCCGCATCTGTGGTGAAAGCATGATTCAGTTCTGCTTTGAATTTTTTGCCTCCGGCAGAAAATAAAGCGGTTACTTTGAACGCATGAGTAGCCTGAAATGTATTGACTTCTCGCTCTCGCTCTACTACTAACCGCACGGCAACAGATTGTACTCGCCCTGCCGAAAGTTTTCTATTGCCTAATTTTTTCCATAATACTGGAGATAATTCAAAGCCTACAATTCTGTCCAATACTCTTCGTGCTTGCTGTGCATTGACAAGATTCAAATCCAAAAGACGTGGATTGCCTACTGCGTTTTTTATAGCTGGTGCTGTAATCTCATTGAAGACGATGCGCTTGGTATGCTGTGGGTCTAGTCCCAAGACCTCACAGAGATGCCAAGAAATAGCTTCACCTTCACGATCCTCATCCGTAGCAAGCCATACTTCCGCTGAAGATGCCAGTTTTTTCAAGTCCTTTATTACCGTTGATTTATCCTTGGGGACTTCGTATTCGGGGATAAAGCCTTTTTCTATATCTATACCCATGCGATGCGAGGGCAGGTCACGGATATGACCGAAACAAGATTTTACGACAAAGTCTTGTCCTAGTATTTTTTCGATGGTTTTGGCTTTCGCCGGGGATTCTACAATGAGTAAATTTGCTGCCATATTTGATGTTGGCTACAAATAAATGAATTTTTGGTCTTTACTTGTATCTAAGCGGCTTTATTTTTTATGTGAAAATGAAATTATGTATGCTTTGTAGTGAATGATGTAGTGAATTTAACGGATTTGCCTTGAAGTATATTCAAGTGTTTACTACAAACTTCAAGTAGAAACTTATACGTGATGACCATAAAGTTGCAATCAGCAACTACAGACTTATACATCTTCACGACCGAAAGGGTATGTTTTAGTAAGAAAAATTGTAAAAATGGCGTGTCCTATTGTGTAGGAGTATAAATACACCTCTAAAAAATATTAATCTACTCCAATTTCAGCGTATAGCCTTCATTTTTTACACGACGTTTGCCTACAGACAGTTTATTGGGTTGGTTATTCGAAAATATTAGCTTGCCACTCAAGGCACTCATGCCACCTAATAGGGCTATAAGCACTAGAGATACTACGATAATTATACTTGTATTTAAAGGAACTTGAAGGTTGTCGCTAAAAATGGTACTTACTTTAGTAGCAAAAGAAAAATTGTCTTTACCACCAAAGTAGAGAATTTGTGTGAGCCAAATAAGCATGGTGCCAAGTGCGCCACTTACGAAGGGGAGACTTTTTTTGTTGTTCATAAAAATACCTATTACAAATGCTACGATACAGATAGACCACCAAGGTAATATAAGGCTCGCAGCAAAGCCAAGTATAAAAATTAAGAGAGTAGGAATGAGGAAATACATAATTTATTTTTTAAGGGATTTTAGAGCTTCTTCTTTATTCTTATAAAAGCTGTGTGTATAAAAGTCACCAGATATCCAGTTATTTACAAATGCGGTATAGGAATTGCTGCCGGGATTTCCGGACTGCCCTCCGGGATATACGCCATAGCCTTGTGGTCTTCCATTTTTGAAGTCAACTATCATACGCCAAGAGGCACCCCACTCTTGGGATGTGGCATTTACTACATTCTGGTAGCCGCCCACAGGAAGATATTGCAAGGAGAGAGCAGAAATTCTTGCCAAATGCATCATGTTGGTGTTTTTATACTTGTCAAAGGGTAGTGAGTCTTTGTTGTGGTTAAAGAAAGTTACCATTTCTTGGAAGCTCTTATTGATGATATCTATTCCTGTTTCTTTGGTTTTAGTTTTCTGTATATCGAACAAGGGGAATTCGTTGTTGTGCTTGAGTAATTCTACTGTGGTATAGTTTTCTGGCATTGCCAATGCTACATTGCCATGCTGTGCCATCTCATCCCAAGCCATCTTTTCTAGGTTTCGCCACCATAGATAGAAGTACGCGGGTTCTTTTTGGTCATGGGTAGTGAAAAAATTCCAACGGCTGAGCAAATTATATATCGTAGTACTTTGCTCATCTATGTCAGGCTGCTGGATTTGTGAGAGCATATAGGGGAGTATCTCTGCTGCGAGCACGCTTTTTTCGTCGTATTGTAATTTTTTCAGGTCTTCAATAGTCATTTTCGAAGAGGCATTTAATACCTCATTGATACGCCTATTGCGAAAGTTTTCATAATTGCCTACATAGTAAAATGGATAAGTATTGTCTGTAGGATGCTGATTGGCAGAGCTTACAAAATTTCTTGCAGGATTAAGCACATGAGGTGTCAGATCTTTGGGTATAAAGCCTGAGTAGATGCTGTCTATGTTCACTTGCGCTAGAGGGCGCACAAACTTGCCTTGCTCGGGTTTACGCCACCACAAGTTGCCCTGTTCATGTATGGCAATATTTTCATCGTCGGCAAATATGAAGTTCTGTGAAGGGCAGCTAAAATAGGAGATTGCTTTTTCAAAATCTGCATAGTTCTTTGCCTTGTTCATGTAGTAGAATGTCTTAATATCTGCTGAGGGTATATAGGAAGTCCATGCCAAAGTCATCTGTTCTCTATCTTTGGTGTCGCCAAAAGTGCTGTCATATACCACGGGACCTATAGTAGTCCATTTTACCTTATCTATAAAATCATCTTTGCCACGAACTTTTATTATCTCCTCATGTATGTCAAAATTTCTATATCCTTTGTCCGTGGCATATTGCTGACTTTTTTTGTTGATTTCCAATGAATACCAGTCTCTCACGTCCATAGAGCCATTAGTAGCACCATGCGATATGCTGTCGTTATAGCCTATGAGAACGCAAGGTCCCCCAGGCATGGATACGCCATAGCTGTTGTATGTAGGGCATGACAATTGCACTTCATACCATATCAGAGGCAATTTGAGGCTGAGATGAGGGTCGTTGCAAAGTATGGACTTGCCGGAATAGGACTTGTCTTTGGTTACTGCCCAGTTATTGCTGCCTAGCCCCTTTATGTAGTCGTCACCTAAGCGTGGATGCGGTAATATTTGTGCCGTAAGAGTAGCACTATCTGATGTAGTGAGGTTGCTCTTTGTAGTAAATGGTGTGCCTACTGGAACGATAGGGTCATTGAAAGTCGGGAAATCTGGGTACATCATATCAAAATTATCTCTACCAAAGAGATGTAGGGCATTGGTGAATTCAATATCTGTATCGCCACCTGTCAATACATAGGCCATATATTTCATCATTAGCCCACACTTATAAGGAGACCAAGGCTCTGGTTTATAGCCTATAAGCTTGAACTCAAAGGGCATCTCTGATGCTGAAAGACTTTCTATAAACGCATTTACACCGGCACTATAGTTGTCCAAGAGTGTTTTTACTACTGTATCTTTCATCGCGTATTCTATGCCTGTCTTGGCAGCGTGGGGTATGCCTATGCGTCTGTTGTATCTGTCTATTTCCAGCGTACGCTCTCCCATTACTTCCGAGAGGCGACCTGAGGCGAACCTGCTGATGAAATCCATCTGCCATAGCCTGTCTCTTGCAGTTACATAGCCTTGGGCGTAAAACATATCGCCTTCGTCTTCGGCAAAAATATGTGGTACACCACGTTCATCGAATACTATGGCAATCTCTTTTCCGCTTTTCCCCTTAATATTCAACGCATAAGGCTTGTAATCAGATACTTCAATATTTTTCCAAAATCCATGTGTGGGACTTAGAAAATATCCTAGCGCAGGGCTACTGCCTATAGGTCTCGAAAGTATAAAAATAAGGATTGTCGTACAGAGTAATAAGAGAATTCCTGACAGTCTTTTTGTCATCAATTTTTTTATAAAAATAAAGATTCAGAATAAATTAAAAAAATAAAAATGCAATCGTAAGAATATTCCTTAGTATTTAAGCTATTTAGGATAGCGTTCTGGATAATCTGAGGTTGTAATATTGGGCGTAAGCTGCGATTATACCTCCAAATACAAGCAGTGCATTCGCCAGCTTACTTTCACTAAATAGAAGATGTGAAATTGCAGCTATAATCATCCCAATTACAAATATCATTATAGGTTTGTTACTTTTGTAATGGTGGTGCATTCCATGTTTTATAGACATGAATCCTAGGCAGAAGGATATGCCCAGTATTACCCATTCTGCTGTATGAAACGCTTTCAGGTATATACTCAAAAGCGGGAATACCATAAGTAGGATAGGAGTGGCTAAACAATGTATGAGACAGAGAACGCTTAAAAATAAACTCCATTTACCACTACTATGTTGATGATTATTATGTATTTTGGCATCCATTTTCGCTGCTAAAATAGTGTAAATGCAACTAAGTTGCAATATTGTGAGTAAAAATAATACTATAGAAACATTGTTTAAGCAAATTCATTTGCGCAGTACACCTATACGTAAGGATATTTTTGACTTATTTGTTAATAAAAATATTGCGCTTTCACAGACCGATATAGAAGCGTACTTTGGTCAAAAATATGATAGGGTGACGATGTATAGAACCCTGCATACCTTCATAGAACGCGGTATTTTACATAAGGTATTGGATGATACGGGCATAAGCAAATATGCAATATGTAAGCATGAACATTGTGAAGGGGAGGAGCATTTGCATAGAGACAACCATGTTCATTTCAAATGTGTTACTTGCCATACTACTTTATGTATGCATGAGTTACAAATTCCTTTTATATCTTTAGATAAAAAATTTACCATACACTCTGCCAATCTTTTGGTGGAAGGTATCTGTGATAAATGTAATGCATGATATGTCACTACCGCAAGTAAAAATTCAGAAGCAGCGAAGCTATCATACTGAGATTGTAGGTCGCTTCAAAAACTACAATCTTATGTTGTATGGATTTTTATTTTCTATAGCCACGTTGTTTTTGGTATGTTGCTCTTCCTACGTATATGTAAGATGGGGTGTTAGTAGTAAGCAACAGTTGTATATAAGCAATGCATTCATGGTCAATACCTTAGTGATATTTGTAAGTAGCCTACTTCTTAGGCTTACATCAGCATATTTCTATGATCATAATTATAATTGGTATAAAATGACCTTGTTGGCGACCTTTGTTTCAGGCTGGGTATTTCTGATAGGGCAGCTTGTAGGATGGATTGATACTTGGAATCATGAATTTACGATACATAATGTAGCAGCAGCATTCCTATATGTCATCACAGGCCTTCATGCGGTACACCTACTGGCAGGGATGGCTTTTCTAACTTATTTTTCATTTCAAACATTCAAAAAATTGTCTCATTTTGCGTATTCTGTAGTGTATTTTACTGACCCAGTGGCAGAACATCAGTTAAAGAATTTTGCAATATATTGGCATTTTCTTACGGGCGTATGGCTAATAGTCTTTAGCATTGTTTATTGGGTGCGATAGCTGAGATAATGCGTATTTTTCCTTGTAAATCTTGATGTAGTTGAATATTTATAAAGTCTTTTTTTTCTAATAAGTCCACAGTATCTTTTGCATAATATTCATTTATTTCTAAATATAGAAAAGTACGATGATTGGGATTCTCTAAAGCATAGCTGCTGATGGCATCAT
>JBGAWK010000065.1:0-12114 GCA_044227665.1 Chitinophagales bacterium
TGCGCCACCTAAGGCTTCTGCTTCTATAAAACATTTAGAAGTTTTTTCCAATAATTGTGCTGCTACATAAGTGTCTTCAATAGAATTGCCGAGAGTGATACACAGACCTTCCTGTGTAATTGTAGCATAGCGACCTTTAAGTGCTACTGCTACAGACACGGCATTGTGTTTGGAAATTTTTACGCTTACCCCTAGGAGCTGTGCTTGGTCATCAAGGATAGGTGGAATTTCTTTTTTTATACTTGATGCGTATTCATGTCTGCTAAAAAATATCGTATCTATATTTTTTCTTACAGAAAATATTTTTTTCGCAAATTCAATATATTCATGGCTTTTGTCATCTAAAAACAAGATGTCGTTTTCCGTTTGTATATCGCAGATTTCTTTGTCGGGATGGGTGATATAGATTCTGCCGGCACGGTCTCTTGTGGCAATACAGTATATGTTTACTTCCCCCCACGAGACATATCCGATGTGTAGCTCTTCAAAACTTCTTATTGCCTGTATCATCTTATTGCGCACGATTTATCCTTTTTGAGATTCTAAATATGTCTTACAAGCGGCTTCCAATGTCTGAGCCACCCTGAAGGCATCTTCCAAGGTTTTTCCTATACATATAGCACCGTGATTGGACATGACGGCAGCATTGGAGGTGTCTATAGCTTTCGCTGTATCTAGCGTAATTTTTTTGGTATTGGGAAGTGCATACGGTGCCGATTTTATGATTTCTGCACCTAATATCTCTTTGTGCTCCGACTTCAGTACTTTTATATCTTTTTGGGTAACAGCAATGATAGAGGCATACATTTGGTGGGTGTGAATGACACTATTTATATTGGGTCGCGTTTTATATACTTGAGCATGAAGTTTCAATTCTGATGAGGGCTTTAGTTTTCCTTCATATTTGAGGGTATGAAAATTTACCAACACCATTTCCTCGGGGGTGAGCTCATCATACCGTCGCCCACTAGGTGTAATCACCATGTGCGTGTCGCTTACTTTTACGCTCACATTGCCCCAAGTTCTAGCCACCAGCCCTTCTTTGAGAAGCCTCTTTCCGGCATCGGAGACTATTATTTTTGCTTTAGTGACATCAGCATATAGCATTTTACTATTTTTTACAAAGATAAAATCTAGGAATGTCTTTATTGTGAAGAAAAAAATAAATCACATATTAGGTGTTCTTATGTTCTACTTTTTTATTTCCTTTAAAGATTCTAATAATAGACCTATAATATTCTATGAATGATTTGCATCTATTGATACAATCGCTGTCGCCTAATGAAAAGCGATATGTAAGTATTTATATCAATAAATTTAGCTCTGCAAAAAACAACTACTCTATTTTATATGAATGTATAGAAAAACAAACGAAATATAATGAAGCAGAAATCGTAAAAAAGCTGCGCAAAGAATCCTTTGTCAAGCATCTGGCCGTGACGAAGCACTATCTGTACGACCTCATCCTCAATGCTATGCGTGAATATTACGACGAGCATTTCTTGGACTGGAAGTTGAAAAAGCAAGCACAGCAGGTATTTGTGCTCACCTCCAAGGGACTAGATAGAGCGGGGCATAGATTATTACTCAAAGTAAAAGAGCTGGCATGGCAATACGAAAACTATTATGTGTTGCTGGATATGCTCAACCACGAAAAATGGCTATTCGGCAATAGAAGAATAGAAACCAGGCAACTAGATTTTGGCATTACCATCTGTAAAGAAGAACAAAGAGCACTGCAGTATCTGACTAAGATACAGGATTATAAATCGGTATGGCATCAGCTGACCTATTATGAACTCAATCAAAAGGAATATACTAGCAATACCTATACTGAACATCTTGGTCAATGTATTGATACACCTTTGATGCAGCAAGAAATCATACAAGATTCCTACCTCATAAGCACATGGTATCACTCCGTATGGGCTCATTATTACATGCTCAGCGCTGATGCGCACAAACATTTTATTCATTATAAAAAAGTAGTAGAAATTCGAGAGCAACAGCTCCAAGCACAGCCTGAAGCACCTATAGATTTGCTAGCTACCTACTATAATTTTATGCTCGCATGTTATCAAAACAAACAGTGGGATGACTTACATACCTATTTGCAAAAAATTCAAAAATTAGATACTAAAAGTATAGAACGGAAGATTAAATTCTTTCATGACTACTACCATAGTGCTTTGTTGTATTACTTGGGAACCCATCAATACGCAGAAGGACATCTTCTGATACTTGAAATTGTAGAAGGGCTAAATGCCTATCAGAGTCGAATTAGAATAGATTTTCTGATATGGATATGGCAATGTATGGGCTTGATATGCTTTTTCAATAAAGATTATAAGCAAGCGCATCATTGGTGGATGCAGATAGTGCAACTCGAAAAAACGGAGATAGAAATCAAAATACAATGCAGTGTAGAACTGTACATGCTCATGCTCGCTATAGAAGAGGGTAATTTGGATGTTTTTGACTATCAAATCAAGCAGGCTTACAACCGTGTGAAAGAGAACAACCTATTGGATGACAATGTTACTGCTTGGATGGATTTTTGTAAAAATATAGTCAAAAATGGTAAAGCTCACATCAAAGACTTCCTAGCATTGCAACATCAAATTACCTACACCAAACATTCTATTTTGGATGATTTTATGCTACAATGGATAAATATAAGGGCTGCTAAATAAACTCATAATATATACATTTACAATATTTTATGATTTTATTTTGATTTAGAAATTTAAAAATCTGAAAAAAGCGATTTATATGCCTCAGTCTATAGATATAGTTTTGCTGTACAAACTATATCTACATGAAGTATTTATGTCCCAACTGCAAAAGTGAGCGATTAGGAAAATATTCTGGAAGCACGACCAACTATAGCTACGATAATATCACAGAATATCTTTTTTCGGAATATCTGATAATGGATATGCAGCAGAGCAGCCAAATACCTATGGTATGTCTGATCTGCAAACACACATTTCCTTCAGATAAAATCCTACAAGTAAATTATGATGAAGCACCTTCTGCAATGGATGAAACGACCAAAGCACATCTGAAATATCTCTTACAAAATGATAAAATGAAAGCTGTAACCTACTGCAAGAATGTACTGGGGTATTCTTTATCAGAGAGTGTCAAAATCATTGAAAACATATAAAATTAAAAATTATGACGAAAATTATCTTTTATATATCTATCATTATTACAATCATCTCTTGTAGTAAAGAAAAAAACAGCGATGTAGTAGAACCAACTGCCACCTACGCTTATGTAAGAACACAAAATGATTCCAGTTCAGTAAGTAACAACTATCGAAGATATTATGAATACACTAATAACCTCATAAGTTATGATTCAGCGTATCAAATAGTTAATGGATTTTATACAGTATATGTATATCCGAAGGTAGGGAATATTATAAATAGAAACTATAAAGATGGCACTCCTACATATAGATATACACTAGATGCAAATGGCGTAATTGCTACCTCAAACTATATATATCCATCATTTAATTTGCTAAAAACATTTAATTATGATGAACAAAAAAGGCTAATAACCAGTAGAGATTCTGGTATCGTGGCTATAACATTAGATACTTTAACATGGGAAGGTCTTAATATGGTTAAAAGAAAAAGTGTCATTTTGTATAACTCTGGTGATAAGCGTATTTTGGAATATACGTACAATTTTGATTTGAGTAAGAAAAACAACCTATTAAACCAATATTTGGGTTATGCATATTTTGGATACAACGATGCGTTTACAAGCGATAATGTTTGTACCAGTTCAGTTCGGGTTGATTATGTATATACGGCGGGCAATCCTATTCCAGCGGTTAGCACGTATAATACCAGCTATAACCACACTTTTGACGATCGAAATAGAATAATACAACGTATTACCCAAAGGGATGGAGGAATTATTTTTAAATCAACATTTACATATTATTAATGACGGTCAAAACCATAAAACCATTTTTTAGCTACAGAAATTATGCTTATGAAAAGAATACTACAAATATCTATTTATTGTCTTTTATCCTACACTACAAATGCTCAAAATATAGGCATTAATACTACAGGCGCTACACCAGATGCTTCTGCTGGTTTAGATATTAATTTTACTGATAAAGGAGTATTAATTCCAAGAGTATTGCTTCAAAGCACTGCAGATGTTTCTACTATTACCTCTCCAGCCCCAAGTTTGTTAGTGTATAATAACAATGCATCTATATCAGGTATTGGAGCCAATGGCAAAGGCTATTATTATTGGGATGGATTTAAGTGGATAAATCTAAAACCTTATACAGGCAACGATAACGACCACGATTGGTACGAAGAAGGAACCACAACAGCTCCAGATGCTATTACTGACGATATATTTCATACAGGAAATTTAGGTATTGGCAAAAATACTACCGATTACAAACTAGATGTAGAAGAGAGCGGAGATAAAGAATTTGGTATTAAGCTTAGCCATTCAGGTTCTGTTAGTATTTCCAATCAAACAAAAGGAATCGGGGTTTTACTTTCGGGAAATAATACCAATACGCCTGGTTATCAATTTTCTTATATGGCAGAACATACAGGCACTTCCAATAATGAGATGAATGCCTTTTTTCATAGAGATTTGAATAATGGCACAGGCATTCATTTTGGGGCTTCATTTATGATGCAAGGCACCGGAAGTGGCGGAAGAAATGGTGTAAATGTAGATATTTCTAATACAGGAAATGGACTACATCAAGGATTTACAGTAGGCATAAATAATAATGGAAATGGAGAAAAACGAGGCATGTTAAACGCAATTACTGGCAGTGGCACAGGGCTAAGAAGAAATATCTTAAACAGCATTACACTTTCATCAAATCCTACAGCAATTTCAGTGAATAATATCATTGATGGTACAGGAAATGGCATACACGTTGGTACTCAGAATGAAGTTACTTCATCTGGAACAGGTCAAAAATATGGTACTCGTAATCTTATGTCTTCGCCATCAGGGCTATTTATCATTGCAAACGAAAATATTATTACCAGTAGTGGAACGTCATCACAATACAATGTATTCAATGGATTATATGGCACAAATACCAGCAATAAATATGGTGTATATAATCAAGTAGCTACAAATACATCTGGAGATTTATATGGGTTAACCAACTCGTTTGCACATAATTCTAATCATAATAAAACTGGAGTTTATAATAATTTCACTACCGAGGGAGTAGGGGAAAAAATCGGGTTGTACAATTATTTTTCCGGTAATGGTAATGGAAGCTCTTATGGAATAAAAAACTATATTTCAAATACAAATACGAGTACATCTGCCTCTACAGGTGTTAGTACTTCCATTTCAGGAACATCGAATGGTAATCAAATAGGGGTAGAAAATGCTATAAGTAATAATGGCACTGGAACTCATATTGGTGTTGCTAATACCATTAGTAGTACTGGGTCAAGCCCACATCATGGTGTGTTCAACCTGTTTATAGGACTAGGCAATAGTGTAAAAAATGGGGTTTATAATTTGATGGCTGGTGATGGCAACGGACTACAACATGGTACTTATAATGAAATACGCGGTAATGGGTCGGGTAATCATTTTGGTGTATATAATATTATGAGCGGTAGTGGAACGGGCGAGCAATATGCTATCTCTAATCTTATCAATATAAATGGTGCTGCTAACCAATATGGTATAAATAATTTTCTATTCGGTGGAGGAGCTGGGATAAGATTTGGGGTTAAAAACAACATCTCAGGTACTCATACAGGAAATATTTATGGGGTTAGTAATACAATAAATAATATATCATCCAATGAACATATTGGCATCGACAATCAACTTACAGGAGATGGAACAGGGGTGAGAATTGGCGTAAATAATAATATCGTCAACAATACTTCCGGCTATATTTATGCTGTAAAAAATCAAATCATTAATGATGTTTCAGATCGTCGTTATGGTTTATACAACTCCTTTGAAGGGAATTCCGGTGCTAATTATGGAACTTATTCTATCATTTCAGGTAGTTCTACTAATCAACAATACGGTAATTATGTTGAAATTGACAACACAGGCGATGGAGACCATGGAGCTTTTGTTGCGAACATTATTAATGGGGGTGGAAGTAATGCAATTTTGGAAGGAAATATATTGACTAATTCACCAGGAGTTAGTTATGGCACTAAAATTACCTTGGCAGGCACATCAAATATTCAAAGATATGGACATGAAGTGATCATACCTTCTTCCGTTGGAGGAGAGCATTATGGTATTTATGCAGATGTAACAAAGTCAAATTCCTATGCTGCTTATCTATTAGGGAGAGTATCGTTAGGTACAAACACTACCAATAATTATATTTTACCATTTAGCAGAGGTGCGGTCAATCAAATAATGGTTACAGACGGCAGTGGTAATGTAAATTGGCAGGATGCATCTTCCGTTGGAGATCAAGATTGGTATAAAATTAATACTAGCTCTATCCCAAATAATACTGATACTATGCATCATATCGGAAATATTTCTATAGGAAAAGCTACTAATTCTGCGAAGCTTGATATTGAAAATACAAATAACGCTAAGTCGCTTAAAATAAACAATAACCATACTTTTTCCGGTTCAAAATATGGTATTGAAAACACAGTTTCCGGAACAAATGGTTCGAGTTATATCGGAATAGATAATGAGGTGGGTGGAGATGATGTTGCAGCAAAAATCGGCACTTTAAACTATATGTTTGGCACTGGGACAGGCATCCAAACGGGTACTCGCAACCAACTAGCATCCCATACAGATGCTGTAATGATAGGTGTGGAAAACCAGTTCTCTAGCAATGGAAACGCAACACATGATGGTGTATGGAATAATTTCTTAAACAACGGTACAGGTCTGCAAAGAGGGATTTTTAATCAAATGCAGACTTCGCCAAATAATGCTACTGTTATAGGCAACAATACCAATATATATGGTTCTGGAACAGGTATTCATGTAGGTACGCAAAATGAACTTAGTGCCAATACTAGTGGAATTCATTATGGTACACGCAACCTATTAAGTGGTACAGGTAGTGGAAACCAGTATGGCATAGAAAACAATATCACCACCTCAGGAAACGGCAACCATTTTGCCGGATATTTTGAAGTAAACAATACAGGCACTGGCATCCATTATGGCGTTCAGTCTATCGCTAATGGCAATGGCAATTACGCCATTCATGCAACTAATACAAATTCTAGAAGTACTGGAGGTACGGGTATTGCAGGGTATTTCAATGGTGATATTGAGGTAAGTGCTGATATACGCCCAACCACCAATAATTTCTCGTGGTGTGGCGATCCTGCTCAAGCGTGGGGCGCCGTATATTCTTATACTTATCCTACGCCGTCTGATGCCAGATTAAAACAACAAATTATGCCAATTAATTATGGTATTGAAACGATAAAACAACTTAATCCTGTATCCTATTTTTATAATAATGATACTACCACGCATAGGTTGGGTTTTATAGCACAAGAAATACAAAATATAGTACCAGAAGCAGTAGTAGAAAATACAAGAAATGAAGATGGCATGTTGAGTGTAAACTATACAGAACTTATTCCTATTCTCACTAAAGCAATACAAGAGCAACAAGCACTCATCATCAAGTTACAACAGGATATAGAACTTTTGAAATCAAAATAAAATACTGGGTGCTATTCCCCATTTTACGTTAGCACAAAAATAATTTCTCATTAATGAAAAAAAGATATAAGCAACTGATAATCAATAACAAAATTCGGCATTAGCTAGTATTGCTATGACGATAGTACTAAATCATCAACATTTGTGATGACATCGGACGACAAAAATTCCAAAAACCCTGTACCTAACCGACTGTATAGACCTATTAATTACAAAAAAATCAAATCAAAAATATCGCTCCACGCTCATAGCCTGCGCTTGGCTGCCGATTTTTGACAGGCTCGGCTTTTTGGGGCTAGTGTGGTAGCTGTAAGTTCATGGTTTACATTTTTAGGGAATTTTAATTCTATATTCCTGTCCATCATTCAATCATAAGAATCATGGTGCAGACTATTAGCTGTACGCTTTTGTGGCAAGTTTATGAGGTTATGGCTGGGCTTCTTTATTGTCCTGAGTTGCGCCACGAGGTAGCACCGAAGGTAACCTCAGGACAGAGGGGGATTAATTATCTATATTTAGTATTATTGAATGGGGTAAATATGGGACAAATTTATAATTATTCGAGTCTATATTCCACTCTATAGTACTGTCATTTATATATGAAATATCTAAAAGGTATTTCTCAGAATTCATCCGATAATTTATTATATAAAAAAATATAGAGTTATCTTTTATGTCTGATTTTAAAAACTTTCCAGCATATTGATTTTCTTCCCATGCTTCATTTATAGCACCATCGTCTATTGTAGTACAGAAATAGTCAAAATACACAGTATCTAGATTATAATAAAAATGTATTGTCAATTCATATTCACAATTTGACCCAAAATATCTTTTTTCACAGGTGTATTTAGTAAATTTATTAACTACTTCATTAGTATCAATAACAGTAATATTGCTTGTTTCATCTCCTGTAACAGCATTATTTTTACTTTTCATACAGCATAGAAGAATACATACAAACACGATAATATAGAATCTCATAAACTGTTTATTTTTCAGGTCTTAACTTATTGACCCTATCTCTCCATCCTTTAATATGATCGTAATAGTTAGAAGGATTAGTGTATTTGATATTTTCATAATGTTTCATTTGTTCATCCAAGAAATTGTTTGTTAATGCATCTGAATTTACGGAATTAATTGCTTTAATTTGTTCGTCGTTAAGTTTCTTCCAATTTATCTCAAAGCTATATCCTAAAGAATTTAAAGCGGATTTTAAATTCTTATTGATTATTCCAGGAGTTAGTACCGACTGATCTAGAACAGCAATCTGTAACCCATAATTATTAAATTCAACAATTCTATATACTTCAAGCCTTTGAGCATAATAATGCAAGGCTTGTGTTTTAGTTAATTTTAGTATGTTGGCATCTAATTCGGGTACACCTAGATATTTTGCAGCTTGCGACCATTCTCTAGTTTTAGCTATACCATAGTTTGTAAGCCCCCCAGGATCTGTTTTTCCATTATACACTCCTTTTTCAGACTCTATAATGCCTTCAAGCAACTTAAGTGTTGAACCTGAATAGTTTACATCATAAATTAGCTTTTGAGTAGCTTCGCTTACATCAATAATGCCTACACTCTCTTTTTCAAGTTTTGCATAAATAGTATTCAAATCTGTAAGGTCTTTATCATTAGTGCCGTTTATCATTTCATTAACTAACTCCTTAACTGCTGCCTCTGTCGTTACATTAATCACTCGTATGTAATTAGTGGTCTTATTATCAGACATAATAAATTTACCTTGTTCATTATAATAGTCATCATCACCTTGTGGGTCAATAAATAATAAAGGACAATTCCTAAACGCATCATATGGACTTCTCCAAGGTTTTAATACTGGGTCCACATTCCATCTCCTTCCCAACCTACCATCATACTCCCAGTATTGAGCAGTTGTAACGCTAGGATTTATTTCATTTTCTCTTTCCTGTCCATTAAAGCCATACCTATACGCATACGTTGGGAGGGTTACGGAGGCTATGGCGTTGGTGTTGTCCTGTCCGGGGGTGGCGATGCCGGTATGCTGCTGCTGTAGGCTGGAAATTCGGAAGCTGCCGCCGACGCTGCCATAGCCTTGCTGTACAAATAGCACTATGGCTACGCCGTCACTGCGTGTCTGCACGGCAGGGGTGGTATAGCTTCCCCATTGTGTGATGGGCACATACGCCAACGTACCAGAATTCCATATCCCCTGATGTTCATATTCTTCCTTGTCAAAAAGCATAAGCGCCGCCTCTGTGGTAGTATCAAATGTAAGGATTTTTTTGTTTTTTTATAACTGGTCTAATTTTACAGGCAGTGTACAAGCGAGCGATTTATTTTTTGCTTTTATTATTTCTTTTCTTTTTGTCTTGATACCAAAAGAAACAAAAAAATCAAGTCAAAAATATCGCTCCACGCTCATAGCCTACGCTTGGCTGCCGATTTTTGACTGGCTCGGCTTTTTGGGATTAGTGCGGTAGCTGTACCTTCATGGTTTGCGTTCTAGGTAATTTTAATTCTATAATCCTGCCCATCATTTAATCCTAAAAATCATGGTTCAGACAATTATACGAATGGTTTTGTGGGAGTTTTGAGGGGTTACGGCTAGGCTAATACCCACCATCATCAACTAACCAACATAAAGAATACTTAAAATATTTAGAGTTATATAATTCAGGATTTATTATCTCATTTTCTAAAACTAACTTACTTCCATTTTTCTTGATTCTTAGAACCATGTAAATATCATTTGGGTATCCAAGGCATGGTATTCTTGAAGAATTAAATAATATATTACAAGTATCAATTTCATTATTTACATACAAATTTAATATTTTTCTATATTGAGTTTCGCTTCTTTCGTCTAAAAAATCAACATACCCCTCAGTTAATTTTTTATTATGCACAAAGTCAGAATATTTATTTTTATAAAATCCATTTCTATAAAGATTAAGTATTCTAACATAATCTGATAATTGACTAGTGTCATTATAGACATGAATATGATTTAATCTATATTGGGTCATATTATTAAGTTGTTCTTTAAAATTATTTATCAAATCATTATACAAGGCTGTATCATTCATTACTTGGTCATAAGTAACTTTTAGCTTCTCATTGTAATAATATTCTAAAAACTTTGCTTCCCTTGTACATTCAAAGAATCCAGCCAAGAAGGTATCTTTCCGTATAGTAGGCTCTATCGCATAATAGGTTGTAAAGGTATCAAGATGATTATTAAAGAATGAATAGTAATCATATTGGTCTTGTATACTTACTAGAAAAGTATCTATTTTCTCATTTTTTAAAATGATACTTACATTGCCTATGGATACAAAATCGTAGATAGGCATCTCTTCCTTGCAGGATGCTATAAAAAATAGGAAAATAGGAAGAATTACTGTTTTTTTAAGGAATTTTTTGGACATCTTTCAATTTATTTGAAGCATTATCCTTCGGCGGGAGGTAAGTACTCTGTGATGTATTGCTCAAGCCCCAGTAGGCCGTAGATAATGTTCCAAATTGATTTTGTATGTCCATGAAACTAAATTTCTTCTCCGCCGACATAAGTGGCGGCTTGACTGGGTTCTTCCCATCATATAGAAATTGTTGGATATTATTTTTGTCATATGTGGTTAAAAGTAAAAAATTAGAATTTGATTTAAATAGTTCTGCCTCCCCATGATCATTTGATGCCTTATATTCCAAATATTCGTTAGGATCATGACTCAATGTTGTTTTGCCTGCTGCAACTTGTGCTTGTAATTGCCCAACTGTACCAGGACTCATCAGATTGGGTTCTGTATAGGGGTGTGGCGCATTATCTTCTGTTTCTAATCCTGCACTCTGCTTGTAATTATGTATAGTTTCATGAGCTATCGTTTTTGCTAAATAGTCCGTAGCATTCTTATCGGGGTTTTCTTTAATAAATTCAGCATGGACATCTAAATTTATAGATGCTTCTATCGTATTTCCTTGTGCTGAATTTCCTCCATCAGATGTGTATAATCCTACCGATTTTAATAGCTTTTCGCTACCAACATATACGGCTTGGTCTGTGGCATCAAATGAATTTACAACCTGTCGTTTATTCGTATTATATCCCACCACATCTATATCAGGTATGCCATTCTTGGCATATATCTCTTTTACTTTCCTTATCACCTCTTTTTTGTCACTTAGTTTTAACTTGGCGTTTCCATTATCTCCAATAAAAAAAATATATATCGTCTTATCCATCCCTTCGGCATCTACCATCGTAATTGGAGTATTACCAGCGAAGCTATAATTACTTTCATTTGGATATTTAGATTTTAATGGGTCTGGGCTAAACCACCTCCCTATCCTTGCATCATACATCCTTGCTCCGAAGTCGTAAACCCCATCATTTACAGTACTTTCTCTCTCCTGCCCATT
>JBGAWK010000066.1:0-11883 GCA_044227665.1 Chitinophagales bacterium
AATTGAATAAGATTCTGCTCCCCTACAATAGTTACGGCATCAAGTATTTCAGACTGCTCGCTCATTTTTATCAAGCCTAAATTTCTTTGTACGTCGGGAGGAACTATTTTTACTTGAGGTAAAGTATATGTATTATAACCCAAAAACGTTATCTCTACGTAATAAATTCCTGGCTTAATATTTTCTATAGAAAATTTACCCTTTTCATCTGTCAATCCTCCTGATAATGTGCTATCCGAAAGATTTTTAATTACAATAGTAGCATATTCGAGAGGTGTTCCCGTAATACTGTCTATTGCAGTACCGCCTATAATTCCCAAAGGCATTTGTGCTAATAATATATTAGAAAAAATAAAGAGGCTAAATATCGATACGATTCTCATTAGTTTGAATAAAGTTTTTGGATTTTGTTTTGCATATACTCTATATAATATTTGACATTAAGTGTTTCTCCTGTGACTTGTGTACATAATTCTTTAGCAGAAAGCAAACGTCCATGCTTATGGATATGTTCATTTAGCCAATGCTTAATCTGCAATAAATTTCCATTCTTTATACAACCATCAATGTCTGGTATTTGTTTGGAAATAGTATTAAAAAACTGTGCGGCATAAAAACTTCCTAAGGTGTAAGTAGGGAAATACCCTAAACTTCCGTGTGCCCAATGGATATCCTGAAGTACGCCTTCAGCATCTGTAGGAGGCATTATGCCTAAATATTTCTTATATAGAGAATTCCAAGCATCTGGCAAATCTCCTGCCTTTAATTCCTTAGTAATCAGAGCTTTTTCCAATTCATAACGTATCATAATGTGGAAGTGATAGGTAAGTTCATCTGCTTGAACCCTTATGAGGGAAGGTTGTATATAATTTATAGCCACAAAAACATCGTGAGCAGTACATGCCACGGTTTGTTCAGGGAATATCTTTTGTAATAATGGAAAATTAGCTTCCCAATAGGCTTCACTCCTACCTATACAGTTTTCCCAGAACCTACTTTGGCTTTCATGAATACCTAGTGATATAGCATGACCTGCCGGCAATCCATAATTTTCTTCCAAAAGGCCTTGTTCGTATAGCGCATGACCTCCTTCGTGGATGCATGAGCTTATCATATCAAAAATATCTTCCGGATTTATACGCGTGGTAACTCGGGAATCTTTGTTATGAAACGACATATTGAATGGGTGCATCGCCAAATCCTGTCTTCCTGAATCAAAATCATATCCCATTTGCTTCAAAAGGCATATTCCTATATCCCACTGCTTGTTATTGTCATAGATCTTCCCTACAAATTTATTCTGTATAGGTTTGGCATTATTAACTTTGTCGAGTAGGGTGGCAACAGACTTTTTTACATCCTCAAATAATATATCTATATCATCCACAGTAGTATCGGGTTCATAGCTGTCGAGTAAGGCATCATAAGGATGCTTTGCATAGCCTAGCAAATCTGCTTCTTCTATTTTTATATCTATAACTTTTTCAAGAAATGGCTTAAAGATTTTATAATCACTATTAATTTTAGCTTGCTGCCATGCTGCAAATGCTTGCGAATAGGTTAGAGATGATTTTTCTACAAAATCCTGTGTTAATTTAATTTCTTTATTATAGTCCTTCCATGATAGCTCCACATTCTTTCTCTGTTCCCATGTAAGCGTAGTATCGTGTTGTAACGCTAAAAGCAGATCTCTTAGTTCTGAAGAAACCTTTTTATGATGATATATCCCACTTAGCGTAGCAATTTGCTGAGCACGTCTAGCTGCACCATTCTTGGGCATCATGACTTCTTGATCCCACATCATCAGCGACAGCGCACTGACAATATCTTGGGACTCTTGCATATAACGGCTGTAATCTACATATCTTAATAGCATCCAGCAAAGATAAGGATACTATAATATCCAAAAAATTAATAAATTAAAATACAGAGACTACCATGTAGGACATGAATACATGCTCTTACGAGAACGAGATTTTTTGTTTCCTAAAAAGAAATTGAAAGTAGCCTCAACATTCAGAAATTGATCTTTGTCCTTGGGATCTCCTCTTTGATATGTAGGCGTGGTGATGTACCCATATATTCTTGCTGGATCAAATTCAGGAGATCTGTCTGCTAATTGCTTGATAAGGGATGCATTTTCAGGCTTGTAATTATCTATATCGTCGGGGTTCACATATACAGTACTTACATCATCTATATAATCTGTAAGTGTATGATGATAATTTGCTTGCAGTGTAATTCCCAGTCTCTCACCTGCATTAAACTTCACGCCTACACCTCCTATCATTTGCAATGCAAACAACTTATAATAGTCTGAATATCCAGGCATCCCTTGTCCTTCTGTACCCAAAGGCTGTAATTTTACATTTTGACCATTAATTTTATCGCGAGTTCTAGGACTAAACCAAAATCCTCCTACACCTGCACATACAAAGGGAGCAAATCTGCCTTCATCCATACTCCCCGGTATATATTTGTATAGATTCAGCTCTGCCATACCCTCTATACTCAATAGAGGAGACTTAAAATTTAGATTTCTATAACGTCTGTTAAATGCATCTTCACTAGGAGAAGATCCATAAGTAAGCTTGTCGTCACCTATCAATTCTGTAAACATCGCACCTACTCTGAAAGCAACGAATTCATTTACATTGTATTTATAAAACAAAGCAAAAGAAGGTCTCGTCAATTTATACTCCAAATCCTTAATAAAGGGTTTTCCTATGGCATTTGCCCCACCTAAATCTCCTAAAAAATTGGCTCCGCCAATAGATGCTCCAATAGTATGCCCTGATTGTGCATTAACACCGTTTATTCCAATGATATTTAGGAATAAAAAGTATATTATCAGATGTTTGAAATTTAGTTTTGGCACATAAAACATTTTGCTAAAATATAAAAGTAATTTAAAGTAGAAAGCCTTTTCTGATTAAAATATTGCTTTATTGTGAAAAAAAAATAAAATTAAAAATAAAATGAATTTACAAATACCTATAAATTACGTATTTATGATGATAATCTACATTAAATATTTACAGAATAAAAATAGCTGTTTTGCTGTGATATTTTCTCTTGAGTTGTACTTTTTACTTCATATATAATTTTTCTTTCATACCTTCTATAGTCAAAATGAATCTTTATTTTGAAAGAAGAATACAACTTCATACCTCTGTTTTTTGGTACTATATACTTTAACATTTTTACTACTCTCATGGCTTCAAGGTCACAATCTTCACTTACGGATTTGAGTATTTTTATCGCTCCTACGCTCCCATCATATTGCACTTGATAGTCAAGATATACAAAGTCTTTGATTTTATTCTCAATAGCACTTATAGGCATCACTAGATTTGTGTCTATAAATAACTTCATGACTTTAGAACCACCTTTATATTGCGGGAGTCTTATAAAGTCTTCTTTATCCAATTTCTTTTTCATCCACGCTCAAATATACAAGAATGTAAGATAAATATAGGGTAGTTGTTATAGAAAGTTTATCAACATATTCACTAAAAATACTTTAGGAGAAAACCTATATTTTTGTAAAAAAAATCTATGGGACGCGCATTTGAATACAGGAAGGCAACAAAATTTGCCAGATGGGACAAAATGGCCAAGCAATTCACGAAAGTAGGACGAGAAATATCTATGGCTATAAAATCAGGAGGCGCTAATCCTGAATCTAATCCAGCACTCAGAAGAGCTATACAAAATGCCAAAGGTGTAAATATGCCAAAGGACAGAGTGGAATCTGCTATAAAGAGAGCCTCATCAAAAGATGACAAGGATTTCTCCGAAATAACTTACGAAGGCATGGCACTTCATGGTATTGCGGTAGTAGTAGAAACGGCTACCGACAATCCTACTCGTACTGTGGCAAATGTAAGGGCGGCTTTCAACAAAAAAGGGGGGAGTTTAGGCACTTCAGGAATGCATGATTTTATATTTGAAAGAAAGGGTGTCTTCAAAATTAAAAATAACAATCTAGATATAGAAGCATTAGAATTAGAACTTATAGATTTTGGTTTGGACAAATTAGAATTAGAAGATGGCAACTTGGTAATATATACTGCATTTCAAGAATTCGGAGTCATGCAAAAGGCACTAGAAGATAAATCCTTTGAAATTGTGCAAAGTGAGATACAGCGAATTCCCACACTTACCAAAGAACTTTCTGAAGAACAAGTGGATGAAGTATTGGAATTGATAGACAAATTAGAAGAAGACGATGATGTGCAAAATGTATATCACAATCTTGCATAGAACAAATAGCCATTTTTTTTATTATAATTAAGATATGAAGAAATTACACATCATCGCCTTAGTTTTTGTAGCGGTACTCATTGGGGTATTGATTTCCATGACAGGTGATTTCAGTCAATACGCTGTTTTTAACTCAGAATTGGCACAGAAAGGAAAGGAAATAAATATAGTAGGAAAAATAGACCTTACGCAGCCTATGCATTACGACCCCATTAAAGACCCCAATAAATTTACGTTCTTTCTCAAAGACGATAGTTTGGTAGTAAAACAAGTAATATACAAAGGGGAAAAGCCTACGGATTTTGAAAAAGCTGAAAAGATAGTAGTAACGGGCAAAATGAAAGACGATATTTTTTACGCTGACAAGATACTTATGAAGTGTCCTTCCAAATATAAAGAACAAGCTAAAGCAGCACAATAAGTAATATATGAATATTTGGGCAGAAGGTACAGATGTATGGCTAGGCAAGCTAGGACATCTGAGCATTATTATTATGTTTGTATCAGCAATTATAAGTGCTGTTTTATATCTACTTTCTTCAAAAAAAAGTAGTGATGCTTATAGCCTCAAAAAGTACGCTAGGAAATGGTATTTCCTCCATGTATTTTCAACGATTTTGTGCATTGCATTACTACTTACCGCTATTTACGAACATAAATATATCTATTCCTATGTATGGAAACATTCCTCCAATGCATTACCATTCAAATATCTGTTATCTGCGCTATGGGAAGGTCAAGAGGGAAGTACCTTGTTGTGGATATTCTGGCATAGTATTTTAGGCTTGGTATTGCTATTTCGCAGCAAGGACTACGAACCCTATGTGATGCCGGTACTACTATTGGCACAAACGATGCTTTCGAGCATGCTTTTGGGATTCCATACCCATATCCCACATATAGATTTTTCTCCCTTAGCCTTTAGTTGGGAAGCCTATAAAATGGGGAGCAATCCATTTGCACTATTAAAAGACAGTATGCAAATTCCGCTATTTCAAATGAATCCTAACTATGTATTTGAAGACGGAAATGGGCTCAACCCCCTACTCCAAAATTACTGGATGGTAATACACCCTCCTACCTTGTTTTTAGGCTTTTCTGGTTGTACTATTCCATTTGCCTATGTCGTTGCCGGGCTTTATCGCAACGAGTTCAGCTCATGGATAACACCTGCACATAGATGGACTTTGTTTACACTTATGGTATTGGGGGCAGGCATACTCATGGGGGGGGCTTGGGCTTATGAAGCTTTGAGCTTTGGAGGTTTCTGGGCATGGGATCCAGTAGAAAATGCTTCTCTTGTGCCATGGCTGCTATTGGCTGCCGGCCTCCATGCTTTACTTATTTACAAACATACAGGATATTCAATTTTTGGTACAATACTCTTCATTAGTTTATCCTTTTTGTTGGTAATGTATTCATCATTTCTTACAAAAAGCGGAATTTTAGGCGACTCTTCTGTACACTCTTTTACAGATATGGGCATGTCGGCACAATTGGTGCTTAGTATCTTAGTATTTCTTATACCTACCTTATATCTTATTGTCACTCGATATAAATATTTTCCTAAGAAAGAAAATGAAGAGGCCACTTCTTCTAGGGAATTTTGGATGTTTGTAGGTAGTTTAGTCTTTGTTATTTCGGCTACACATATCATTATATTTACATCATTCCCTGTCCTCAATAAAATTATACATACACAATATGCGCCACCTAAAGCAGCACACTACAATCAGGTAGAAATATGGATGGCAATTATGGCTGCCTTCCTAGCAGGTATAGCACAGTACTTTTCTTATATATCTTCTCCACTGAATAAAGTGTCCAAAAATATTAGTATATGTATATTGTTGAGCATACTTGTAGCATTGCCTATAATAGTCTATTATGAATTTTACAACGCCGGATATGCACTTTTGGCCATTAGTGCTGTATTTGTGATAACAAGTAATATTATTTATATTAAAAACCTAAAAGTAAAAAAACAGGCCATAGGTAGTACTATGACGCACTTAGGTTTTGGGATGATACTTATAGGTATTTTGATTTCACAAGGAAGGCAGCAGGTGATATCGCTCAATAAATTCGGCATAGACTACGGTGATGGCTTTACTGAGGAAGAAAAAGTACAGAATATACTATTATACAAAGGAGAACCCCAATCTATGAAAAACTTCAGCGTAACATATATTGGAGACTCTGTGGCCTTACCCAATGTGTATTTTAAAGTATTGTACGAAAAATTAGACGATAAAGGCAAGGTAACGCGCACTTTCTTACTGAGACCTAATGTGCAAATCAATCAGAAGATGGGCAATGTCGCAAATCCTTCTACATACAAAGCCTTTGATCGGGACATCTATACTCATATTACTTCTGCTCCTCTGAAAAATGACGGAACGCCTGAAGACTCTCTACGTACAGAGAAATTTACCATGGCTATAGGCGATACTGTGGCTATAGGCAACCGCTTGATGGTACTTAGGGGTGTAAACCCTGAAGCCAAACCCAATAATTTCCAATTACAAACCGGAGATATAGCTGTAGGCGCACAACTACAAATCATAGAGAGTGACAACTCCTACCCTTTGGAGCCTATCTATTTTATCAGAGGCAATGTAGCCTCTTCCGTTCCCGCCACAGATTCTGCAAAATCTGCACAATATTTGCTTACTAAAATACTGCCTGATGAAGGCAAAATAGAAATTACTACCGAACAAAAGTTGCGTAAGTTTATCATCATGAAAGCCATCGTGTTTCCCCATATCAATATATTGTGGACAGGATGTATAGTGATGACTTTGGGCTTTTTTGTAAGTTTATACCTGAGAATGAAAACACGTAATCGTGCTCAAAATTAGTATTATTGGCTATGGTAAGCTTGCTAAGTTATTAGTAAAAAAAATTAATGAGATTGATACTATTCAGATAAATCAGATTTTAGTCAAGAATACGTTGTCATCAAAATTATCACTACCATTTATTTCAAAAATTGAAGAGCTATCCTCTGATATGGATATATTACTCATTGCAGTTCAGGATAAGCATATTGAAGATATAGCCCAATTAATTCCATACACACATATACCGATTGTCCACACCTCTGGTACAGTATCTTCTACCGTATTGCAAAAATTTGAACATTATGGTGTATGGTATCCCGTGCAGACTTTCGGCAGCCACTCTCAAATAGAATGGAATACATTGCCCGTATGCCTACTTTCATCTGATCATCTTACTAAAAGGCTCTTGCGAGATTTTACTGACAGAATCGGATGCCAAGGGTATGTCATAGAAGAACACCAACGTCAATATTTGCATCTTGCGGCAGTGTTCGCCAATAATTTTACCAATCATATACTTCTACATACGGAAAGGATACTACAGAAAGGGGCTCTTGACAAATCTTTGCTTATGCCGCTACTTCAGCAAACGCTACAAAATTTCGCATATCTTTCACCACGTGATACCCAAACAGGTCCCGCAGTAAGAGATGATTTTATGACAATGAAAAAACATCGTGAATTATTGAAGAAGCTATCTATGGAGGAAGCTGCTATGCTCTATGAAGCTATAAGTGATAGTATCATCCATAGCAAATCCTAATTTTTATAAACACCTCTCTAATGTTATAATATCTACTTTTTGCCGTAAGGCTTAATGATTATCTTTGCAAAAGATGGATAGGGACTTTTCCAGAATTACTTGGCTGATACTAGACGTAGATGGTGTGCTTACCAATAATACGCTGATATGTACCGATGATGGTCAACTTTGGCGTACAATGCATGCCAGAGACGGCTACGCAATGGTGCAGGCATTACAAAACAATATCCAATTATGCATCATCACGGGCGGTGGCTCGGAAGGTGTAGTCGCTAGACTAAGAAAATTAGGACTTCAACATATTTTTGACAAAGTCAAAGATAAGAAAAAAGTACTGCAAGAATTCATGTTTTCGCATAGTATCGCTCAAGAGAAAATCCTCTATATCGGTGACGACCTACCGGATTTACACGCTATGCAGCTCTGTGGAATCAGATGCTGTCCTTCCGATGCAGTAGAAGAAATTCGCAATACTGCCGATTATATTTGTAATGCGGAAGGTGGCAAAGGCTGTGTCCGTGAAGTGATTGAACATATTCTAAAAGCAAAAAAATTATGGTTTTGAATACATTGAAAAATTATCTTTTACTCACTCGACCTCTCAATCTTATAGTATTGGTTGTGAGTATGGTCTTATTTAGGTATTCGTTTGTGCTTCCTGCTAATTATCTGCAATATGATTTCGCTCCTTACTTTGATACTACAGGATTTATTCTATTGGTGATCACTACTGTGCTGGTAGCAGCAGGCGGCTATGTTATCAACGATGTTTTTGATGTAGAAATTGATGCTATAAACAAACCCGATAAAAGGATAGTAGAAATCCATATACCCGAACTCGCCGCTTTCAATTTTTATAAGGCTCTTGTGTTTGCGGCTCTTATTTTTGTCGTACTGCTATGCATACACCAGAGAGAATACAAGATTTCTTCCATACCTGTCTTTGTGATGGCATTTTTGTATATGTATGCCCAGCAATTCAAGAAACAACTTCTCATAGGCAATATCGTAATAGCTATATGT
This sequence comes from Chitinophagales bacterium, assembly GCA_044227665.1. Classification (GTDB taxonomy): domain Bacteria; phylum Bacteroidota; class Bacteroidia; order Chitinophagales; family JADIYW01; genus JBGAWK01. Next base: position 8,896 of record JBGAWK010000066.1, read on the forward strand.
ACTGCGATACCTTTGCTTATGATTGCCTTCTACGAATTCAAGATTAACTATTCCGATACAGAAACAATTATCGCTATCACCAAGGGGATATTGTATGCAGCCATTGCTTATGGTATTTTTGCTTTTATGACTACGCTCTGTAGAGAGATAGTAAAAGACATAGAAGATATGGAAGGTGACGCCTCTGATGGTGCGCATACCTTGCCCATCCGTATCGGCATATCCCGAACTAAAGTTACCCTCATTTTGTTGCATGTAATTTTCCTAACTTTCCACAGTTTCATTCTCTATTTTGAATATATTGTGGAATACAAGAAGATGTTTTACGCACACCTGCTCCTATTGTTACTGCCTTTTATTCTGCTTACTTTTTATTTATTTATTGCTAAAGAAAAAAAACATTTTGGTAGGATGAGTGCAGGCTATAAGGGGTATCAGGCTATAGGTGTACTCAGCATGTGGTATTTTCACGTAGGCACAGGCTCTTATTTCTTTGTTATCTTGGTAAACCAACTGCAAAAATGGCTATAAGTCCTCCCCTATCGCTAAAAGGCAGACATCTGTGGCTAGGGTCACAGTCGCCACGACGTAAAGAGATACTAAGCGCAGCGGGCTTCACGTACAAAGTCGTCGTCAGCGATATAGAAGAAATTGCCCCAGAGGATATAAATGTGGACATAGTTCCCGAGTATTTGGCATTGCAGAAATCTAAGGATATACTACCGTTGATAGAAGATGATAAGGCGCTGCTTATCACTGCCGACACCTTGGTAATCCTTCAGGGCGAGGCTATAGGCAAACCCAAAGATGAAAATGATGCCATACGCATATTGACAAGGCTTTCGGGTTGTACACACCGCGTCATTACGGGCGTATGTATTGCAGACAAAAATGGGATGCTTAGCTCCTTTTCTACTGTAACTTCGGTAACTTTTGAGACACTATCTCCAGAAGAAATCAACTATTTTGTAGCTGCCTATGCCCCTTTTGACAAAGCTGGAGCTTATGCTGTACAAGAGTGGATAGGCTATATAGGCATCCGTCGTATAGAAGGCTGCTTTTACAATATCATGGGCCTACCTATGCACGACCTCTATCAACGGCTTAAAACATTATAATCCCTCTTTGCATACGCTTTCCATGATAGATACCCCCAAGTCTATCTCTTCCCTGCATACCACGAGATGCGGACGGAATCTGATGCTATGTTCCCCACATGCCAGTACCAACAAACCCTGTATTTTACAATCTTTGACAAATTTGTTGCGTATGTCCGAATTGGGAAGGTCAAAGGCGCACATCAGCCCTCTGCCGCGAACATTGGAGATAGCTTGAAATTGCTCACTCAGTTGATGCAGATGCGACAAGAAATAGTCCCCCATAAGGGCGGCATTTTGTACAAGATGCTCTTTTTCTATAATTTCTAGAATTAGCGTCCAGCGCAGCATATCTACGAGGTTGCCTCCAAATGTGGAATTGATACGACTGGCTTCACGAAAAACATTTTTGGATACTTCATCTATTCTGGGACCAGCAAGTATGCCACAAATTTGTGTCTTCTTACCGAAGGCTATAATGTCAGGTTGGATGTCGAAATGTTCATGCGCCCAAAACTTGCCCGTCAGTGCTACGCCTGTCTGCACTTCATCACAGATGAATAGAAAATCATGTTGATGCGCCCGATCCTGCAATTCCTGAAAAAAGATACCGCGGAAGTGGTTATCGCCACCTTCTGCCTGTATAGGCTCTATAATCAGCGCGGCGATATCATCTTTGTGTTGCGCCAATGCACTATCTATCTCCGACAAGGAACGATGCTCCTCTCCCATCACTGTGGTAAGATGCTCCTCATGTAGAGGGAACTTTATCACAGGATTATGTATGCGCGGCCACTCAAACTGTGGAAAATACATATACTTTCGAGGATCTGCCGTATTGGTAAGTGATAGCGTATAGCCGGAACGACCGTGGAAACTCTGCTTAAAATGCAATACCTTATGTCCTCTACCACTAATGCCCTTGTCGAGGTTTTTACGTACCTTCCAGTCAAAAGCCGTCTTGAGCGCATTCTCTACTGCCAGTGCCCCTCCATCCACAAAAAAGGCATGAGGCAAATATTCAGGAATACCTACACGTCCAAAGGTTTGTACCATCTGTGCATATATAGTCGTATAGACATCCGAATTGGAGGTCTTATTTATGGCTATATCTGCAAATAACTCCTTGTGCGCTACAAGGTGTGGATGATTATAACCCACTGCCATAGAGCCAAACATAGAAAAAAAATCGAGGTAAGCCCTTCCGTCACGCGCATCTACGAGATAGCTACCATGAGAATTTTTGTAATCAAAAATAATATCATAACCATCAGCCAAAATATGTCGGGACAGGACATGCTGTACTTCCTGTGGAGCAACCATCTTCATGTTAAATTAATATTAAGCAAAAGTAGTTTAAAAAATACTTTTCTGGCAAAATAATTTGTGATACAATTCCCTCTACGTATATAGCCTATAATTTTACAGTCTATTTTACTACTATTCTATCGTCTTTTTTCTTAGTATCATCACCTCGCTGTCAGAGAATTCCATCCAAGCAATATCATATACAAAGTGATAGGTTTTCTGTTGCGCATTTACATAAATATGTGTGTGATAGGTAAAATTGAAACGCTTGGCATCTAATGCCAGTCTTGGAATTTTCAGCATCTTGTTATGCTTGCCTAATAGCTCCAAAAGGATAGAACGATTGCGATGCAATATATTGTCAATTTTTTTGGCAGCATCCAAGGTCACTGCTGCAAGTTTTGCATGATAGGTATTTTTACATTGAACGCTACAAAATTTCTTATCACTTCTTCCTACCAATTTGGTCTTACAAATTTTACATTGTTTCTGCATTTATATCTAGTTAACGTGAGTTCGGGATAAGAAATAATAAAAAATACAGCATTTTGGCTCGTTTTTTACTATATAATTATTTGACAAT
>JBGAWK010000067.1:0-11690 GCA_044227665.1 Chitinophagales bacterium
CTCCAGTCAATTATTATTCTACTAAAGTAAAAGGTGTAACCAACGATTATGCGGCTACTTCCGATTCCGATGTGGTAGTCATTACTTCGGGGCTTCCGCGCAAGCCAGGCATGAGTCGCGATGACCTTATCGCTACGAATGCCAATATCGTAAAATCTGTTACTGAGCAGGTGATAAAATATTCTCCTAATACTATCATCATAGTAGTATCAAATCCTCTGGATGTGATGACGTATTGTGCTTATCTTGCTGCTAATACGAATCCCAACAAAGTTATAGGCATGGCTGGTGTATTGGATACGGCACGTTATAGAGCATTTTTAGCAACGGAGCTGAATGTATCACCCAAAGATATACAAGCTATATTGATGGGAGGTCATGGTGATACTATGGTTCCCCTACCTAGATATACTACGGTGGCAGGTATCCCTGTAACGGAACTTATCTCCAAAGAAAAACTGGATGCTATAGTAGAACGCACTAAGTTTGGTGGTGGGGAGATAGTAAATCTTTTGGGCACATCGGCATGGTATGCACCCGGAGCGGCGGCGGCACAGATGGCTGAAGCTATACTCAAAGATGAGCAGAGAATATTTCCTGTATGTGCTTGGTTGCAAGGAGAATATGGTATGAAAGATTTATACCTTGGTGTTCCTGTAAAGTTAGGAAAAAATGGCATAGAAAAAATTATAGAGCTTCCCCTTAATTCCGAGGAGATGGCACTGTTAGAGGAATCTGCTACAGCTGTGCGTCAGGTATGCGGGGTATTAGATAATATGAAGTTATTCTAGTACTGTCTTTTATATTATTTATATTTAAAGATAGAGGGGCTTGCGTAGCAAGCCCCTCTATCTTTTTCTACTTATCCCCAAATTTTCGGTGTGCGTGGAATATTTTTTTTCAAATATCATTCTCTATTTCTATTTTTGCCAATAAATACGAAAAAATGGAAGCTATAATGCAGATATTCAATGATAATCTACTTTTGATTTATGTAGTCATTCTTGCCACTTTTGTAGGTATGGAAGTAATCAATAATATACCCTCAATTTTGCATACACCTTTGATGTCGGGGTCTAATGCTATAAGTGGAATCGTAATCATAGGAGGATGTGTAGCTGCCTTACGCATAGATCCCACCGAAAACTATAGCATGATATATTACATAATGGCTTATACGTCGATAGTATTAGCTATGATAAATGTAGTAGGTGGCTATATGGTTACGGATCGTATGCTTGGAATGTTCAAGAAAAAGTCTAAATAAGGATTCTATCCTTTGATTATCGTGCCTCTAGCATGAGGTTTTTCCTCGTGCTTATCAACAATGTCAAAATTTATCTTATTGGATAACGATGTATCCAGTTCGCTTCTATATATTATGGCGGAAGGTAAAAATACAGGCGTTTTGAAGTGTACATGGATACTTACTGCGGAGAGATTTTCTTTTTCGCTTTCAGCAGCAAGGACACGACCTAGATTCCACATCCCGTGAATGATATGTCTAGGCATCCCAAAGAGCCGTGCTGTCAAAGGTATTATATGTATAGGGTTTATATCCTTGTTGACCATAGCATATTGAATTCCCAATGTATATGCCAACTCCCAAGACTGTTTTCTTCCTTTATCTATAGGCATAGGTTCTTCCCAAGCTATTTCACTGCCTTTCCCTTCCTTTCCTTTATAGAGATACACGCTGGTGCAAGACCATATTAGTTCATTATCTACGAGTATGCCCGTTTTTATCTCGAAAGCTTGTCCTTTTTCATGATGTATTTTTTCGCCAAAATGACAAAAAATATCAAAATTATCAGAAACTTGTAGTGTGCGATGTTGTGTAATACTATTAGCAAGATGTACTAAGCCGGGTAGGGGATAAGGAAATTTTTTGTCACTCATCAGTTGCATCTGCAATGGAAAACTAAAAATATAGGGATAGGTAGCAGGGACAAAATTTAAGTCTTTAAACTGACAAATCTTATTGTATGCCGTCAAGTTCTTTTTTTCAATGTGACATCCTTTCACAGATACAGAATTGTCAGGCAGTTCTTGCTGTCCTTTTCGAAACAGGGTTTTGCCTGCTTTTGCCAATACCTCTATGGCGGAAGGCATCTTTTTGAGTTCTACTGTGTATCCCATTATGTAAAAATACGAATTCTATTATATGGTAAGAATTTTGAAGATTAGATTTGTATTATTTACGTATAATAATGATGGATGAAGTGGCATAGATTCATTTAATATCCCTATATTTTTTCCTATAAAAATATTCTCGTCTATATTACGGCTTGAAGATTTCTATAGTCCATCTATAATAGAGTTTAGCTTTCATTCATGCCTGTAACGTATTATTTTATAAAGTATATTTGCTGCATATATTAATATAATTATTATAGTATATGTGTAAATATAAATAAAACAATATATTATAAGTAGTTAATAAATTAATATGTTAAAAATAAAAATAATTTTACTATTATGTATTGCATAGTACATTGTAAAATACATATATTTGTATTGTCAACTAATAATTAAAACACACTACCATGTCTGACTTTAATGTAGAAAATGCGAAAATCCAAATGCGAAAAGGCATATTGGAGTTTTGTATATTAGGAATAATAGCGGATGGAGAAGTATATGCATCCGATATTTTGGAGCGGTTACACGCTGCCAATTTATTAGTGGTGGAGGGTACAGTATATCCTTTGCTTACGCGACTCAAAAATGCAGGTCTTGTTTCCTATGTATGGAAGGAAAGCACCGAGGGGCCACCGAGAAAATATTTTATGCTTACGACACAAGGAGAGGAGGCGCTCAATGAACTGAAAGTAGAATGGCAAACTTTGGAGAAATCTGTAGCTACAACAGTAGAACACCTTTTGAATAAATAATTTATCAACCAACTTAAATATATTAGTTATGAATAAAACCAGTAACATCAATCTATCTGGAAAATTATTTCACGTAGATGAACCCGCGTTTGAAAAACTACATGCATATAGTGAGCGATTGAAGATGTGCTATGCCGGCACCACAGATGGTTATGATATTATCAATGACGTGGAAGCACGTATGTCGGAATTACTATCGCAAAAACTTCAAAAAGACGGCAGAAACATAGTAAGCATTGAAGATGTAGATCACCTTATCACACAGTTAGGCGAGCCTGAATCATTTGAAGAAAAGCCTATGGAAGACGCAAATAATATCAAAGATGAAAATAGTACTACAGAGGGTACTAAAAGACTGTATCGCAATCCTAATGATGCTATCATTGCAGGTATATGTTCAGGGGTTTCTGCATTCTTGGGTATAAAAGATCCGCTGTGGATACGACTTGCCTTAGCATTAGTAGTAATCTTGGGTGCAGGAACGCCAATCTTGATTTATCTATTATTGTGGTTTATAGTACCAGAGGCCAAGACTTCGGCACAAAAACTGGATATGCAGGGAAAGCCTGTAAATCTTGCTTCATTGGAGAATACAGTAAAGACAAAATTTAATGAAGTGAGCAGTGTCAATAATGGCGCATTGCGAAATATAGTTTCATTTTTAGGAAAAGCTATCATGTATTTTATCATAGGGTTCATAACCTTTATAGTGGGAACAATATTACTTAGCTTTGGAATTGCTGCTTTTGCTATGCTGGTTGCAGGCATAGTATCATTTGGCCCCGTAAATAATTTTATTTTAGAGTCTCCCATTCAGGGGCTAGTGCCCTTATTGGGTTTTATCCTTTTACTAGGGGCTTTATTTATATTTTTTATGCTGCTTCCTATACATGTATTTTCTAAAAATAATAAAGTACTTACGGTAAGAAAAAATACAACTATTGCCATTGCTTGTGTGATAGGAATGTTGCTATTAGGTGTGGGCGCAGCTTCTATAGCCGGATTGTTTGATGACAAGGGTAAAGTGAAGCAGGCGTTCAATTATACGGTAAATCCTATAGATACCCTTAATATATCTGCGCTTCCCGGAATAGGGGATGAGGATATAAATATCAATTGGGGTTTTGATAAAGAAGATTATGAAAGAATTGAAAAAAGTGGAGATATGTGTAAAGTGCACTTGAATATTGTAGCCAGTCCGGATGCACAATTACATATCATACAATCTAAAGAAGCCAGAGCCAAAACGAATGTATTGGCAGAAAAATATGCCTCTATGATACATCATCAAGTAGCTGTTGAGGGTAAAAATATACAGATAGCTAATTATCTTACGACCAACAATAACCCTAAAAAATTCAGATTTCAAGAGGCGAATATTACTTTGCAGATTCCCCAAGGTAGCTACTTTGTACTAAGCAAAGATATGAGTGATATTCTCGAAGACTATCCTCCACTGCAAGAAGCAAGTATCACCGATGACTATGATTTGAGTGATGTCGTATGGCAAATGGATGGGAATACCCTGAAATTTATCGGTATTGCAGAAGGTTTTGCCCATGATACGGCTGCGCAATATCAAATTGATGGATTTGACGAGGTAGAGCAATTACATCTAACGGGAAAGATGGATGTACATATTGTACAAGGAACAGAATACAAGCTATATACTTCATTGCCGGAAGATAAGGTAGATATAGAAATCAATGGAGGAGTACTTGAGATATCCTCTAAAAACAAGTTCTTGACAGGTAAAAAACTTAAAGTTATGATTGAAATGCCTATGCTTAGTGGAATCTCATCTGCCGGAAATGTAGCTATAGAAGTAAAAAATTTCAAGGGAGAATTGTTGCAAGTAGAATCTGCCGGAAATAATGATATAGATATTAAGAATGTGCAATATGGTACGCTCAATGTAAGTAATACAGGAACAGGGGTAGTAAAGGTATCTGGACAGGCAAGCAATCTGGAGGCAGAAATTGCAGGCACAGGAAGTATAGATGCTAGAAATTTAGATGCTTCAGAAGCAGTAGTGCAAGCATCTGGAGCTTCCGAGATGTGGGTGTCTGCTAAAAATACTTTAAACGCTACTGCGGCAGGTGCTTCTACCATTCACTACAAAGGCACAGAAAATGTGGTGAACAATGTTTCGGGGGTCTCCAAAGTCATAACTTTCTAAATTTTTATCCTTTTCGTTTTTATATTTAAGGTGGTGGCTGTCCTACGGGCAGCCACCTTATTTTTTTATGAAGTGAGCTATGATGCCTGCTTTCACAATAATAGCAATAAATTGGATGTGTCTTTATCTTTTGAAAATAATAGGTAGCCTATAAATTCAGAGCGATGTAAAACGCCAGGAATAAATCACTAGACCTATATGTGTATGCTACAATTATTAGAGACGCATGACCAAAATCGGTAGAGACCTGTAAGGTATGAATACAATGTCAGTACTTAGTAGCTTGTACGCACTACCTCTTTTATCCCTTTTTGGGTTTGGTGCCAGGAAGGAATTTTTTCAGGATGGCAGCATTGAGGTTTCTGCCCATCTCTCTGGTTAAGAAGTATTTGTTGGCAAATACAGTAGCCTTATTGAATGTGCCGGGTATTACCGACGACGTTTTTCCTAATCCTTGAAGCGCAGCTTGGACTACGGGTGCAGCCTTCATCATTACGGGGTTGTCTTTTACCTTGCCTGTCATCTCCGATTCCGTAGGTCCGGGGCACAGTGCCAGTACATCCACACCACTATCTTTAAATTCATAGTTTAGACATTCTGCTAATGAAAGGATATACGCTTTGGTAGCACCATAGTGCGAAAGATAGGGATGCGCACTAAAGCTGCTGGTAGAAGCTGTAAATATTATGGCTCCTTTCTTACGTTCTGCCATGCTTTTTAGATAATGGTAGGCGAGGATGAATGGGGCTTCCATATTTAGACGTATCATCTGCGTATTGCGATCTATATTGCCTCTGTAAAAGTGCCCTTCGCAGTTCATGCCCGCATTATTGATAAGTAGGCCTATCTCTATGTCTTTGGTTGCCTCAGTAATAGTATCTAAGAAGCCTTCGGCACTGAGGTCTGCCTGTATGGCTTTTACAGTGATATTGTGCTTGGTTTCTAAGGTGTGAGCTAAGGTTTCCAAACGATCAATTCTACGTGCAACAAGAATGAGGTTTATGCCCTGAGCTGCTAGCTGGTGTGCAAATTCTTCTCCAATACCACTAGATGCGCCTGTAACTATTGCCCAATCACCATATCTTTCTTTTAAATTTTTCATATTTTTTAAACAATTATTAACTAAAAAAGATTTTATTCTATTATGAAATACAAATTAACGAATATTTAGGAATAATAATTTCATTTGATTTGTTAATTGGTGTAGATGTTTTCAAATTTGTTTCATTAAGATGGATTATACAGAGGTACTACAAAAGTTTGGCATGTTTCTTATTGCCGGAGGCATAGGCTTTTTATTTGATGTTCTTATCTCCACCCAACTTCTGAAGACCAAGAAGATGAAACTCTTAGTTGCCAATACCTTAGGCTTTTTGGTAGGAGTAGTTATCAAATATTATATCAATAGAATTTGGACTTTCGATAGCCAAGACCCTAATGTACTCTTACAGTTTCTGAAATTTATGGGTATCAGCTTGATAGGATTAGCCATAGTAAATGCCATAGTATATTATCTCCACCATCGCAAGGGTAAGAAGTTTATTATTTCTAAAGTGATGAGCATGAGCGTATTTATGATATGGAACTTTGTAGCAAATTATTGGCTTACCTTTACCAATTGAAGATAAATGCTATCAAATTTTTATCATTAAAGGCAATATTTCAAAAAAACAGTAAAAAGTGTACTTTAGCAAAAAAAATTATGGCAGATACTACTGTTTTTGATGTACAAAAACTAGAGAAACATCGTAAGCAAATGCTCAATAAACCTTTATTCCGCATAGGGATGATGAAGGAATTGCCTATGGCAGCCTTGGCAGGACTCAGTATTACGGTGCTGGAAGAGGGGAGGTGTGCCGTTACTGTTCCGTATAATTTTTTGAATAAAAATCCTTTTAACACTACTTATTGGGCGGTATTGGGTATGGCTGCGGAGATGGCTCCCGGTGCTATCGTCCTCATGTATGCCCGTAATGCCAAAATATCAGTATCTACATTTGTAGTAGGATGTGAGGCGAAATTTGTGAAGCGTGCATTAGGACTAGTTACTTTTAAGACGGAAGATGGCAAGCTCATAGCAGACGCTGTTACAGAGACTTGCAAAGATTTTCAGGCTAAATCTATAAAAACTAAATCTATAGGCTATGATGAACAAGGTGAAATCGTAGCTGAGTTTTCGTTTGATTGGGGTGTAAAGGCCAGAAAACCAAAGTAATCTACATATAGAGATAAAAATCGCAGCATAGCTCTATATATTCAGTAGTATAAGTATTATCCTCTTTATAAATAATTAGCTGAGATGCTATAGTATGGCATTCCATGGGGGAAATACAAAGGAGTATTCTATTAGCTTTCTTTGTATTTTTTGGGAAAACAGTACAAATATTGACGAGGAAGAGATGATACCTTTTGCAATATTTTTGAATATCTTCAAAATGATAGAAGGGAAGGATGAGACATAAATAACCTTCTTTTTTAAGATGCCGAGCGGCGAATTCTAATATTTTTTCGGGGCTTAGGGATGCTATATTTCTTGCAGCAGCGCGACGTAAGTCAGGGGAAAGGGTATGTTCTCGGTAGTAAGGGGGATTGCTGATAATGAGGTCAAAATTAGATATGGGAAAATAATCTGCTAAGGTACATGTATGTAAATCTATTCTGCCTTGCCACGGACTTGATGCAAAATTCAAAGAGGCATCTTCTATGGAAGGTATATCAGGTTCTATAGCTGTAATCTGTGCCAGAGGAAATGCTTGCGCCATCATGAGCCCGATGACTCCAGTGCCTGTACCAATATCTAATATCTGCAAAAAATCTTCTTGTAAAATACGTGTTGCCCAAGCACCAAGGAGAACACCATCCGTACCTACTTTATGACTACTGTGGTGCTGTGCTATGGTAAATTGTTTGAAAGTAAATACAGACATTACCTATAAGTAGCTCATTAACAGTTTTATATCAAATAATTTTGAATAATTACTTGATATGTTGTTGGTTTTTATCCATTTTAAGAATTTAGGGTGGTTATTGCAATATTTTAGGATGTGATTTTCTAATTGGAGTCTTATCCAGAAGATTTCATCCTCCTCGCGCTTTGCAAAGATGGTAGGGTCATTTTCAGCATTGTGGAGGTATAGGCATACTTCTTCAAAGCCTCTATCTTCTGTAGAGGATACCATAAATAGGGGTAGCTTACTTGCCTTGGTACGCCATCTCAGCGCTTTGCTATAATGATTCAAGGTTACTTTTGCCAGATTTAAGTAGGCAGCATCTGCTTTGTGGATGATGATGGCATCAGATTGCTCTACAATACCACTTTTTAGCCCTTGCAGTTCATCGCCAGCATTGGGTACTAATAGTAGAAAATTGATGTCTGCAAGGTGGGCAATATGATGCTCGGACTGTCCTACGCCCACAGTTTCTATCAGCACATAGTCGAAACCTGCGGCTTCACATAATTTGGTGACATCCAATGTAGCAGGATGAAGACCGCCAAGGTAATTTCCTGTAGGTGTGGGTCGGATAAAGATATTTTGTGCCGTTGCAATATCTGTCATGCGCGTTTTGTCTCCGAGTATGCTGCCGCCAGAATTTTCGCTACTGGGATCTATGGCTAGTATTGCTATTTTCTTGTTGTTGTGGATAGACAGTTTTTGTGCCAATGTATTTATAAAGGTACTCTTGCCTACACCCGGAATTCCAGTAATTCCAATTCTCAGGGCTTGCTTTTTCTGTGAAGAAGCAATAATGTCTTTTGCTAAAACAGTATCGCTGACTTTAGTACTTTCTGCCAAAGAGATAATCTTTGACAATGCCTGTATATCTCCGGAGGATATTTTTTGTGCCCATTCTTGGATAGATAGGCTGACTTTGTTTTTTTGTAGATGGGATAATGCGCTACGCTGTGCTTGCTGTGCATGTATATTTTCTTTATTGACAGGCATGGCAAACAAATATTGTAGTGTGTAAATAATCAGATGTCGGCGATATCATGGATGGCATCTACGATATCGGTAAGTTCCTTGGGGTAATTAGATTTATATCCATCCATTTCAGGCGCATAAATGGGTACAAAAACGGTATGTCTTTCGCTGCCTACTTCTACAATAATCTTTAAGGGTATAGGCTTAGGCCCTGAGAGACTCTCGAGCTTTTCACATCCTTCTATACAGGCATATTCTTCTGGAAAGTCAAAGAACCCTTTGTTGATGATATACTCAGCTAATTTTATGATTTCGTCCTTAGATATTTTTTTGGAGTAGGTGTATTTGCCCCCTAGTAAGGATTCATAATCTTTTTTTACAAATCCGCTGTTGTCAACAGTTACTATGTCCTTGATTTTGGGATTCACTCCAGCCTTGAGACCGCCGCCGCTGATATATATTTTTACGAAATCTTTTTTGGATAAGCTGGTAGGCACTCTGTGCGATGAGCGTATATTGTTGGTATTGGAAAGCTCTTTTTGAATAGTAGTAGTCTCTGCGGTTACTACCGTTTGTGTAAGGGGTGCTTTGCTGCCATTAAGTGCTTTTAGTTTTTTGATATCATCATCATACATGCCTATATCCGCTATAGGCAGAGACTTTTCTGTATTGTCAGAATCTGTCGGGGATGAATTTTCTAGGGCATCAAGGCTTTTTATTTTATCGAATACATTTACTGTGCTAAAGTTGGAAGTAGATTTTTTTATAGATTTCTCTGAAGGTATATTAATATTTTCCACCCTTGTGTTGTCGGGGAGGTAGCTCATCTGCTTGAGGAGATTCTGCATCTCGTCTATATGTTGATTGATTCGTAGTGCCATAAGATTCAAGTCTTTTTCATTGCTGGCAGGGGAGAAATGATATTCCAAGACCCCGTTTTCATTCTCACAATGTATGACGAATGTTTGCTCGTTTAGATAGTTAATCAACCAAGTATCTATGCCCCTGAACCCAAAGACTACGGTGTTTATACCTTCGCGCTCTTCGAAAGCCCAACTTCCTTTTTCTACTTTTTCTTTACTAATAAGCGTGAAAGATTTATCTTTTTCAAATTTAAGATAGATATAATTCTCACTATTTCCCTCATTGACGATTTGCTTGTTGAGCGGCATAAAAGTATAGTAAAATTTCCATGCATGTAAGGTAAGCGTAGATACGGATGCCAGTTCGCTGGCTATGGTTGCCGTATGTATCCATGTACCCAAGATTAGGATGCATAGCATTTTAATATTTAAAAGTTTTTTGCCGTACATGAATACACTATTACAGCATAAAGATATATTTACAATTATATTACACCCCTATGCAATATTTAAACATTCTGTGTACAAGTGGGGATAAGTGGTTTGTATTTTTTTAAAACTTATATCCTATGCTCATCGCAAAATTATGTTGTGCTTTCTGAATATCAAGATGGGGAGAGGATTCATACTGCAAAGAATAGGGTACTACCACTTCTTTAGACGTAGAGTAGGCATAGCCTATATCCATCTTCCATGATTTTTTATATACACCAAATCCTGCGCTATAGGACATACTGCTGTTTTTGTTTTTGCTGTCTTCGTCAGATACAAAGGGAGATGTCTTATAGCTTACCCCCGTTCTTAGCCTTATATCTCCTACCTTTGCTTCAATGCCGGTACGTAAATTATGTACGGACTTATATTTGGCCGAAATATTTTCATTGATATAATTTTGATAGGTATCGCTAGGGTCGTACTCTTCGTCAAACTTATATTTTGATTTTTGGATAAGGGTACCCTCATATTCCAAGGATATAAATCCATATTTTGGATGTACATATGCAAATCCAGAATTCCAACGCATAGGGCTGTTGAATTTATATTTGAACTCACTAAGCTGTGTGTCGGGAATACGTGTGACCGAGTCAAAGTCTGCAATAAAGTCTACCTGATAAGTATTGTTGACAAAATAGAGAGAGGGCGTAGTAAAGGATGCTGCAAATCGCACGCTCTCGGAAGGCTGAGCATGAACCCCCAGTTTCATATTAAGACCTACACCATTGTAGGCGTAGTTTGCTGTTCTATCCATATAAATATATTGCGGATATACATTATTTATATCTTCTTCTCTGAAGTAATATTCTTCTGTGAAATTGAGTATAGGTACACCAATACCTATGCCTGCGGAAATTTTTCTGTTCAGTTGGAATGCCATTGCTAATGATGCTTCTTGAATGCTTCCAGTACGTTTTAATTTTACTTGTTGTTGCACACTATCATAGGCTGCCGGATAATAACTGTCTATCAGCGTGTCTTTAAATAATAGTCCTGTAATATATGGCAAGGTAGCTTCAAAAGGATAATCTTTTGCCGCCTGATCCGAAGGTACGCCTTCCAGTTGCTCAGCATAAGATACTAATATAGAGTTATAGGGATTGAATCCTGCCGTGTTTATGAGCTCTTTATAATCTGCTATTTGACTGAAGCCTATGCCTAGATTTATTTTTTTTTGTGAGCCGTCTAAGTTGAAGACCGCACCTGCATTTTGGAGGTTGAAATATGGCGAACGATTATTGGTTTTGTTGCTGTTATAAAACTTAATTCGCCAGCAGAGTTTGATGCCATCAAAATCATTCCTTGACTTTCAATACCTTTAATTTTACGAGACGCT